>NZ_CP114767.1:0-318958 GCF_027359925.1 Hymenobacter canadensis | reverse complement strand
CCGTGGCCTGCCAGACTTTGTCGAGCGTCCAGCTGGTGGCTTTCCAGGCCTTCTGCACCGGTTTCGGCTGCCAGGGCCGCTGTTTTTCCAGGAAGTAGTTCTTCACGTCCAGCCAAGCCCCGATGCGCGGCTGCAGATACACGATGCTGATAACGGCCAGAAACGACAGTTGAAACCCTACGTCGCAAAGCAGATAGGGGTCGTAGCAGAGCAGGCAGAAAGCCGCCACGGCCAGCGTGTTGAACATGTTGGTTTGCCGCTGCGAGGCCCGCGCCACAATGATGAACGTGAACATCACCGCCGCCCGCAGCACCGACGCCGACAGCCCCGTCAGGAAGGCGTAGCTCCAGATTACGGCCAGCCCCAGCAGCGCTGTCAGCAGCCGGAACCACGGCCCCCGCCGCCCCGGCAGCCACCCCAGCAGCCCCGATACGGCCCCGAACAGCAGCCCCACCTGCAGCCCCGACACGGCCATGATGTGGGTGGTGCCAGTATTGGCGTAGGCCTGCTTGGTTTCCTGGTCGATGTCGTCCTTGATGCCCAGCACCAGCGCCGACGCCAACGCATATTCGCGCCGGGCCACCACGTATTGCCTGAACACCCCATCGAGCACGCGGGCAGCCCGCATGGCCGCCGCCTTCAGCAGGCTGGGCGGCGCTATGCCGATGCGCTGGTACTGGTCGGGGTGAATGAACTGCTGATGGTAGACCTGGTGGTACTGCAGGTAACGCCGGTAGTCGAACTCGCCGGGGTTGAGCGGGGCTTTGCTGGGCGCGGGCGCGCCGCGCACCAGCCACAGGTCGCCGTACTGCGGGGCCGTCACGCCCGAGTCGCGCGGCACCGATATCCGGATGCCGCCCACCGCTGGCTGCCACCGCCCGGCCACCCGCACCGCCGACACCCGCACGGTGGTAGCGTAGGTGGCCGGCCGCACCACCGTGTAGTCGTCCACCACGGCCCGGTAGAATTCGATTTTCTGCCCGAAGCGGTAGAGGTGGTCGGGCCGGCGCGACTCAGTGGCCTGCTGCATGAAGGCGGCCCCGGCCACATACACCGCCGCCAGCGCCAGCAAACCGGCCTTATCTGCCACAGCGGGGTTGGGATGGCGCCACATGCGCCACTGGATTATCAGGAACACGCCCACCAGCCCCGCCAGCGGCCACACCAGCACGGGCAGCGTTTCGCCGAAATACAGGCAGGTGAGGATGCCGGCCATCAATGCCAGCGTCAGGCGCACGAATGCATAGGAGGCCCAGTGGAGCATAGCAGCACTTACTATATATGGTATTCGATAGCCAATATATCAGAAAGCAGGCGACTACACTACACGCAACCGGGCACGGCCGGCAAGGCAACTACGGGGCATCTTTGCTGCCCGCCGCTACTGCCTTCCCCGGCCAGCCTACGCCGGGCGCTGCCACACCATTTTGTAGTGCTGCAGGCCGCCTTCCTCGAACTGTGGGCCCAGCTGATGAAAGCCGTGCCGCTCATAAAAGCGCACGGCCGGCAGCTGGGCGTGCAGATAGACAGTGGCGGCGGGGTGCGCGGCATCCACATCCAGCAGCACCTGCCGGAGCAGCGCGGCCCCAGCCTGCTGGTTGCGGTAGTCGGCCAGCACGGCAAAGCGCTCCAGCTTCACGCCTTTCTCGGTGGGGCGCCAGCGGGCGGCGCCGCAGGGCGTGTTATCGGCCGCCAAGGCAAGGTAGTGGGTGGCGTCGGTGTGGTCGTGGGCGTCCTGCTCCAGCGTGGCGGGCACGTTCTGGCCCAGCACAAATACGGTATGCCGGACCGCCAGCGCCGCCGCCAGATCAGCCGCGGAAGTAACTCGGTGTACGCGCGCAGTTTCCATGATTTCGAGGTTTGTAGCAAAGAAAGGCTCCCCGTTCTGCGGAGCCGAAGTAGCGGCGAAAGTAGCCAACCCAGCGCATTGCCAGGCCAATGCGCAAACAAAAACGGCGGCCCCGTAAGGACCGCCGCTGTTGTAAGGCATCAACTGAATCAGCCGGATTCGTGCTTTACTGCTCGTGGTTAACGGGCAGGGCCGTCATGCCGTCGTCCTCGCGGCGGGCATCGGGGTGGCGGCTGGGGTCGGTAGAGGTGGAGCCGGGGCCGGCGGGGCGGCGGTAGGGCTGCGCCTGCCGGATGGGGCGGTTGGCCTGGTTGGCCTGCTCCTGCTGGGCTTCCACGTCGAACTTGTCGTAGGCCAGCACAATCTGCTTCACCAAGCGGTGGCGCACCACGTCCTCGGCACTCATTTCCACAAAGCCGATGCCCGACACGTCGCGCAGAATATCGAGCGCCTGCATCAGCCCCGATTTCTGCTTGGTGGGCAAGTCAACCTGGCTTCGGTCGCCGTTCACCATCACCTTCGCAGAGGGGCCCATGCGGGTCAGAAACATCTTCAGTTGCGAGGGAGTGGTGTTCTGGGCTTCATCGAGCAGCACAAACGCGTTGTTGAGCGTCCGGCCGCGCATGTAGGCCAGCGGGGCAATTTCGATGGTCTTGTTTTCCAGGTACAGCTTCAGCTTTTCGGCCGGCAGCATGTCTTCCAGCGCATCGTAAATCGGGCGCAGATAGGGGTCGACCTTCTCCTTCATGTCGCCTGGCAGGAAGCCGAGGCTTTCGCCGGCCTCCACCACGGGCCGGGAGATGATGATGCGCTTCACCTCCTTGTTTTTGAGGGCCCGCACGGCCAGCGCAACCGAAATATAGGTTTTGCCGGTACCAGCCGGCCCCAGCGCAAATACTAGGTCGTGCTTCAGCACGGCGTCCACGAGGCGCTGCTGGTTGGCCGTTTTGGCCTTGATGACGCCGCCCTTGTCACCGAACAAGATGACGTCGGGCGAAGCCGCCAGCACACGGTCCTGCTGGTCTTCATCGGCCGAAGACAGGTATTGCGAAACGGTTTTCTCCGTGATTTGGCCGTACTGGTGGTAGTGCTCAATCAGGGCCGACAGGATGTCGTTGATGCGGCTGATAACCAGTGTCTGGCCCTGAATCTTAATCTCGTTGCCGCGTGAAATAATTTTGCTGCCCGGAAAGGCCGCCGCAAGCTGGCGGATATTCTGGTTGTCGGGTCCCAGGAAATCAATCAGGGACACGTTTTCGAGCGTGATGACTTTCTCGACCAATCTGTGGGGGTTTTGTAACGAGGGAGTTAGGAAAAAGGCACCCCGGAAAAAGGGGACGGTTCAGCTAAATAGCCTACTTTTGCCGCCCTTGAGGCACCTGAGCAATAGTACGAAGAACGCAGGATTTACGGCAATGGGGTTGATTACGTTTCTGTCTGACTTTGGCTACCGCGACCATTACGTAGCGGCAGTGAAAGCGCGGATTCTGCAGCTGGCACCCACTGTTCCGGTGCTCGACATCACGCACGCCATCGAACCTTTCAACATCGCCCACGCCCTGCATGTTCTGCAGGCCGTATTTCGTGATTTTCCGGCCGGTACCGTGCACCTGGTGGGTGTCAACGATTTGGGCAGCCCCCGGGCGGCGTGGCATGCGGCCAGCTTCCAGGGCCATTACTTTGTGGCAGCCGACAACGGCCTGCTGGCCCTGCTCTGCGACGGCCAGCCCGACGCGCTGGTAGCCCTGCCCCCGCCGGCCCGCCCCACCGCCTCCCCCACCCGCGACCTGCTGGCGCCGGCCGCCGTGCATCTGGCCCAGGGCGGGGCGCTTCAGGATTTGGGCCCCCTTACCACCGACCTCTACTCGCTGCTCAACCGCCAGGTGCGGCTGCAGGACCACCGCATCACGGGCCATGTGGTGCACGTCGACCACTACGGCAACCTCATTACCAACATCACCCGGTCGGCGGTGGAAGTTATCGGCCGCGACAGGCCTTGCGCCATCCACTTCGCGCGCGAAACCGTGCGTAGCATTGCCACCCATTTTCAGGACGCGGATCCGGGCGAGGCAGTCTGCATCTTCAACAGCCAAGACCAGCTGTGCATCGGCATCAACCAGGGCAACGCGTCGGAGCTGCTGGGGCTGCATTTCGATTCGCAAGTAGACGTGCGGTTCGCGCTAGACAGCTAGACAGTCGGCCTGAATGCCACGCGAAGCGCCATAAAGCCTGTTTTTTTCTTTTATCTATTTATTATGTTAATCAATAAGCAGATAGATACTCTCATTCCCTGCAAGCCATCTGTATGCTGATTCGCATTGTGCGCATGACCTTTACTCCGGAGCGGGTGCCTGACTTTCTGCAGCTATTTCAGGCTTCAGAAGACCTGATCAGAAGCATGCCTGGCTGCCGTTTTCTGGAATTGTGGCAGGACGCCGACCAGCCGCACGTGTACTGTACCCACAGCCACTGGGAATCGGCCGAAGCCCTGAACGCCTACCGTCGGTCGGCTTTGTTCGGGCAGGTATGGCCGGCTACCAAGGCGCTGTTTGCCGCGCCACCGCTGGCCTTTTCTGTTGCACCAGCCTTCCCTGGCCTGAGTGCAGGCAGCAGCCCGCAGTAATATTTCCGGGCCGGGCCAGCTTGTTTTCGCTGCAGCACACGTACAGCGTCTGCCGGCCGTGTCGGCCTCACTCCTCTCCTACCCCATGCCCGCAACCGACTACTTTGCCTTTTATGAGCTCCCGGAATCGTTTCAGCCGGACGAGAAGGCCATCAAGAGCAAATACTACGCTCTGAGCCGCCAATATCACCCCGACTTCCACGCCACGGAAAGCCCCGAACAGCAGCAGGAAGTGCTGATGCTGGCCACGCTCAACACCAACGCCTACCGCACGCTCTCCGACGCTGACCGCCGGATGGCTTACATTCTGCAGCGCCATGGACTGCTGGAGGAAGGCAAGCAGGACCTGCCCGCTGATTTTTTAATGGCAGTAATGGAGCTGAATGAGCAGCTGATGGAGCTGGAATTCGACTCCGACCCGACCCTTGTCAGCCAGCTCGAAAGCGACGTTAACGCCCTTACGCACACGCTGGAAACCGGCATCGAACCTGTGCTGGCCAGTTACGACAAGCTACCGGCAGACGCTCGCCCGCAGGCACTGCAGCAGGTACGCACCTACTACCTGAAAAAGCGTTACCTCTTGCGCATTCAAGAAAGTCTGGCTAAGTTTGCCACCCGTTCCTGATCTACCACAGGCACGGTAGACGCCCGGATGGCGGAACTGGTAGACGCGTCGGTCTCAAACACCGATATCGAAAGATATGCCGGTTCGATTCCGGCTCCGGGTACATCGGAGTAACGTTCAGCTCCTAAAAGACAAGCCTCAAAAACTGCATCTGTCATCAGATTTGCAGTTTTTGAGGCTTGTCTTTTTAGGGCTTTTATTGTCTTACTAGCCTCTCTTGGTTGTCTTCAGCTTCAATACGCCGCTTTTCAGGCCGGGGCTGCTGACTTCAAGCTGCGCTTTGCCGGCTTTATTGGTGGCTTGCACCAGCACCACCAGCTGACCCTGGAAAGCCTTCATCTGCGGCTCGTGGAACAGCTCCAGGCTGGCGGCGTTGCCGTTGGCAGCGGCCCTAAACTGACTGGCACCGCGCACGGCAAACTGCAGCTGGTTGGTGGCTTCGGGGCAGAGGTTGCCTTTGACGTCCTCCACGCGGGCCGTCACGTAGGCCAGGTCCTCGCCATCAGCGCGGAGGGTGGCGCGGTCAGTAGTCAGGCGGATGTGGTGGGGGGCGCCGGCAGTGTGCACCTCTTCGGTAGCTACGGGCTGGCCGGCGGCATTGTAGGCTACTACTTTCAGGGTGCCGGGCACGTATTTCACGTCGTTCCACATCAGGCGGTAGCGGGTCTGCAGGGGGCCGCTGGTGGTTTTGCGGCGGCGGCCCTGGCTCTGGCCGTTCACGAACAGCTCGGCCTCGGGGTAGTTGGTGTAACAGAACACGGGCGTGGTCTGGTTTTCGCGGCCGGGCCAAGTCCAGTGGGGCAGCAGGTGCAGCGTGGGCGCGGGGTTCCAGCGGGCCCGGTAGAGGTAGTACCGGTCCTTGGGTAGGCCAGCCAGGTCCAGAATACCGAAGTAGGAGCTGTGCGACGGCCAGGCCTCGTCATACGGCGTGGGCTCGCCCAGGTAGTCGAACCCGGTCCAGACGAACTCGCCCATCACGTAGTTCAGCGAATCCTGCATTACAAACTCCTCGTCGGGCGTCTGCGACCACACGCACGACTCCAGGTCATACGACGACGACTGGTTGTCGGGGTATTTCTTCTGCTTGGCCAACTCCACCGGAAACTTGTACACGCCCCGGCTACTCACCGTGGAAGCCGTTTCTGAGCCCAGCATCAGGCCCTGGGGCAGCTTGGCGCGGGCTTCGGGGTAGCGGCTGGGCTTGTAGTTGAAGCCCGGCACGTCGAGTAGCGCGGCAAAACCGTTTTTCACCACCGCATCAAACTGGTCCATCCCAACGGTGACGGGGCGCGTAGGGTCCTCGCGGTGTACAATATCCTGAAGGCGCTTGGCAATGGCCACGCCGCCCGGGGCCCACTGGTCAGGCACCTCGTTGCCGATGCTCCATAGGATTACTGAAGGGTGGTTTCGGTCACGATGCACCATGTTCACCAAGTCCTTCTCGGCCCACTCATCGAAGTATTGGCTGTAGCCGTTCTTCACCTTGGGCTTTTTCCACTCGTCAAACGACTCCACAATCAGCATGAAGCCCATTTCGTCGGCCAGACTCACCAGCTCCGGGGCCGGCATGTTGTGGGTGGTCCGGATGGCATCGGCGCCCAGATCTTTCAGCAGCGTGAGCTGACGACGGAGCGCGGCCACGTTCACGGCCGCGCCCAGCGGGCCCAAGTCGTGGTGGTTGCATACGCCCCGGAGCTTGCGCGGCTGCCCGTTCAGGGAGAAGCCTTTATTTGCCTCAAACTTGAAGGAGCGAATCCCGAAGCGGGTCACGTACGTGTCTTTCAGCGTTTCGCCGGCGAACAGCTTCGAGGAAGCCGTGTAAAGTACCGGCGTTTCCGGCGACCACAGCTTGGGGGAAGGCACCAGCAGGCGCTGATCAACAGCTGCCGCGCCCACCACCAGCGGCGTGGAAGTGGTGGTCAGGATGCGGCCGGCCGCGTCGCAGATTTCGGTTTCCAGCCGCAGATTGGCCGCCGAGCCCGCGCCGGCTACCTGCGTGCGCAGCTGCACGCTGGCTTGGCTGGCACTGATTTCGGGCGTGGTCAGGTAAGTGCCCCACACCGGAATGTGCACTTCGTCGGTTACGATGAGGTGTACGTTGCGGTAGAGGCCGGCGCCGGGGTACCAACGTGAGGCTTCGGGCTGGTTTTGCAGGCGCACGGCCAGCACATTGTCGGCGCCGGTGGGCTTCAGAAAGCTGGTGATGTCGAAGGAAAACGAGTTGTAACCGTAGGGCCAGTTGCCTACCTCGCGGCCGTTCACGAACACGCGCGCGTTGCTCATGGCCCCATCAAAGAGCAGCACTGCCCGCTTGCCCGGCCCGAAGCCCGGCACCGCCAGGCGCCGCCGGTACCAGCCCGTGCCAATGAACGGCAGCCCGCCGGTGCGGCCCGCTTTCAGGGTGGCCTTCTGCTCCTGGTTCTGCTCGATTTTCACCTCCTGCAAATCGTTGTTGCCATCGAAGGGGCCGTAAATGGCCCAGTCATGGGGCACGCGCACGGTTTGCCACTGGGCATCGTTGAACTCCGGCCGGGCCGCGTCGGGCAGCTCGCCCTTGCTGAACTTCCAGTCGGTGGTCAGCAGGGTTTCCTGCCGCACCTGGGCCGCCGCCGGATTGGCCAGGGCCAACACTAGCATGCTCAGGGCACTCAGCAGAGAAAGAGGAAAAGAGAAGAAGCGCATGAAAAAAGGAATGATGACAAACGAAAAGGCTCTATTGCAACCACAAACTATGGCCGCAACTGCCGGCAAACTACCCGGGACGAATAAACGGCGACCAACCCCGGTTTGGGGCCGGCCGCCGCCTCCAGAGTACGCAAGTACCCGATAGATTACTCTACAACTACTTTACGACTGGTGAGCTGGTCGCCTACGCGCAGCTTCACTAGGTACGCACCAGCAGTCAGGTTGCCTAGCGGCACCTGCTGGCTGCCGGCCTGCATCTGCTCGGCCACCGAGCGCACCTGCTGCCCCAGGCTGTTGTACACGGCCAGCGTCACGGGTTGCGCACCGGCGGGCACGCGGTAGGCGATGGTAGCGGCGCCCGGCGCAGGGTTAGGATACACGTTGAAATCCAACGCGGCGGCCGTTTCGGCGCGCGTCGCCAGCACGCCCGAGCCCAGCACAAACGCCACTGCCTGTGTACCGGCAATGGTGGAGAAATCCGGATCGACGCCCAGCGCGGTGGTGCGGCCGGCAATCTGCGGAATCACGTCGGAGAAGAAGTCGCCGTTGGAGTTGGTGTAAGCGGCCATCAGGTCGAGGCGGCTGCCAGCCGTGAGTGTAGTGGTGCCCAGGGCCGAGAGGGGAATCTCAATTTCCAGGCCGGCGTTGGTGGTATTGGCCGTCAGGTTGGCGGTGTTGAAATACGAGAAGCGGGTGCCGGGCAGTACAGTAGTAGCCGAAGTCACAACGGCGCCCGTCTTGCTGCCCTGGCCCACATAAGGATCGGTACCGGCCGCCACGGCCGTACCCGTCACGTACGATACTGCGCTGAAATACACGTCGGTAGCCGCAGCGGTAGCAGGCCCAACAGAAGCGCGGAAACCGTAGTCGGTCTGCATGTCCAGCGTGGGTATATGCCGCAGCGGCGACTGCCCATCGGCGCTACCCAGCAACGGCAGACCGGCCGGGGCACCCGTGCGGGCCGGCGTGTTGAGATACAGCACCAGCGCACGGTATCCGAACGTGGTAGCCACGTCAGGCGCTTCGGCCGAGGCCACCACCATTATGTTGAGCGTGGTGGCGGTGTAGCCCACGTACAGCGCCTTCAGGCCCCGGTCGGTATCGAGGTGGTTGCCGGTATAAGTACCGGCCAGCTGGTACTTGCCCACGCCGGCACCAATTTCGGCGGCCGTAGCGCGGCCATCCAACGTGAACTGGGCCTGTGCAGTCAGCGAGGCCGTTGCCAGGCATCCCAGCGCAACGAAAGAGAAAAGGTTTTTCATAAAAAAGGAGAAAAATGGTGGGTTTGGGTTGTTGAGTATTCGTCAATGAGTGAGCAACATGCGGGACCCGCCGGGTAGAAGGCCCCGCATTTCGGCGTTGACTGAGGTTACTGCCTGATGAGTTTGCGCATCGTGAACTGGTCGTCGTGGGCAATGCGCAGCAGGTAGATGCCAGGCGCCAGCGTGCCGCCCAGCTCCAGCGTCTGGGTGTGCAGGCCACTGCCCTTGGGCTGCGCCGGACCGAAGTCGCGCACGAGCTGGCCCGTGAGTGAGTGCAGCGTCAGGCGCACGGTTTCGGGGCGGGCCAGGGTGTAGCGCACGGTGCTACGCTGGCTGGCGGGGTTCGGGAACAGTTGCGCATCCAAGATATTGTCGGTGGCGGCGCGCACGCTGTTCACTGTGGCGGCCACAAACTCCACGTCGTCGAGCGCGCAAAAGTTGTTGGCCCCGGCATCGGAGCGCAGGCCGATTTCGCACTGCCCGTTGCTGACGACGATGTTGCTTACTTCCACCCGCGTCCAGTCGTCGGAGGCGGCGATGGCCGTGGCGCGCTCGGCGCCGCCATTGCTGTTGGCATAGAGCTGGCACACGGCCTGGCCGCCGCTGCTCTGGGCCCAGGCCCGCAGCGTGTAGGTGCCGTTGGGCACGTTGGTCAGCAGTTGGTAGGTGCGGGCCTGATAGGGCACGGCACGCTGGTGCGTGAGTTGGTAGAGACTGGCGCGGCCATAGTTCTGGGTGAAATCGGCGGCAGCATCCGAGGCGGCAGTCTGCCAGCCCAGCGGTGTCTGGGTGGCAGCCGTGTACTCAAACCCAGGGTTCACCACCAGGCCTTCAGCCGGCGGCGAGTCGCGGAAGGCGTCCATGGCAATGGTAGGGCGGCCGCTGTTATCCCAGGCCACTAGATTGTAGCCCTGCCAGTTGTAAGCCTGAGGCTCCCAATACATCACCCCAAGGCCCTTTTGGTTAGGTACGGCGCGCACTTTGGCCAGCAGATCCAGCAGCATCTGCCGGGTCGGGATAGGCGCCGAAACCGGCATGCCGGTTTCCACCACCATCACCTCCTTGCCGGGGTAGCGGCTCACCATGTCGTTCATGTTGGCCTGGCACTGGGCCGTGAGCGTGGGCCAATTGGCCGCCGTCGGGTACAGCGACATGCCGATGACGTCGTAGCGCGCGCCGTTGGTACGCAGCCCGTCGAACAGGTAGCGGAACAGGCCATTATTAAACCCGTTGGAAATGTGCACGATAACCTTAGACGTCGGGTTTACGGCCTTCACAGCAGCGTAGCCCCGGTCCACGAGCTGGGCGAAGGCGGCCATGTTGGTGGACGCCCGGCCCTCGGGCCACAGCATGCCGTCGTTGGTTTCGTTGCCCACCTGCACCCACTCCGGCACAATGCCGTTGTCCTTGAGGCTGTCGAGCACCTCGTAGGTATGATTGTAAACGGCTTCCTGCAGCTGCGGCAGCGTGAAGTTGCGCCAGGCAGCAGGCTTGGTCTGCTGGCCCGGGTCGGCCCAACTGTCGCTGTAATGGAAGTCGATCAGCAGCCGAAAGCCCTTGTCGCGGGCCCTGATGGCCTTGGCCACCACATCGTTTTTGCCGTTCCAGCCGCCAGCGGGGTTCACCCACACCCGCAGCCGGATGGTATTCATATCGTACTCACGCAGGGTTTGCAGCAAGTCCTGGCGCACGCCGGCGGCGTTGGCAAATGTGCGGCCAGCGGCTTCCATCTCCGTCAGCCAGCCCACATCGGCCCCCTTGGCCAGCGGTACAGTCTGGCCCTGTGCGTGCGGCCCGAAGCCGGCCCCCAAGGCCAGCAGCAGTATAAGTAGAAGTCGTTTTTTCATAAGGCGTATTGTTGGAAAACAAACAAAAACCACGGCCGCTACCGCAGCTGCACCGACTCGATGTCCACGTGCGCTGGGGCACTGCCGCCGGCCAGAGCGGCGTCGAGCAGCAGCTGCAGCACTTCCGTATCAGCCAGTTTCAGGGGTGCGGCAGCGGTGGCCGACTGGAACTGCAGCGGCAGAAACCCCGGGTACGGCCGCGGACTCAGCAGCAGCGGCCCGGCCCGGAAGGCGCTGAGAGGCACCCGGATTTCCTGCATTTCGGTGCTGAGAGCCAGCGGGGCCACAAACGCGGCGGCATCTTTGGTGGCCAGCACCAGCTGCGCGCCCACGGGCTGGCTGGCGCGGGCGCGCACCACCACTTCCCGGAAGCCCGCCACGTCAGTCGGGCGGCCCAGCAGCTTGTCGGCGAAGTACACGCGCAGGCTGGCCGCCGGACCAGGCACGGCGGCCGTAGCAGACGCGGCGGCTTGGTTGCTTTGCACGAAGCGCAACGCCAGGGCGCCGGTGGCCTCGGTGGTTACGTAGTCGGTCCAGGCGTTGCGGACCAGGGCGCGGGCTTCCACCCGATCCTGGTCGGTGGCGGCCTGGAACAGGTCGAGCGGGGCTTTTGCGCCCACCAGGGCCACCTCCCACCGCTCCCGCGCGAAGTAGTCCCAGTCGCGCGGCGCACCGCTGAAGTCGCCTGGGAAAGTGCGCGTGCGGCCGTTTTGCTTCAGCTCAATCCAGTAGCGCAGCTGGCCGGCGTACGTCAGCTCAGCCGGCACGGTGGCTTCCACGGTGGCGTAGGCGGGCCGCTGCATGGGAAGCCGCACAGTGCGCCCATAATAGTGCTGAGCCACCAGAAACACGCTGTCGGCGGGAGCCAGGCCCGAAAGCGTGGCCCGGATGGTGAGGGGCTGGCCAGCGGTGGCCTGCGGCACGGGCGTGTGCCACACCTGCGGCCCCAGGGCCGTGGGCGCGGGTGCCACAAACTCACCCAGCCGCAACGTGCCCAGCCGCGAATCGGGCGTCCAGGCGGCGGTGCTTTTGCCGGCCGCCGCTACCAGGTACACGCCCGGCCGCACGGTCAGGTGGCCCGCCGTGGCCTGAAGCTGCGCGGTGTTACCTGCGTTGAGGCCGCGCAGGCTGAAGGACTCGCCCAGCTCCGGCAGCGTGAGGCGCAGCGGCTGGTCGTTCCACAGAATCTGGGTGACAGTTTTTTGCAGCGAGGTCGTCTCGAACGGGTCGCGGATGGCTACCGCATCGGGCAGCACCTCCAGCCGCCACACGCCGGGAGCCAGCCGGTCGAGAAAGTAGGCGCCGGTACCGCCGTACTGCACCAGCGGCGAGCTGCCCACGCCGGCCAGGTGGCGCAGGCGCGAAGGGCGCTTCGCAATCGTTTGTGTAGAAGTCGTATAATAAAACTCCTCGTCGGTGTTCATCTCGCTCAGCCCTTCGCGGTAGCTCACCCGAAACGGCCCAAACGTAGAATCGGCGGGGTAGCGCGGAAACGGCTGCTCCCGCCGCGTCTGGCGGAATACCTTGCCGGCAATGAGCAGGCTGATGGCCTTGCCGGGCGTGTAGGCCAGGTTGAGGTAGTGCGTCTGGTACTCGGTGTTGGCGTGGGCAATGGCCAGCGGGTCGTAGGCAAACTGGGTGGCCCACTGAAACCCGGCTTCGCGAAAGCTGCGAGCCATAAAGGGGTACATCACCGGCTGGATAATATCGGCCGACTCAAACTCGTACACCAGCTTAGCGCGGCGCTGAAACCGGGCGTCGGCTCGGAACGGAATCGGGTACTTATCGACGTGGGGCAGCAGGTTGCCGCGCAGCGTGTGGCCGCTCACCAGCCCGGCCGGGTACCACTGAAACGTCAGGCCCTCCATGTTGGCATCCAGCACGGCGCCGGCCAGGTCGGGGTTCTCGGAAACGTTGTAGAAAATGGGCTTCCGGTAGCCGGTGGCGCGCATGGCGGCCACCATGCGGTTGGCAAAGGTCGTCACCTCGGCCGCCGGCTCCTGGTATTTGGGCTCGTTGCAGACCTCGTAGGCGATGATGTCGGGGTCGTCGCGGTAGAGCTGTTTGGTGTAGGGGTTGCGGTGGTTGAGGAACTGGGTCAGGTAGTTTTCCTGAGCCCGGATGGCGCGCGGATTTCGGTAAGCCTGCCCCTTGGAATAGATGCTGGAAAAGCCCGTACCCGAGTCGCGCTCCGGGTAGCCGTTGTTCCAGTACGCAATGGGAGTGAGCACCAGCTTGATGCCGCGCTGCTTGAGCTGCGCCACCAGATAATCGAAGAGGCGCAGGTGCTCGTTGGCCTGCAGGTTACCCAGCGTATCGGTAATTTCCACGTCCCAGACGTGCACCCGAAACGCATCCACGCCCAGGCGCGAAAGGTGGTATACGTCCTGCTCGATGGCCTTTTCGAGGTTGGCCCCCACCGCCTGATGGGCCCGGTAGGCGTGGGCAAACGGGGCCGTGTAGTTCACCCCGAACAGCGCTACTTCCTGCTTATTCTGCTGCCAGCGCAACACCCCGCGCCCGTCCACCACTACGTCGCCGGTGGGCAGCGGGGCGGCAGCAGGGGTTTGGGCAGCGGCGGCCCAGGCACTTACAAGAAGAGTTGCTGCACAAAGAAAACGGAGAACAATACGAGGCATATGGTAGCCGGATCGGGGTGGGAGGCGTCAGGTGAGGGAGCGGGTAATCGGGAGGGCGTTTACAGTCAGCAATCTAGCCAAATTGCAAACGATTGCATAAATATAGATTATCATCCCAATATCCAACCAGATCCAAATACAATAATTATTCAAAACACTAGCAAACAGCTGGTTGCCGGATAAATACTTACTACCAGATTAGCCTGCCTGCCCGCATCGGCCGCAGTCAGGTCACCAGCCAGCTTACCCACTGGCTATTGCGCGAAAGATGCTGCAACAGACAGGCTATGCCACCAGGTTACCGGCAACGCCTGCTACAAGATCTCAGCACTGGAAGCTAAATTTTCAGGGATTTGAATTTGCTTTTGCAATCGATTGCATAGATTTGCAGCCATCTACCGAATCACAGCTTCTTTACTGGCCCATGCTATGTTGGCACAGCGCGTTCTTGCATCTTTTCAGCACCGCTACGGCGCTAACCCATTGCTGGTCAGGGCCCCGGGGCGGGTGAACCTCATCGGCGAGCACACCGATTATAACGAAGGCTTCGTGCTGCCGGCAGCCATCGACAAGGAAATCGTGTTTGCGGTGGCACTCAACGGGCTGGATTCGGCCCGGCTCTTCTCGCTGGATAAAGCCGAAGCCCATGAACAACCGTTGTGCGCGGCGCCGCTACAGCCCGGCGCTACGCTCTGGGCCAACTACCTACAGGGAGTGGTGGCGCAGCTGCAGCAGCGCGGCGTGGTGGTGCCCGGGTTCGACTGCGTGTTTGGGGGCAACGTGCCGATGGGCGCGGGCCTGTCGTCGTCGGCCGCCGTGGAATGCGGCCTGGCCTTCGCGCTCAACGAGCTGCTGCACCTGGGTTTGAGCCGGCTGGAGCTGGCGCATATTGCCCAGAAGGCCGAGCACGAGTTTGCCGGGGTGCAGTGTGGCATTATGGACCAGTTTGCCAGCCTGTGCGGGCAGGCGGGCCAAGTGGTGCGCCTGGATTGCCGCTCGCTGGAACACCAGTATTTTCCCTTCGATTCGGCCGCTTACCATCTTGTGCTCTGCAACTCCGGCGTGAAGCACAGCCTGGCCAGCTCCGAGTACAACACGCGCCGCCAGGAGTGCGAGCAGGGCGTGGCCGTGCTCAGCCGCTACTACCCGCAGGTGCACAGCCTGCGCGATGCTACACTGGAACAACTGGCCCGACACCAGGCCGAACTGGGCGCCGTGGTGTACCGCCGCTGCCGCTACGTGGTGGAGGAAAACCAGCGCGTGGAAACGGCTTGCCAGCACTTGGCCACCGGCAACATGGCCGCTTTCGGGCAGCAGATGTATGGCTCGCACGCTGGCCTGCGCGACGATTATCAGGTGAGCTGCCCCGAGCTGGACTTGCTGGTGGAACTGGCCCAGGGCCAGCCCGCGGTGCTGGGGGCCCGCATGATGGGCGGCGGCTTCGGGGGCTGCACTATCAACCTGCTGCCGGCTGCGGCCGTGCCGGGCTTCATTGCCGCCACCGCCGCCGCGTTTCAGCAGCAGCTGGGCCGCCCGCTCGAAACCTACCAGACCACCATCGTCGGCGGGGTTTCAGTGCTGTAATGAGGACAGAAGAACATCATCTTAAGAAGAACGTCATGCTGAGCTTGCCGAAGCATCTCGCGTGCTGATGTTGTGATAGTAATCCGGCGTCAGCACGCGAGATGCTTCGGCAAGCTCAGCATGACGTTCTAAAAGTTTCTCAAACCTCTCCGACACCCGCTCTACCCCGCTACCATGCCCGCCCCCGCTACTTTCGATCTGGCCCAGCAGCCGCACCGGCGCTATAATCCGCTGAATGGGGAGTGGTTGCTGGTGTCGCCGCACCGGGCGCTGCGGCCCTGGCAGGGCCAGCAAGAAGCCCCCGATACCGCCAGTCGCCCCGCCCACGACCCGACGTGCTACCTCTGCCCCGGCAACGGCCGCGTGAACGGCGACCAGAACCCCGACTACCGCGGCACCTTTGTGTTCGACAACGACTTTGCGGCCCTGCGCGAGGACGCGCCGGCCGGCAGCGTTAACCTGGGCGGGCTGCTGCGGGCCGAGGCCGAGAGTGGGCTGGGCCGCGTCATCTGCTTCTCACCTCGCCACGACCTGACGCTGCCCGAAATGCCGGTAGCCGACCTGCGCCGCGTGGTAGACATCTGGACCGAGCAGTTCCGGGAGCTGGCCGCCCGCCCCGATATCGGCTACGTGCAGATTTTCGAGAATAAGGGCGCCGTGATGGGCTGCTCGAACCCGCACCCGCACGGCCAGATCTGGGCGCAGCGCACCGTGCCCGGCGAGCCGGCTAAGGAGAGCCGCCAGCAGCTGGCCTACTTCCAGGAGCACGGCCGCACGCTGCTCACCGACTACCTGGCCCTGGAGCTGGCTGAGCAAAGCCGCGTGGTGCTGGAAAACGCGCACTGGGTGGCGCTGGTGCCCTTCTGGGCCAGCTGGCCCTTCGAGACGCTGTTGCTGCCGCGCCGCGCCGTGCAAGACCTCACCCAGCTCACCGAAGATGAGAAAGACGCCTTCGCCGACGCCCTCCAGCGCCTCACCATCCGCTACGACAACCTGTTCCAGACCTCGTTTCCATACTCGGCGGGGCTGCACCAGCGCCCCACCGACGGCCCGGCGTACCCGGAGTGGCACCTGCACATGCACTTCTTCCCGCCGCTGCTGCGCTCGGCCACGGTGCGCAAGTTTATGGTAGGCTACGAGCTGCTGGCCAACGCCCAGCGCGACATCACGCCGGAATGGGCCGCCGAGCGGCTGCGGGCCCAGCCGGAAGTGCACTACAAGGCAGCTGCCGCTAATTCTGTTACTTAGCACCAGTACCGTCTCGCAGCATAGCGCAAACGGTGCGCCGGCTCTGCTTCCCTTCTCCCCTCCCCTGTTTCCCACCCTTCCTCTCTGATGCGCAACGGCCTGACAACTTTCGACCTCCTAGTGTTCCTGTTCTACCTGCTGGGGGTGTCGGGCTACGGGTATTATATCTATAAGCGCAAGCAAAACAAGGAGCTTGATTCCAAGGACTACTTTCTGGCCGAAGGCTCGCTGACGTGGTGGGCCATCGGGGCCAGCATGATTGCCTCCAACATCTCGGCCGAGCAGTTTATCGGCACTTCCGGGGCGGGCTTCACGCAGGGGCTGGCGGTGGCGGCCTACGAGTGGGTGGCGGCCATTGTGCTGCTGTTCGTGGCCGTGTTCTTCATGCCGATTTACCTGCGGCAGAAGATTTATACGATGCCGCAGTTTCTGGAGCAGCGCTACAACGCCACGCTCAGCCTGATTATGAGCATCTTCTGGCTGTTTCTGTACGTGGCCGTGAATCTGACCGTGATTCTCTACCTGGGCGCCCTGGCCATCAACAACCTGGTGGGCAGCGCCGGCGGCGGCAGCTTCCACCTGATTCTGGTGGGGCTGGCCGTGTTTGCGCTCATCATCACGCTGGGCGGCATGAAGGTAGTAGGCTACACCGACGTGATTCAGGTGGCGGTGCTGCTGCTCGGCGGCCTGGCCACCAGCTACCTGGCCCTCACGCTGGTGAGCGAGAAATTTGGTCTGGGCCACAGCGCCATTGCCGGCTTCCAGACGCTGCTGCACGCCGCCGACGACCATTTCCACATGATTTTCGCCAAGCCTACGCCCAACTCGTCGCAGGAATACGTGAGCAAGTACCTGGCGCTGCCGGGCCTGGTGATGTACGCCGGCGGCCAGTGGGTGGCCAACCTCAACTACTGGGGCTGCAACCAGTACATCACGCAGCGGGCGTTGGGCGCCAACCTCAACACGGCCCGCACCGGCATTCTGTTCGCGGCGTTGCTGAAGCTGATTATGCCGCTGGTGGTAGTGCTGCCCGGCATTGCGGCCTACGTGCTGCACCAGAACGGCAGTCTGCAGGCCGAAATGAGCGCCGGTGGGGCCGGCGTGAACCCCGACAACGCCTACTCGGCCATCCTCACCTTCCTGCCCAATGGCCTGAAAGGCCTGAGCCTGGCGGCCCTCACGGCAGCCATTGTGGCCTCGCTGGCCGGCAAGGCCAATTCCATTTCCACCATCTTCACCCTCGATATCTATCGGCGCTACCTCAACCCGCAGGCTACGGAGGCAAAGCTGGTGTGGGTGGGCCGCATGACGGTGCTGCTGGCCATGCTGCTGGCCATCGGCTTCACCTGGGAAGATTTGCTGGGCGTGGGCGGCAACGGCGGCTTCACGTTCGTGCAGAAATATACCGGCTACATCTCGCCCGGCATCGTGGCCGTGTTTCTGCTGGGCATGTTCTGGAAGCGCACCACCGCCACGGCGGCCGTGGCGGGCATGCTGGGCGGCTTCGGCTTCTCGCTGTTCTTCAACGACCTGGCCCCGCGCCTGCTGGGCCCCGAAACCATCTTCTACACCGCCTTCCGCAATGCCAAAGGCGTATTTGAGGTGCCGTTTCTGGTGAGCATGGGCTGGTCGTTTTTCCTGACCGTGGCCCTGATGGGTGTGCTCAGCCTGGCCGGCCCGACCGTGAACCCCAAGGCCCTGCACCTGGAAAAAGGCATGTTCCGGGTGCCGCCCCGGCAGCTGGCCCTCATCACCGTAATTCTGCTGCTGATTTCGGCCCTGTACGTGAAGTTCTGGTAGCGGGCTGGCTGTCTGGGGGCGCTATATTTGCAGCATCCCCGCTAGCCATCCGGGTTTTCCAATACCTTCTCTTTTCCCGCTCCCCGTGCAGAACCATCGCGCTTCTATTGCCGATCTGGCCAAGGCGCTGAACTTGTCGCCCTCCACCGTTTCGCGGGCGCTCAACAACCACACCACCATCAGCGCGGCCACCCGGCAGCGGGTGCAGGAGCTGGCGGAGCAGCTCAACTACCACCCCAACCACCTGGCCGCCAGCCTGCGCACCGGGCGCAGCAAGCTGCTGGGCGTGCTGGTGCCCCACATCGAAGGCACGTTTTTCGCGTCGGTGGTGCACGGCATCGAAACGGTGGCCAGCAAGGCCGGCTTCCGGGTGATGATCTGCCAGTCGAACGAGGATGTGGAGCAGGAAAAGAGCAACATCGACACGCTGATCAACGCGCAGGTGGAAGGTATCCTGGTATCGTTGTCGCGCACCACCCACGATACGCGCCATTTCGAGAAAGTGCGCAAGCGCGGCCTGCCGCTGGTGTTTTTCGACCGGATGCTGGAAACCCCCAACGTGAGTGCCGTAGTGCTCGACGACTACCAGGGCGCCTATCAGGCCACCACGCACCTCATCGAGCAGGGCTGCCGTCGCATTGCCCACTTTGCCGGCCCGCAGCACCTGAACATCTACCGCAACCGCCGCCTGGGCTACCTGGCCGCGCTACGCACCTACGGCCTGCCCGAAGACGAAACCCTCATCATCACCTCCGATATGAAGCTGGCCGACGGCACCGCCGGCATGACCCAGCTACTGGACCTGCCGCCCGAACAGCGCCCCGACGGCCTGTTTTCGGCCAGCGACTTTTCGTTGGTTGGGGCGCTGCAAACGCTCAAGGCGCACGGCCTGCGGGTGCCCGAGGATGTGCTGCTGGCCGGCTTCAGCAACGAAATCTTCACCTCCTTCACCGAGCCCCGCCTGACCTCCGTGGATCAGCGCTGCGAGCAGATGGGCCAGGAAGCGGTGCGGCTGTTTCTGGAGATTCTGGAGGTGGGCGCCGCCGCGTTTCAGGCCCGTCGCGTGGTGCTGCCGCCCCAGCTGCTGCCCCGCGAGTCGTCGGTGCGGCGCCCGGCGTAGCGCCTCCTATTCTGCGGCGCGCACCCCGAAGCGGTAGACGGTGGTGGCCGAAAACGTCTGGCCCGGCTCCAGGATGGTGCTCGGGAACCTGGGCTGGTTGGGCGAATCGGGGAAATGCTGGGTTTCCAGGCACAGGCCGGCGTGCTTGCCGTAGGTGATGCCGGCCTTGCCGGTCAGGGAGCCATCCAGAAAATTAGCGGTGTAGAACTGCACGCCGGGCTGGCTGGTGGCCACGTCCAGGGTGCGGCCGGTGGTGGGCTCGTATACGGAGGCTGCCGGCTGCAGGTCGGTGGGCTGGCGCAATTCCCAGTTGTGGTCGTAGCCGCCGGGCACCTGCGCAATCCGGCTGCCGATGGCCTGGGGCGCGGTGAAGTCGAAGGGCGTACCCGCCACCGGGCGCTGCTCGCCGGTCGGAATCTGGCTGTCATTCACCACGGTGTAGCGGTCAGCCGCTAACTGTACTTCGTGGTTCAGCACGTCCGCATTACGCCCCAGCGCCAGGTTGAAGTAGGTGTGGTTGGTGAGGTTGACGGGCGTGGCCTGGTCGGTGGTGGCGGTGTAGTCGAGCTGCAGGGCGTTGTCGTGGGTGAGGGTATAGGTCACCGTCACGTGCAGGTTGCCGGGGTAGCCTTCCTCGCCGTCCGGGCTCAGGTAGCTCAGGCGCAGCGTTGGGCCGGCGGGGCTGCTACCGGGCTCGGCCTGCCACAGCACCTTGTCGAAGCCGCGGAGGCCGCCGTGCAGGGCGTTGCCGTTGTTGTTGGTCGCCAGCGTATACTGCTGGCCGTTGAGCTGAAACCGGCCGCCGGCAATGCGGTTGGCGTAGCGCCCGATCAGCGCGCCAAAGTAAGGGCCGGCCTTGCGGTACGCCGGGCTTTGGTAGTCGGCCAGACTGTCGAATCCCAGCACCACGTCGCTCAGCTGCCCGGCCCTGTCGGGTACGAGCAGTTGCGTGATGGTGCCGCCGTAATTGGTGATGCTCACCTGCAGGCCGTGCGCGTTGCGGAGCGTGTAGAGTTGGGCCGTGGCGCCTTCTGCCGTGCGGCCGAAGTCAGTCACGCGGACCGGTTCCGGCTGGTTGGCGTGGGTAGCCGGAGCTGTGTAGGAAGTGGAAGCAGCCATCAGAGTCAAATAAGCGCGAAAGGAAAAACCATATAAACCTGTATCTGGAAACTCCAGAACGTCATGCTGAGCCTGCCGAAGCATCTCTACCGCTTCGTTGATACGTCATTCCGAGCAGCGCGAGGAATCTCGCGTGCTGACGATGGTAATGCGCTGCAACGAAGCAGTAGAGATGCTTCTACAAGCTCAGCATGACGTTCAAGGAGCTTCAATCGACTTTTCAGACACACCGCACAGCAACGCCGGGCAACGCCGGACAACGCCGGACTGACGCTGTTGCGGGCAACCCGGGCTAGCGGATAAAGCCCGGCCGGATCAGGTTTTCGAAGGTGAAGATTTCGTCCCACTTCTGCTGGGTGAGCAGCTGGCGTTCCGTAACGGCAATATCGTAGACGGATTTGCCGGTTTTGAGGGCTTCCTTGGCAATTTCGGCGGAGGCCTCGTAGCCCAGCACGGGGTTGAGTTGCGTGACGATGCCGATGCTGTTGCGCACGAGGCTTTCGGCGTGCTCCTTGTTGGCCGTGATGCCCACCACGCATTTCTCGCGCAGGGTGCGGCAGGCGTTGGTCATGTAGCTGATGCTGGTAAACAGCGCAAAGCTGATAACCGGCTCCATGACGTTGAGCTGCAGCTGGCCGGCTTCGGCGGCCATGGTCACCGTGAGGTCGGCGCCGATGACGTAGAACGCCGTCTGGTTCACCACCTCGGGCACCACGGGGTTCACCTTGCCGGGCATGATGCTGGAACCGGGCTGCAGCGCCGGTAGGTTGATTTCGTTGATGCCGCAGCGCGGGCCCGAGGACAGCAGGCGCAGATCGTTGCAGATCTTGCTCAGCTTCACCGCCGTGCGCTTGAGCACGCCCGAGAGCTGCACGTAGGCGCCGGTGTCGTAGGTGGCCTCAATCAGGTCGCCAGCGAGGCTCAGGTCGAGGCCGGTGATGGTGCGCAGGTGCTCGGTTACCAGCTCGGCGTAGCCTTCCGGGGCATTCACGCGGGTGCCGATGGCGGTGGCGCCCATGTTGATTTCCGAAATCAGGCGGCGCGAGTCCTCGATGCGCAGCAGCTCTTCGCGCAGGTTGGTGGCAAAGGCCCGGAACTCGTCGCCCATGCTCATCGGCACGGCGTCCTGGAGCTGGGTGCGGCCCATTTTCAGGATGTCGCGAAACTCGGTGCCTTTGGCGGCAAAGGCTTCGGCCAGCTCCCCGAGCACGGCGCTGTAGCCCACCAGCTTGTTGCTCAGCGCAATGCGGAAGGCCGTGGGGTAGGCGTCGTTGGTGCTCTGGGAGCAATTGACGTGGTTGTTGGGGTGGCAGAACTCGTACTGGCCTTTCTCGTGGCCCATGATTTCCAGCGCCACGTTGGCAATCACCTCGTTGGCGTTCATGTTCACGGAAGTGCCGGCGCCGCCCTGAATCATGTCGGTCAGGAACTCGCCGTCGAACTCGCCGGTGGCCACCCGGTCGCAGGCCTGGGCAATGGCATCGGCGATGGGCGCGGGCAGCACGCCCAGGTCGCGGTTGGTGAGGGCGGCGGCTTTTTTCACGAAGGCCAGCGCCTGCACAAACAGCGGCTCCACCTTCAGCGGAATGCCCGTGATGTAGAAGTTTTCGAGGGCCCGCAGCGTCTGGATGCCGTAGTAGGCGGTGGCGGGAATTTCACGCTCGCCTAGGAAGTCGTGCTCAAGCCGGAAGGTCTGCTGCATACGAAAGGAAGGATGGGGGAAATGGGTGGAGGAGTTTGACGGCCGAAAGGTAGTGGAGCGCGCCGCTTCTGCCTCGTGCCTCGCTGAAGAGCCGGTTTGCGCACCAGCCCACCACGCGGCACGCCGCCGCTGAGCGCTGCCTGCAAACCCCACAAATACGGCGCGGGCCTTGGGCGGTTCAGGGCCAACTGTGTAATATTGCCCGTAGCCGGCCGCCGCCACGCGGGGCGCCCGGCCATCCTGGCCGCATTATGCTCTATGTCTGACTATTCCCCGGGCCTGCACGTGCTGGCCACCTTTGCGGCCGCCGCCGGCCCGCTCACCGATATGGACGCCTGCCGCCGCTTCTTCGAGGCGCAAGTGGCGGCGCTGGGCTTGCAGGAGGTGGGCGCCGCCTACCACCGGTTCCCGAACAGCTCGTTTACGGCCGTGCTGGCCCTCACCGAGTCGCACCTGAGCATCCACACTTGGCCCGAGTACGGCCGCGCCACCTTCGACGTGTTTCTGAGCAACTACCAGCGCGACAACGCCGACCGCGCCCGGCAGCTGTACGCCGCCACACTCTCGTTTTTCGAGGGCATCGAACTCACCAAAACGGAAGTGCGCCGATGAGCGAAACCACTACCGCCCCTGCCGCGCCGGCCCAGCTGCCGTGCCCGCGCTGCCAGCACAGCGTGCCGTATTTCGACCAGCTCAACAGTGCCTTTTTTGTGTGCCCGGAGTGCCACACGTACTTTGAAACGCACGACCTCACCAAAAAACCCCAGATTCTGGGCAAGTTCCAGGGCGAATCCACGCTGCCGGTTGTGCTGCCGATAGGCACCGCGGGCACCTTGCGGGGCCAGCCCTACCGGGTGCTAAGCTTCCAGCTGCGCCGCGAAAAACAGGCTTCCTACCAGTGGCAGGAGTATATGCTGCGTCACGAGCAGACGGGCGCCTATTGCCAGCTGGCCGTGTACGAGGGCCACTGGCTGCTGCTGGAACCCGCCGGCCGCGAGTACCGCGTCATCGGCCACGCTACCAGACGCGGCGCCTACATTGATGAAGTTGAGGAAGACTACCACATTTACAACAGCTATCAGCCGAGAATACTCTACGCGGCCGGCGAGTTTGACTGGGACTTTCGTGACGACCAGAAGCTCACTATCACTGAATACATTGCGCCGCCTCACATGCTGGTGCGCGAAAGAGACCCTGGCAAAGGCCCGGCGAAGTGGTACAAGGGCGAACATCTGGAACCCGACGAAGTAGCTACGGCTTTCGGCGTGCCGCGCTACTCATTGCCGTACCGCAGCGGCGTGGGCGCCGTGCAACCTGCCCCGGCCCAGACTACCTGGCCGACGCTGCGCACCTTTAGCTTGCTGATGCTGCTGCTGGTAGTACTTACGCAATTGGCCCTGCTGTTCATCAAGCCCGAAAAACAGCTGCTGCGCGAGGAGTTTTCCACGGGCCGGGCGTCGCCGGGCGGCGAGGTGAGCCCGGCGGCGTCCGAGGCCATGGCCGCGGGCAGCAACACGGTGCTGGTGTCGAAGCCGTTTGAGGTGACGGGGCCGGCGGCGCTGCAGTTCGAGCTGGAATCGACGACGCTCTACAACCAATGGCTGGAGGTGCCCGTGACGCTGGTAAACGAGCGCACCGGCCAGAGCTACGAATTCACCAAAAACCTGGAGTTCTACACCGGCGTGGAGCAAGGCGAAACCTGGCGCGAAGGCGACACCGACCAGGAAGCCACGCTGGCGGGCATCCCGTCGGGCCGCTACCACCTCACGCTCTACCCCGTCACGGAAAACGGCATGGACCTGCCGCTGCGCCTCACGGCCGCTCAGCACACGCCGCTGCAATCCAACGGCATACTGGCGCTGCTGCTGCTAGCGCTGTATCCGGCCGTGCAGTACTGGCGGCGCCACTCCCACGACGCCACCCGCTGGCAGAACAGCGACTACGGCCCCACCGACAACTCCTAACGCACAACTGTCATGGACTTTCTCCGCTCCCTGTCGGCCATCCGCTACTACGCGGTGGTGGCGCTGCTGATTTACGGCGTGTTTCTGTGGGCCGGCCTCAACGGCGTGCGCCTGCTCGGCGACGACAACGAAAACCCCGAAGGCAGCCGCACCACCAGCTCCCGCGGTGGCCACGCCCGGTTTTATCATAAGTAGTGCTCTGTATGAACAGTCATGCTGAGCGCAGCCGGAGGCGAAGTCGAAGCATCTCTACCTCTGGCCAATTAACTGGCATTGCAATGAAGCGGTAGAGATGCTTCGACAAGCTCAGCATGACGGTTCATCTCTCTCCATCACCTCATCACTCCATCACCTCCCTATGGAATACCTCAACTTCAAGCTCATCATTGCCTCCGTCGTGTATTCGGTGCTGGGCATTCTGATTCTGGTGCTGTCGTTCGTTGTCATCGAAAAACTCTCGCCCCGCATGCTCTGGAAGGAGATTGTGGAGGAGCACAACACGGCCCTGGCCATTCTGGGCGCGGCGTTTATGATTGCCGTGGCATTGATTATCAGCTCGGCCATTCATGGGTAACGCCACCGCCGAAGCACCCGGGCCGGTGCGGCGCGGCACGGCGCGGCAGGAGGCGCAGTCGGTGCTGCTGCTGGGCTCGGTGTTCGTCATTGCCACCTGCGGGCTGATTTACGAGCTGATTGCGGGCACGCTGGCCTCCTACCTGCTCGGCGACTCGGTCACGCAGTTTTCCACCATCATCGGGGCCTACCTGTTTTCGATGGGCGTGGGCTCGTGGCTGTCGCGGTACCTGGGCGGGCCGCTGCTGAAGTGGTTTATCCGGCTGGAGATTCTGGTGGGGCTGGTGGGCGGCTTCTCGGCGCCGCTGCTGTTCGTGCTGTTCGAGTACGTGGCCTCGTTCCGGCTGATTCTGTACGCGCTGGTGGGCCTCACGGGCATTCTGGTGGGGCTGGAAATTCCGCTGTTGATGCGGATTCTGGAAAACCGCTACGAGTTCAAGGACTTGGTGTCGCGCGTGTTCACCGTCGACTATATCGGGGCGCTGCTGGCGTCCCTGATTTTTCCGCTGGTGCTGGTGCCGCAGTTGGGGCTGATGCGGACTTCGCTGCTGTTTGGCACCCTGAACGTGGTGGTGGCGGCCTTGGCACTGTACCGCTTCCCCGAAACCCGCCCCTACCGCCGCGGCTTCGCCGGTTTGATGGGCGTGGCGCTGCTGGCGCTGGCCGTCACGTTTGCCTACGCCGGCCGCATCCAGCGCTACACCGAAACCCTTGCCTTTCAGGATCAGGTGATTTACGCCAAAAGCACGCAATACCAGCGCATCGTACTCACCAAAAACCAGCGCGAGCTGCGCCTGTTCCTCAACGGCAACCTGCAGTTCAGCTCCCAGGATGAGTACCGCTACCACGAGGCCCTGGTGCACCCCGCCATGCAGGCGCTGCCCAAAGCGCGCCGCGTGCTGGTGCTGGGCGGCGGCGACGGCCTGGCGGTGCGGGAGCTGCTCAAGTACCCGCAGCTGCAAATCCGCCTCGTGGACCTGGACGCGGGCATGACCCAGCTCTTCCGGCAGAATGCGCTGCTGACGGCCCTGAACAAGCGCGCCTTTTTTTCGCCCAGAGTGGAGGTCATCAACGGCGACGCCTACCAGTGGGTGCGCCAGGATACCACCCGCTACGACTGCCTGATCATCGACTTCCCGGACCCGGCCAACTACTCCATCGGCAAGCTATATTCGGCGGCGTTCTACCAGGAGTTGCACCGGCTGCTGGCGCCGGGCGGCAAGATTGTGGTGCAAAGCACCTCGCCTTATGTGGCACGGCAGTCGTTCTGGTGCATCGCACACACGCTGCAGGCAGCCGGCTTCCACACCACGCCCTACCATTGCTACGTGCCCTCGTTTGGCGAATGGGGCTACGTGCTGGCCGGCGAAAACGCCCACTGGCGCCCCAACGCCGGTACGCTGCCGCGCGGCCTGCGCTACGTCACGCCCGTCACCATTCGCCAGATGCTGGACTTCCCGCCCGACATGGCCGAAGTCCCCACCGACATCAACCAGCTCAACAACCAAGCCCTGGTCCGCTATTTCGAGGAAGACTGGGGGCCGTACACGCATTGAGTTTAGGGCTTAGGGAATAGGGTCTGGGGCTTAGGCACGGTGTAGAGACGCAATAGTTGGAGTCTCGTCGTTGAACAGCGGCACACAACGACCTACCTCAGCAACGACGACATAGAACGGCCTACTTCATCAACGACGACACAGAACGGCCAACCTCAGCAACGACGACACAAAACGGCCAACCTCAGCAACGACGAGACGCAAAATATTGCGTCTCTACACCGTTTCTACTCCCTAATTACTAAGCACTAAGCACTAAACAAATGCATTCCCGCCGACACTTTCTGCAACGGGCCGCGCTGAGTGGGGCGGGGCTGCTGCTGGCGCCGCTGGCGGGGCTGCACTCCTGCGCGCCGGGCACCGGGCGCAGCCACATCCGGGGCAGCCTGCACGGCGCCAATCACGCCACCGGCCACCTGCTGCGCGACCCCGCCCGCCTGCCCGCTCCTACCCGCACCCAGACCGTGGAAGTGCTGATTGTGGGCGGCGGCATTGCCGGCCTGGCGGCCCGGCGCGAGCTGCAGCGCCAGGGCCTGCGCTCCGAGCAGGTGCTACTGGTGGAGCTGGACGAGGCGCCCGGCGGCAACTCCCGCGCCGGCCGCAACGCCAGCGCCGCCTACCCCTGGGGCGCCCACTACCTGCCCGTGCCTGACCCGCGCAACCACGCGCTGCTGGGGTTTCTGCAGGAAGCCGGCGTCATCACCGGCCTCGACCCGGCTTCCGGTTTGCCCATTTACAACGAGTACCACCTCTGCCACGACCCCGAAGAGCGCCTGTACCTGCGCGGGCAGTGGCAAAACGGCTTGGTGCCGGAACTGGGCGTGCCGGCCGAGGAAAAGCAGCAGATTGCCCGCTTCTTCCAGCTGATTGAGGAGCTGCGCAAAGCTGTGGGGCAGGATGGGCGCGACGCCTTCCGGATTCCGGTGCAGGAATGTTCCCGCGACCCGCAGTTCCGCCGCCTCGACGAGCAGTCGTTTGACGCTTACCTCGATGCGCAGGGCTTCAGCAGCCCACACCTGCGCTGGTACCTCAACTACAGCTGCCAGGACGACTACGGTGCCACCACGGCCCAGGTATCGGCGTGGGCGGGGCTGCACTACTTTGCGGCGCGCAAGGGCCGCGCCCACAACGCCACCGCCGCCGACGTGCTGACCTGGCCCGAGGGCAACGGCTTCCTGGCCGAGCAGTTACGCCGCCAGGCCACCTCCCCCATCCTGCCCAACACCGTCGCCTACGCTTTGCACGACACCGCCGAGGGCCTGACCGTGGATTGCTACGATGTGGTGCAGCACCGCAGCACCCGCGTGCAGGCGCGCCGCGTCATCATGGCCACGCCGCTGTTCATTACTGAGCGGCTGCTGACCACGCTGCCCGCCGCCGCGCACCGCGCCCTGCCCTGCCACCGGGCGCCGTGGGTGGTCGTGAACCTGACCGTGACAGAGCTGCCGCAGGGCCCCGGCCAGCCGCTAAGCTGGGATAATGTGCTCTACGGCACCGATTCAGTAGGCTACGTGAGTGCCCGCCACCAGGAGTTGCGCCAGCCCGGAGCCGAGCCGCTGGTGCTCACCTGGTATCTGCCGCTGCCCGCCCTCGACCCCATTGCGGCGCGTCGCCAGGCCTACCAAACCAGCTACGACGAATGGGTGCGCCGCGCGCTGGCCGAGCTGGAAACCGCCCATCCCGGCCTCACGCCGCTGGTACAGCGCGCCGACGTGTGGGTGTGGGGCCACGGCATGGTGGCGCCCACGCCCGGCTTCGTGTGGGGCGCGGCCCGGCCGGCGGCGGCCCAGCCCTGGCAGCAGAAGCTCTTTTTCGCCCATACCGACCTGAGCGGCATGTCCATCTTCGAGGAAGGCTTCTACCAAGGGCTGCGCGCCGCCGGGGAGGTGCTGGCGGCCGGTTGAGGCCATCCGGTTTCCCGGAATCAGCCTGTTCAAAAAGCCGTATTTTCGGCCACCTTCTGGTTTTCTGCCGCCATGCCCGTACTGTCACCGCCTGCCGTTGCGCCCCGCCGCCAGCCCTGGATTCGCTCTGCGGCGTTTGATGGACTCTGGATTCTGGGGCCGCCGTTTCTGGCGCTGGCAGCCGTGGCGGCCCTGCCCAACACGGCCCGCACCACCGCCCAGATGCCGGTGTGGGCCTGGGTGGCGCTGGTGGTGCTGGTGGACGTGGCGCACGTGTACAGCACCCTGTTTCGCACTTACTTCGACCGGACGCGGCGGCAACGGTTCCGCACGCTGCTGTGGGCGGTGCCGCTGGGTTGCTACGCGGCCGGCGTGGCCCTGTACGGGCTGGGCGGCGTGCTGTGGTTCTGGCGGGTGCTGGCCTACGCGGCTGTGTTTCACTTCGTGCGCCAGCAATACGGCTTCCTGCGCCTCTACGCCCGCCACGAGCCCGCCCCGCCCCTCGCCCGCCACCTCGACACGGTGCTGATTTACGCCGCCACGCTCTACCCTCTGCTGTGGTGGCACCTAGCGCCGGGGCGCCACTTCAACTGGTTCGTGCCCGGCGACTTCGTGCAGACCGACTGGCCGGCCGGCCGCCAGCTGCTGACCGACCTGTATCTGGCCCTGCTGACAGCCTATGCGGGCAAAGAGCTGTGGCTGTGGCGCCACTCAAGCTTTTTCAACTGGCCCCGCAACCTGCTGCTACTCGGCACGGCCGCATCGTGGTACGTCGGCATCGTGCTCTTCAACGGCGACCTGACTTTCACGCTGCTCAACGTGGTGGCGCACGGCATTCCGTACCTGGCGCTGGTGTGGGCGGCCAGTGAGCCGGTACCCACTACGGCTCCGGCGGCGCGGCCCTGGTGGCACGGGCGCTACGGCGTGGCCCTGTTTCTGGGCGTGCTGGCCGGGCTGGCGCTGCTGGAAGAAGGCCTCTGGGACGGGCTGGTGTGGCGCGAGCACGCCGGCGTATTCGGCTGGTTTCAGCAGCTACCGGCCGTATCCGGCGCCTGGGGCCTCACGCTGCTGGTGCCGCTGCTGGCCCTGCCCCAGGCCACGCACTACGTGCTGGACGGCTTCATCTGGAAGCGCGGGTCCTGAACTGGTAGTAAAGACGTGTCATCCTGAGTGAAGCGAAGGACCTTATCACACTTGAACAACTGTTTGAGGCAGTTATACAGGCGTGGTAAGGTCCTTCGTTTCACTCAGGATGATAGTTGTAAAAAGGCAGGCGTTTACGCTACCTGCGCCAGCGGCTGCACTACTTCCGCGTCCAGAATCTCGACCACGAAGCCGCTGTCGGAAGAATATGATTTGCGGTAGTACACCAGCAGGTTGCGGCCCAGAGGCGAGGTTACGGTGGTAGCGCACACGTCGCCGTAGGCTTTTTCCTTTTCCAGAAAGGGCCGCAGCAGCTCGATGCTCTGCAGAAACTCCCGAGGCAGAATCCCCTGCTGCTCCTGCAGTTGCACGGCACTCACGGGGTACAGAAAACGGGTGTTGAAGACAATCATTGGAGAGAAATTTCAGGCGAAAAAAGGCACTGAATTTCAACACCATTTACCCCCTGCAAATTCCCGCCAAAGAACTATCTGTCAGATAAATTACCGTCTTCTTTCGCTTCCCTGAAGGCGCTGTTTTTTCAGGCCTGAAAGTCCACGATGACGGCCGTGGAGCCGCCCTGGTCGTCATCGGTGACGAGCAGCAGCTCGTAGCGGCCGGGGCCGGAGCGGCGGCGTACGGCCACGCTTTCCACCTTGCCCCGGTAGGGCTGGCCGTCGGGCAGCGCCAGCTGCACAAACGTGGCGGGTTTGGTGCCCGGCTGCCGCGCATCCAGCACCCCCACGAAGCTACCCAGCACAGCGCCATCCAGCACGGCATCCTGGGTGTCTTCCACTGAGGCCGTCACGAACAGCAGCTCCTCGAAGAACGTACCACCCGAAAAGCCGGCTGGCCGGCCCTCAATGGTAGGCAGCGCCACGTGGGTGGCCTGCACTGGCGGCACCTGCGCGGTGCGGTGGTACAGGTAGTCGAGCACGGCCGCCAGCGGCAGGCGGAACAGCAGGTTGCCGGCCGCCGCCCCCACCGTGCGCTGAAACAGCAGCAGTTCCATGGCGCTGGCCGCCGCCGCCTCCAGATTGAGCGTGACGCCCGCCGGCAGCAGCTCCCGCAGGCGCGCATACAGGCCGGCCATACTCACCGGATACACCGTGCTGGCCGCCTGCCCGTCCGCCAGCGGCACCCAGAAGCCGCCCTCCCGCGCCGAAGTAGCGCCCGAGCCAAAGGCCAGCAGCCCCGTTTCGTGGGTGCGTGGGTCGGTTAGGGCCGTCAGGCACTCTAGGTCGGGCTTGAGGGTTTTGGCAATGCGCCCGGTGCTGAAATGCGCCGTATCGAACAGCGTAATGTGCTGGCCGGGCTGCAGCTCCGCCGCCTCAAACTGATACAGCAAAGGCGAGTCGTCGCCGATAACGTACACCGTGCCGCCCACTATTTCCACCCCCGACGCGGACGGCAGATTAGGCAGATCAAGCTGGCGAAGAATGGTAGCGCGCATCTGGTGGATGAGTGGGTTGGTGGATGGGTGGATTGTGGTCGGATAATGAATGTACAGTTGTTCGGCTACTTGAAAACCCACCAACCCACCACTCCACTCATCCAGCTTACTTCACAATCGTGAATTCTACGCGGCGGTTGAGGCGGCGGGTTTCCTCCTTGTCGTTGCTGCCGCGGGGCTTGCTGCCGCCGTAGCCTACTACACTGAGGCGGCGCTCGGGTACGCCGCGCGTGATGAGGTAGCGGCGCACCTCTGCCACCCGGTCTTCGGAGAGCTTCTGGTTGAGGTCGGCGTTGCCTTGGTTATCGGTGTGGCCTTCCAGGCGGATGTTCACGGTGGGGTTGTCGGCCAGGGTGCGGGCCAGGCGGTTGAGCTCGGCGTAGGATGCCGGCAGCATGGTGTACTTGCCCTGGGCAAAAATCAGGGTCGGGAGCTCCAGGCTGGAGCCCACGGCGGCCGGCACCAGCAGCAAATCGATGGTGCGCGAGCCGGTCATGCGCACCGTGTCGGTGGCCGTCAGAAAGCCGGGACTGGTGGCCGCCACCCGGTAGCGGCCCGGCGGCAAGGTCAACTGAAACGCGCCGCTGCCGGCCGCGCTGCGGCCAGTGGCGTTGAAGGCAATGTCGTTGTCGAGCCGGATGACTTTCACCTCAGCGGCCAGCAGCTCGCGGGTTTTAGCGTTGAGCACGCGGCCGGTCAGCAAGGTGCGCGGCGCGGCAGCGGGCGGCGTCACGGCCACTACCGACGCCGTCGAATCGGCAGGCGCGGCCGTGGGCGGCACGCCGGCAGCGGTGCGGTAGAGGTCGGCGGGACCGTTGGGCGTGCGGGCCGAGGCATAATACGCCTGCTTGCCATCGGGCGTGAGCGAGAAGTAGGCATCGAAGCCGGGCCCGTTAAGCGGCGTGCCGAGGTTGCGCGGCTCGCTCCAGCGCATCCACGAGTCGTCGAGGCGGGTGCTCACAAAGATATCGGAGCTGCCGAAGCCGGCGTGGCCGTAGGAGCTGAAGTACAGCGTTTTGCCATCGGGCGCCAGCCAGGGCGCAAACTCGAAGCCCGGCGAGTTGATGGCGCTGCCCAAACTGCGGGGCTCACTCCAGATGCCGTCGGCGGCGGGCTGGCTGACGTACAGGTCGTTGGCTCCCTGCGAGTCGCTACGCTCCAGCGAGAGTAGCAGCACCTTTTCATCGGGTGTCATAAAGAACGACGTAGCCGGGCCGGTGCTGTAGTAGTTGGCTATTTCCAGCGGGGCCGGCCGGCTGCCTTTACTGAGGCTACGCGCTACTAAAGAGGCACTTTCGTCGCGGAAGCTGTTGTCGCGCGCATACGTGCCGCGCACCAGTAGCTGGTTGCCCTGCGGCCCCACCACGGCCATCACGCCGTTGTGCTGGGGCGTGTTGATGGCATCGAGGCGGGTGGCCGGGCCCCAGGTGCGGCCCTGGTCGGCGGAGGTGCTCACCCAGGCGTCGCCCGATTCGGTGTTGCCCTCGGTGTTGCCCGCAAAGCGAGTGCGGGCAAAGTAGAGCGTATTGCCATCGGGGGCCAGCACCGGGTGCAGCTCGTTGCCGGGCGTGTTCAGGGCTGCCACCGGCTCGGGCGCACCGTAGCCGGGCTGGGAGGCATCCACGTTGAGGCGCAGCTTAAACAGCCGCCACTGCTGCGTAGCGCGGTTCTGGGGGCGCTGCACCACCACCGGCGTGCCGTTGAACTTGTCGGAATTGGCAATAGCGGCGCACTTTTCGTTGCCGCGCACCACCAGCTGCACGCTGCCAATGGGGCCGCCGGCCACCAGCTTCCACTGCTGGTAGAAGCTCCCCGACCACGGCCGCTGCACCAGCGGCGCGTTTTCGTCGGGCTTGTCCACGGTCAGGCACTTGCCGCTGTGGCGGGCCTCAATGCGGTAGTAGTCGCTACCCGCTGCCACCCGCACAAAGCGCCACTGCTGACTGTTGGGGTGCGTAAACTCCCACTGCACCACCGCGGCGCCGGGGTCCTGCGAGCCTTTGCTGACGTCGAGCGAGCGGCCGCTGCTGCGGGCCACGATGCCGTACCAGGTGTTTTCCTCGGGGGCAGTTTCGGCGTACTGCGCCCGGAGCGGGCCGGCGCACAGCAGAGCAATCAGAAAAGTAACCAGAGAGAAACGGAACGGCAGCTGAATCATGGGCAACAGAACGGAAGGTAGGGCCCGCAAGTTAGGGCAAAACCCTCCGGCCACCGAAAAGCAGCGCGCCGCACCCCTGCAGCAGGAGCGCGGCGCGCGCGAATCAAGCGACGGGCGCTGGCCCGGCGCGGTTACTGAGGATTATGGATGTACTTGAACCGGACAAACCGATCGTTTTCGTAGATGGCGGTGAAGTGGCCGCTGCTCTGGGGCTTTTGTTCGGCTTTGCGCTCGGGCTTCGGTGTGGCGGGCATAGAGGAGGATGGGTAAATTCCGGGCATCATGCCGGGGACGTGACAGATGAAGGAGAGGATTTTTGAAGCCATGGTGTAGACGTTTGTTTTCGTGGTGCGGAGACGTGTAAGCAGAACAGTAACAGCTGATCAGGCGCTGCAGACGCTTTTTCTGATCACCGTTTCAAATGTAAAGATATTATCATTCGATTGAATGATGCTAAGGTAAATTTTTTATCAAATAAGTATAAATACCAACTTTCCCGTATATCTGCATCCGTACTGGCACGGATAAATATCTGTGGGCCAGCACGGATAGCCGCTTAACGAGAAGCACCGCGGAGCGCATACGTGTAGCATATGGAAGGATTGGCTCTCATTTATGGAGCCGGCGCGGATTTCATTATCTGACGCACAAACGCCCGCCCGAGGGCGCCATCCGCACCCAGGCGCCTGGAGCCGGCCCGCTTTTTCGGCGGTAGCTGACAGGGGCGACTAGCTGATCAGCTTATGCCGGAGCGCATACTGAATCAGGCCTATCACCGATTTGCAGCTGGTTTTGACCAGAATATTCCGGCGGTGGGTTTCCACCGTCCGCTCGCTGATAAAAAGTTGCCCGGCAATATCAGCGTTAGAAAACTCCCGGGCTATGAGCTGCAGAATCTCCTTCTCACGGCTGGTCAGCCCTACGGGGCGGTGTTCGGTAGTGGCAGCGCGGCCATTGGCCGGAGTCCGCATATTCTGCAGCAGCATGGTGCCTACTTCGGGGCTGAAGAATGTGCTGCCGGCCGCCACCGAGCGAATGGCGTTGCTCAGTTCGGCTTTGCTGGTGTTTTTTAGGAGGTAGCCCGCGCCGCCAGCCTCTAGCACTTCCGTCACCGACGCATGATCGTGCGACATACTCAGGGCCAGCACCCGCACGTCGGGGCGCTGGCCATGGATGAGCCGGGTCAGCTCCACGCCGCTCATCTGCGGCATATTCAGGTCTACAATGGCCACATTCACCTCGGGGTGGTTGTGCAGGCACCGCAGCGCTTCGGCCCCGTTGCTGGCCTGGGCCACCACCCGGATATCGGCTTCCTGGCGCAGCAGCGTCTTGATGCCTTCTATCACCAACTGATGGTCGTCGGCCAGCAGCACATGAATCCGGGCAGGTGAGGGTAGCGGTTCGGTCATGAGCAGATTGGAGCTGGCCCGCTGCACAAAGCAGACAACAGCAGTGCGTAACTCAGAAAATCGGTTGGCCGTGGGTACTTGGGCTAAGGAAGATACAACAATCAGGCTGGGTTTTCAATTGGCCGGGGCCAGCGGAATTTCTATGCTGATGCTGGTGCCGTGGCCGGGCCGGGAGTCAATGTGCAGGGTACCCCGCAGGTAGGCCACGCGGGACTGAATGTTGCGCAGCCCCATACCAGCCTCGGGCTGGCTGGCCAGTGTGGTTGGGCAGAAGCCCACGCCATTATCTTCCACCAGCACCGTCAGCTGGTGCGGCTGGCGAATGAGCTGCACCGACAGCGTAGTGGCGCGGGCGTGTTTGAGCATGTTTTGCACCAGCTCCTGCACCACCCGAAACAGGGCCATTTCCACCGCCGGGTCGAGCCGTTCCTCCAGGCCCAGCGCTTCAAAGTGAATCTGGAACCGACTGGCGCACTCTATCCGGCTCAGAAAGCTGCGCACAGCCTCGGCCAGCCCTCGCCTGATCAGCACGTACGGCGCCAAGTTGTGCGAAATGCCCCGCACCTCCCGCACCGACTCGTCCACGATGTCCAGCGCCGCCCCGAACTGTTGCTGCTGGCTTTCCCGGAGGCCGGGCTCCAGCTCCGCGCGCAGCGCCCCCAGGTTGAGCTTCACCACGCTCAGCAGCTGCCCCAGCCCATCGTGCAGGTCGGCCCCGATGCGCCTTCGCTCCTGCTCTTCGGCCGCCAGCACCTGCTCGGCGCGCAGCCGCTCCAGCTGCTGGCGCTCCTGCGCGAAAGCCACCTGCTGCTGCAGCCGGCGCCGGTTCAGCAGTAGATAGCCACCTCCGGTAAACCCCGCCAGCAGCAGCAGCGCCACCCGCGACCAGTACTGCCGGCGGGCCGCCATGGCCTGGCCCTGCTGCTCGGCCAGGGCCTGCTGGTGCAGGTATTCGCTGAAATCCAGGGCCTGCACCTGCACTTGGCGGCTGTGGTTGAACAGACTGTCGCGGATGACGGCGGCCATCAGCAGATACCGGTAAGCCTGGGCGCTGTCGGCGCGTGCGGCCATGCGCCGGGCCAGGTAGCCGCTGGCCTCAAACACGCCTTTGGCGTAGCGCCCCTGCTGGCTGGCCAGCAGCGCCTGCCGGGCATACAGCAGCACCTGGCCGGACTGCTGCCCCTGCGCCAGCCGCGCCAGCCCCAAATAGGAGCGGCACAGCGCATACGACACCGGCATGCCCTCCGACCGGGCAATGGAGCATAGGTAATAGCGGCGGGCTTCCACGGGCTGCCCGCGCCGGGCAGCAATATCACCGAGCAGCGACAGGTCGCCGATTTCGCTGTGCCGGTCGTGGTAGCGTAGGTCGTAGCGGTAGCCCTGCCAGGTGTAGTGCCACGCCGAATCCAGGCGGCCCTGTGCCAGATATGCCTGCCCCACATTGCCGAGAATAGGCGTCAGGAGCACATTGTCGTGGTGCTGCCGGGCCAGGGCCAGGGCGCGGTAGTAGTAGCGCAAAGCCGTCTGGTAGCGGCCCTGCTCGGCGTAGGCGTAGCCCAGGGCATTATCGGCATGAATGATACCACCCGCGTAGGGAATGGCCTCGGCCAGGTGCCGCGCCTGCAGCTGCGTCTGTACGGCCGTGGGGTAGTTGCCGCTGCGCAGGAAGGCCCAGCCCAGCATCAGCAGCGCCCGGCACTCGCCGGTCCGGAAGTTGAGCTGCCGGGCCAGGCGCAGGCTTTGGCGGCCATAGCGGACAGCAGCCAGCGGATCATCGTCGGTTCGGTCCCAGGCCAGCAGCGTCAGGAGCTGCACCCGGGTGGTGTCGGGTTGGCTGGTGGCCAGCAGCCGCTGCAGGCTGTCGGCGCGGGCGCTGGGCTGCCGGGCGGCCATGCCGGCCACGGCGCAGCCCAGGAGTAGCCAGATAACAGCCAGGAATTCGCGCATAGCAGACGAACGTACCATAGACAAACCTTGCGCAGCTGCCGGCCAGACAAGCTGCAGGAATAGCGGCCCCGGGGCCAGGCCACCCGAACAGGCCGGCAGCACCGATTACAGCCCGGGCACCGCCCAGAAAACACCTTCTGTAGCAGCCCCTTATGTTGAGGCCAGCTGAATTATGGGGTATATATACAACTTTCACGATAAAAAGCCGAAACCCGGCCGGCAACATCCACTGCAGCTCCCGAGTACATAGCAGCGGCCGCTGCCGCTACGGTAGTGCGCCCCCGCAATCCATCCACCCTACTGCCCCTCCCCACCATGCGCAAAGGCACCACTGTCACCTGGAAATACGGCACCGGCACGGCCACCGGTAAAATCGAGGAAACCCACAAGGAGAGCGTCACGCGCAAGCTCAAGGGCGCCGACATCACCCGCCACGGCACCCCGGATAACCCGGCCCTCGTTATCGTGCAGGACAACGGCGACCGGGTGCTCAAGCTGCAGAGCGAGGTGAAGGCCGCTTCGGCCAGCGCCAAAAAGTAGCCGGCCCACCTACTCAACCCGCACAAAAAAAGCCCGTCCGGATACGTATCCGGACGGGCTTTTCTAGTTTACAACTGCGAGGTTACCGGTTGTCTTTGTCGGGCTCGATGAAGGCTTGCTCTTCCATTTCGGTGGGCATTACCACGATGCCTTTCTGCAGCATGGAGTTGCGCTTGCCGTAGAGGAAGTACACGATGAAGCCGAGAATCATCCAGCCCAGGGCCACCTGCAGCGTGAACGAGTCGAGGGCCAGAATCATGCTCGTGCACACCAGCACGCCCATTACAGGCACGAAGGGGAACGACGGCGACGACAGCGGCGCCCGGAATGGACGGTGCTGCGCGGGGTCGGAGCGGCGCATGATCCAGATGCCGGCCGACACCAGCACGAAGGCCAGCAGCGTACCGAACGAGGTCAGGTCGCCGGCCAGCGAGCCGGGCACGAAGGCGGCAAAGCCACCCACAAACACCAGCAGCGCCAGGTTCGACTTGTAGGGCGTGTTGAAGCGCGGGTGCAGCTCGGAGAAGGCTTTCGGCATCAGGCCGTCTTTGGCCATCGAGAAGAACACGCGGCTCTGGCCCATCAGCATCACCAGGATTACCGACGAGAAACCGAGCAGAATGGCCACCGTCACGGCCGTACCCAGCCACTCGTAGCCGGGCATGTGCGCCTTGATGGCGTACGTCACGGACGCCTCGCCGCCCAAAGCTGGGTCGGCAAATTCGCGCCAGTTGGCAACGCCCGTCAGCACGTGGCCGAACAGGATGTAGAGCACGGTGCACACGGCCAGCGAGCCGAGAATACCGATAGGCATGTCGCGCTTGGGGTTTTTGGCTTCCTGGGCCGCAGTGCTCACGGCATCAAACCCGATGAAGGCGAAGAACACGATGGCCGCGCCACCCAGCACGCCACCCAAGCCATGCTTGTTCCAGGCGGTGTACTCGCGCACTACCACGCCGGCAGCGTTTTTCACGGGCTCGGCGTTGTCAGGAATCAGGTAAGGAGTGTGGTTGGCGGGATTGATGAACTGCCAGCCTACTGCAATGAACACCAGCACGATAGCCACTTTCAGAAACACCACTACGGCGTTGAACATGGCCGACTCCTGGGTGCCTTTGATGAGCAGCAGTGAGAGGGCCACAATCACCAGCAGCGCGGGCAGGTTGATGATGCCATGCTGCATTACGCCATCTACCACGGCGCTTTCGAAGGGCGAGTGGCTCAGACTATACGGTATACTGGTGCCAAAGACTTCTAAGAGCTTATTCAGGTATTCGCTCCAGGCAATGCTCACGGTGGCGGCCCCGAGGGCATATTCCATGATCAGAGCCCAGCCGATAATCCAAGCCACGAACTCACCCATGGTGGTGTAGGCGTAGGTGTAGGCCGAGCCGGCAATCGGAATCATGGCGGCAAACTCGGCGTAGCACAGGCCGGCAAACACGCAGCCGATGGCGGCCACGATGAAAGCCAGCGTCACGCCCGGCCCGGAAGCCTGGGCGGCGGCGGCGGCGGTGCGCACAAACAGGCCAGCGCCGATAATGGCGCCCACGCCCAGGGCCACCAGATTGCCGGCGCCCAGCGTGCGCTTCAGCGTACCGTGCCCGGTGGAGTTAGCCTCGCCCAGCAGTTGGGCCAGCGGTTTTTTGGCGAAAATATTTGCCATACAGGTTTGGAGAGAGAGGGGAAAAGTAGAGGTGAAACCATGGTACCAACGGCCTGCAAGCCGTTGCGAGGCCCCGAATATAGGCGTTTCTGTGCTTGGTAAGCTATCCGCTCACGATTAGCGGGCACGGCAGGGGCCGGATTAAACCCCGGGCGCCGCCGCTACTCTAACCGGCCGTAACCACACCCATAGACTTCCCCGCCATGAAAAAGATGCTTGTCCTACTCGCCGCCCTTGCCTTATCGGCCGGCACCACCTTTGCCCAAACCACTCCTGCGCCTACCACCCGCATGGGCGCGGGCCGCATGCAGGACGCCGCCCGCACCCCCGAGCAGCGCGCCGACATGCAAACAAAGCACCTCACCAAGCAGCTGGGCCTTTCCGCTGACCAGAGCGCCAAAGTGCAGACCATTGCCCTGGCGGAAAACCAGGAACTGCAGGCCCTGCGCGGCAAATATGCGTCAGCTGATACCCGCAAAGGTGCCGGCCAGGAGATGAAAGCCGTGCAGGAGAAATACGATGCGCAGCTGAAAGGCGTGTTCACGGCCGAGCAGTACGCCAAATACACCCAGATGCGCGAAGACCGCATGGACAAGCGCAAAGAAGGCCGCATGAAGCAAAAGAGCTAAGCTGCCGGTAGGCCACTTAAAAATCCCCGACCCACACCGGCCGGGGATTTTTTTGTACTGGCCGAATGCCGGCCCGGCTGGCTGCTGGCCCCGAAAACGTCCGTAGCCGGCGGCGGCCCCAGCCTGCTTCTGCTTGTTCCACTTACCTTCGGGTGATATATTTGAAGAAGTACGCCTTCGCGGCGACTCCACCACATCCTCCACCCCATGAGTCCTCTGCCCAGTAGTACCGGCTCGGTACAAATTCAGCAGTTCTACGACAAAGGCCTGGCCCACGCCAGCTACGCCATCCGCAGCGGCCGCCAGGTAGCCATCATCGACCCGGCACGCGACCCGCAGCCATACTACGATTTCGCCGACGAGCACGACGCCCAGATCGTGGCCGTTATTGAAACCCACCCCCACGCCGACTTCGTGAGCAGCCACCTGGAAATCTCCCAGGAAACCGGCGCCACCATCTATGTGAGCAAGCTGGTAAATGCTACCTATCCGCACGAAGCCTTCGACGATGGCGACCGGATTACGCTGGGCAACATGGAGCTACACGCCCTCAACACCCCCGGCCACTCCCCCGATTCCATCAGCGTGCTGCTAATGGACGAGCTGGCCCAGACCCGCGCCGTGTTCACCGGCGACACCCTGTTTGTGGGCGACGTAGGCCGCCCCGACCTGCGCGAGTCCGACCTGGTAGGCGGCCACAGCCGCGAGGCCCTGGCGGCCCAGCTCTACCATAGCACCCGCGAGAAGCTCATGACCCTGCCCGCCACCACCAAAGTGTACCCGGCGCACGGCCCCGGCTCGCTGTGCGGCAAAACCACCAGCACAGACCTCGACAGCACTATCGGTAAGGAGGTAAAAACCAACTACGCCCTGCAGCCCATGTCGGAGGCCGAGTTCATCAAGGTGCTGCTCGAAGACCAGCCTTTCATGCCCAAATACTTCGGGCACGACGTAGTGCTTAATCGTCTGGGTGCTTTGCCGTTCGAGGACAGCATCCGGGCCGTGCCGCGCCTGTTTCCGGACGCCGAGCTGGAGGCCGGCGTATTGCTGATTGACACCCGGCCTGCCGCCGAGTTCCGGGCCGGCCACCTGCCCGGCGCCATCAACCTGATGGACGGTGGCAAGTTTGAAACCTGGCTAGGCTCCATCATCGGGCCGCAGGAATCGTTCTATCTGCTGGCCGACTCGCAGATTGCCCTCGACACCGTGATCCGCAAAACCGCCAAAATCGGCTACGAAGGCAACGTGCGCGGCGCCATTCTTACACCGCGTGAGCTACCGGCTACTTCACCGGCCGTGGACGTGGAGCAGGTTCGGCAGCAGCCCCAGGGCTTCACCATCGTGGATATCCGCAACCGCGCCGAGGCCCAGCAGCCGGTCTTCGACAATGCCCTGGTGATTCCGCTGCCCGAGCTGCGCGAGCGGGCCCACGAAATCCCGACCAATAAGCCCGTGCTGGTACATTGTGCCGGCGGCTACCGCTCGGCGGCCGGCGTCAGCATCGTGCAGGCGGCTCTGCCGGGCGTGGCGGTGTATGATCTGGGGGAAGCCGTTACGTCGTTTCAGACTCAGGCAGTTCATTAGTCAGTTTCCGCAGAGGGCGCAGAGAAAGGCGCAGAAGTCGCAGAACGTGCTGCGGCTTCTGCGCCTTCTTCTGCGCCCTCTGCGGGAACTACCGTCCGGGCTATTTCGATTACGACACCATGCGCGTACTACACACCGCCGACTGGCACCTGGGCCAGCGCTTCATCCAGGGCCACGAGCGCACCGACGAGCACCGCCACTTCCTGGACTGGCTGGTGACCACCATCCGGGAGCAGCAGGTGGAAGTGCTGGTGATTGCCGGCGACATTTTCGACACCGGCTCGCCTTCCAACCAGGCCCTGGAGCTATACTATTCCTTCCTGCTCAACATTCGCGGCACCGGCTGCCGCGACATTGTGGTGGTGGGCGGCAACCACGATTCGCCGGCCACCCTCAATGCGCCGGCCCGGCTGCTGCGCCACCTGCGCGTGCACGTGGTGGGCTGCGTGCCCGACTGCTTCGAGGACCAGGTGCTGGTGCTGGATGATGCCGCCGGCCAGCCCGGCCTGGTGGTGTGCGCCGTGCCCTTCCTGCGCGACCGGGACGTGCGCCTCTCGGTGCCCGGCGAAACGGCCGAGGAGCGCGAAGCCCGCATCAAGCAGGGCATTGCCGACCACTACGCCCGCCTCGCCGAAGTGGAGAAAGTGTGGCAGCTCAAAGACCTGGGCCTGCCCGTGCTGGCTACCGGCCACCTCTACGCCGCCGGCGCCGCCCCCTCCGACTCCGAGCGCACCATCCACGTCGGCAACCTGGGCCAGGTGACGGCCGACCACTTCCCCACCGTGTTCGACTACGTGGCGCTGGGCCATTTGCACCGGCCGCAGCGGGTGGGCGGCCGGGAGCACATCCGCTACTCGGGCTCCCCTATTCCGCTGTCGTTTTCCGAGCTTGATCATCCTAAGGAAGTGCTGCTGCTCGATTTTGTCGGCGGCAAGCTAGCCGCTCTGCAGCCCCTGCCGGTGCCCGGCGCGCGGCGGCTGGTGCGCTTCCACGGCACGCTGGAGGAAGTCACGCAGGGCCTTACCACCTACGACAACGCCGGCTACCTGCTCCCGGCCTGGGCCGACGTGCAGATCCACTCCGAGCTCACCCAGCTGGAAGTGGCCGACGCCCTGCTCCAGGTGATTCAGACCCTGGACCGCCAGCAGCTGGAGGTGCTGGCCCGCCGCCACCTGCGCCTGATCAAGCTCCGCGCCCTCGGCACCGACGACGCCGAAGCCGACGAACCCCTCACCCCCAGCCTCCACGACTTCACGGAGCGCGAGGTGTTCGGCCAGCGCCTCGCCGCCGAGCCCGAAGCCAGCCGCGCCGAGCTACTGCGCACGTTTGATGAGCTGCTGGAGAGTATGTGAATACGATGGTAAGGAGCAACCGCCGGCCGCAGGCTTGCGTTATACAGCCTCTACTCTTTTTCCTGTCACTCATGAGCATCTTCGGTTCTGACCGCCCCAGCGGTACATTAGGTGGCCTGCTAGCAGGCCTATTCGGCAGCAAAAAAGCCGAGAACCCCGCTTCCGACACGTATGGCAATACTGCCCGGTCGGGTGGCGTTGGCCGCAAGCTGGCTACCGGCGCACTGCTGGCCGCCGGCGCGGCGTACCTCTACAACCGCAACAAGAAAAAAGACATCAGCGCCCCCAGCTTCAACCCGAATCTGTAAGCAGCCTGCTGCCTACCACCGAAAAGCCCCACTCCGGATTGCCATTGGCTTCGGAGTGGGGCTTTTTTGTGGCTGATTGCGGCCGCGCGGCCGTGCCGGTCAGGTACACTGGCAGGGTGTGGCCGGGCGCCTTAGTGGTCGTAGCTCACTACCCGCGTCACCTGCCACCGCCCCTCTTTCAGGCGCCACACCATCATATTCTTGAACGTGCCGCAGTCGTCCTTGCCGTTTTCGACGTGGCAGAACCGGTGCTGGTAGGTTTCTACCGCGCCATAGCCATTGATGGGATACACTTCCAGGGTACCGGGCACCAGCTGGCGGTTCAGGCCGGTGGTTTTGTTTTGCTCGAACAGGCGCCGGAAGCCCTCCATGGATTGCTGGAAATTAGCCAGGCCGCCTTTGTCGTGGTAGAACTCCAGGTCTTCGGCGAAGTAGGTTTGTAGCTGCGCGAGGTCGTGGCGGTTGAACGCCGCGAACATGAGGCTGTCCTGCCGGGCAATGGTGGCGTAAAGCTCTGGCGAAACCGGCGAATACGCCGGCTTGGCGACGGCCGAAACGGGGCGCACCGGCGCACAGGCCCCGGTGAGCATCAAAAGCAGAATGGCAAGCGGCAGACGGTTCATCGGCTTTGCTATTGTTTCTTGACTACTATCGGACTTGGACCGGCTTCATAATATGCCAGAATTCTCTCTACTTCGGTGGTAGTCAGCAGTTGCAGGTTAGCGTTACGCTTAGCTTCGGCTGCAGGCATCATAGAGCGCATCAACAGCAACGTAAATGCTTCTTTTCTATGAGGCAAGCCGAGTGGATGAGACTGGTTGCTCAGGTAGCGTGTATAAGCGGCAGCCATCATTTCCCACACGGCTATTTCCCGGTCTGGATGAACATCACGCTGAAAATTGTTGATGGTTTCGGCTAAGCTGACCGGATATACCTCGGCAAATGTGGCTTGGATACGTGTAATCTGCTCCACTTGCTGTTTCGTCAGCGAATCGTGTACAACGGTTCCAATATGGATCTGCTTCGTGTCAATTGTCTGAACATCACCCTTGCCTACTTCTGGGGTGGAAGAATCTGGTTGGCATGCACCTAACCACAAGCCTGAGCATAACAGTAATACAGTCGAAAATTTCATAGCGGCCAAGATACTGTGCTGAATCTGGCCAAGGCGCCCAACTCAAAGGGCATGATTTTCAGAGAAGGTATTGCCCGCAGGGCCAGTTACCTTTGCAGAAGCTCAAATTAGTGCTTCCGCTTATTGAAATTCGTGGCAGCTACCCGTTAGTCGTTGCCTCTCCATGAAAATTCTCCGCGTCCGTTTCTTCAACCTCAACTCCCTGCGCGGCGAGCATACCGTGGATTTCAGCCAGACGCCCCTCTCGGACGCGGGCCTGTTTGCCATTACCGGGCCCACCGGCGCGGGCAAAACCACTATTCTGGACGCCATTACGCTGGCCCTCTACGGGCAGGTGCCGCGCCACGAGGCCACCGGCCCCGAGCACGTGATGAGCCACGGCACCGGCGAGAGCTGGGCCGAGGTGGAATTTGAGGTGAACGGCCAGCACTACCGCTCCAAATGGGGGCAGTACCGGGCCCGCAAGCGGCCCGAAGGCAATCTGCAGCCCCCCAGCATGGAGCTGAGCGAGCGAAAAATGGCCGACGACGGCACCGAAACCTGGCCGCTGCTGGAGGAAATGAAGCGGCAGGTGCCCGTGCGGGTAGCCGAACTGAGCGGCCTGGAATACAAGCAGTTTCTGCGCTCGGTGCTGCTGGCCCAGGGCGACTTCACCCGCTTTCTGAAGGCCCCGGCCGGCGAGCGGGCCCAGTTGCTGGAGAAAATCACGGACACCAAAAAGTACTCCGACATCTCGCGGGCGGCCTTTGAGCGCGCCAAGCAGGAAACCCAGCAAGTAGAGCAGCTGCGCGCCGGGCTGGCTGGCGTCACGCTGCTGTCGGCAGAGGAAGTGGCGTTTCTGGAAGACGAGGTGCAGGAGTTTGCGCGCCAGCTGGCCACCGCCACCGCCGCCCAGGAGCAGCTACGTGAAGCCCGGCAGTGGCACCTGCGGCTGCAGGAGCTGCACCGCAACGTGCTGGCCACCCAGCAGCGCCAGCACCAGCTAAACGGGCAGGCCGAAACGTTGGCCCCACTGCGCCAGCGCCTGGCTTTGCACCAGCAGGCCGCGCCCTTCGCCACCGACTACGCCCTGCTGCGCCAGCTGGAAGCCCAACTCGGCCGCCTGCGCCAGGAAACCCAGCAGCTCCAGACGCAGCTGCCGCAGCTGGAGCAGCGCCGCGCCACCGCCGAAGCCACCCGCACTACCGCCCACCTCGCCTACGACCAAGCCACCAGCACCCGGCAGCAGCAGGAGCCACGACTGCGCGAAGCCGAGCAGCTGGATTTGCTGATGGCGGAAGCCCGGCAGCGCCTCGACAAAGGCAAGCAGGAATATCAGCAGCGCAACACGCTGTGGAAAGAGCAGAACCGGGAAGCGGCACAGTCGGCCGAGCAGACGCAGGTGCAGGCCCGGCAGGCCCAGGAGCTGCGCGAGTGGCTGCTCCGCCGGGCGGTGCTGAGCGGAGCCGCCGAAGCACTGGCGCCGCTCAGTGGCTACCTCCAGGATTGGCAGCATATTCAGGCAGAAATAGCCGAGCTGCAGCAGGCAACCGGCAAATGTCAGCAGCAGCTGACGGCCGCCACCGCCACTGAAACCAGCAATACCCAGCTGCTGCAGGAAGCCCGGGCGCAGCTTGCCGCTACCACCACCCAGCAGGCCGCCGCCGCCGCCCTGCGCCACGACTGGCACCAGCAGATTACGCACCACGTAGCCCGGCTTCACCACGAAAACACAGCGCTAGAAACCAGCCTCCACGACCTGCGCCGGCTGATGCAGGCGCACCAGCTCATTCTCACGCACGAGGAGGCCCGCCGCCACCTCACGCCCCATGAGCCGTGCCCGTTGTGTGGTGCGCTGGAGCATCCGTATGCCGCCGGCGTATTGGGTGTCAGCGAGGCCTCGGTGCTGCGCGACCAGGCGCGGGAGCAGGAGCTGACCCAGCAAATGGTGGCGCTGAAAGGCCGCCTCAACCGCCTCGTCAGTATTGGGGGGCTGCTGGAAACTGAGCTTGCGCCACCGGCCGAAACACCGGTTATCCGGTTGCTAACCGAAGCGGAAGAAGCCACGGTGCCCGCTACGGTGCGCGGCCTGGTGCAGGAAATCCGCACCCTGGAGCAGCAGCAGCAGCAGGCGCTGCTCACCCAGACCAAAGCTGAAACCGACCAGCAGCACGCCCGGCAGCAGCAGCAGCAGCTCCGCCAGGAGCTGGAGCGCCTGACGGCCCGGCTGCAGGATTCGCAGGAGCAAGCCCCGAAAATCAAGGAGCTCATTTCCAGCCTCCTGCTTTCATTCGGCTTGAAATTTTCGGGTGAAAATGGCCCCGAGTTGGTGCGCAGTCTGGAAAGTGCGGGCACTGAATTTCGAAGCAAGCAGCAGGAAGTGGATAAGCTTGAGCGGGAACTGGACCTGAACAAAGGGCGCGCCGAAGCCGCCACCCAGCGCCGCGATGAGCTGCAGCAGTGGCTGACGGCCCGGCTGGCAGAACTGACCGCTGAGCACGAAGCCATCCAGCAGCAGCAGCAGCAGCGCCACGCCCTGCTACCCGATGCCGACCTGGCCGCCGTGCGCCAGCGCCTGGAGCAGGCCGTGCGCACCACTGAAACCCAGCGCCAGCAGGCCGAGCAGCAGTTTCAGCAGCAGGAAACGGCCGCCACGGTGGCGGCGGCCCGCCTGCAGCAGCTCACCCACGACACCGCCCAGCAGCAGCAGGCGCACTCCGCCAGCACAACGGCCCTCACGCAGGCCCTGCAGGCCGCCGGCCTCGCCCCCGACCCGGCCACCCTGCCCGCCCTGCTCCTGCCCGAAACCGAGGCGGCCACCCTGCAGGCGCAGCTCAGCCGCCACGAGCAGGAAGTAGCACTGGCCGCCCGCACCCTGCTGGAAACCGAGCAGCAGCTGCAGCAGGAAGAAGCCCGCGCCCTCACCACCGAGCCGCTAGACGCCTTGAACCACCACCTGGAAACCAGCAGCCAGCAGCTGGCCACCCTCAACCAGCAGCTGGGCCAACGCCAGGAGCGCCTCGGCAGCCACCGCTCCGGCCAGGAGCGCCACGCCACACTGGCCGCCCAACTGGAAACCCAGCAGCAGGAAGCACGCCGCTGGCGGCAGCTGGCCGAGCTGATCGGCTCGGCCGACGGCAAAAAATTCAGCGAATTCGCCCAGGGCCTCACCCTGGCCCGCCTCGTGGATCTGGCCAACCGCCACCTGCACCGCTTCTCCGACCGCTACCGCATCCTGCGCAACCCCGACCAGCACCTCGACCTGCTCATCCAGGACGAGTATCAAGCTGGCGCGGTGCGCACCATGAACTCGCTGTCGGGCGGGGAAAGCTTTTTGGTAAGTCTGGCCCTGGCGCTGGGCCTCTCGGAGCTGGCGGGCCGCAAAACCCAGATCGACACGCTGTTCATAGACGAAGGTTTCGGCACGCTCGACCCCGACACGCTGGACATTGCGCTTTCGGCGCTGGAAATGCTGCAGGGCACCGGCAAAACCATCGGCATCATCTCGCACGTGGAGGCCCTGCAGGAGCGCGTCAGCACCCAGATCAGCGTGCGGAAAGGGGCCGGCGGCATCAGCTCCCTGCAGGTGCTAGGGTTCAACGGGGCATTGTAGCAGAAGCCCGAAAAACCCGCAGAGCATTCTGCTGAATGGTATTTGCTTTCTTTGCTTTGGAGCTTCGATTCATGGCTCGCAAAACCACTTTTTCACCTTTTATCCTCTGTCCTTTGAAACAATCTTTACTGTTAGTGCTGCTGCTGCCGCTATCCTGCTTTGCGCAGACCGGGCGCAACATGATGCAGATGAATCAGCAGTCCCGCCAGGATTTCAACCGCATGACGAGTCAGCGGAACCAGGATTTTCAGAACCGGCAGATGCTCAGGCCACGGGCGGGCTTGGGCGGCGGGCCAATGACGGCGGAGCAGCTAACGCAGGCTCAGGCCAAGCAGCAGCAGCTGGAGCAGGCCGCCATCGAGAAACTCGCGCAGCTAGCCCGGCAGCAGCAACAACGACGTGAACAGCATCCGGCTGCTAACCCCCAACAGGCCGCACTTCAACAGAAAAAAGACGAGAAGCAGCTGAATATTCTTACGGTGAAAAACTATCGCGAGGTATTTCTGCCCGGCCAAGTTGTCAATGCACTGCAGGCCCAGCAGCTCCCGGCCAGGGCACAGCAGAACCTGCGCAATCTGAACGAAAGCCTAACGGACAAATCGTGGTGGAAAAAGCAGGAAGGCGCCGGGTTGACGGCCAATCTTACCGCATACAGCGATACCCTTTCTTCACTGACCACGAGCTTGTTGGGCTTTGATTTGGCCTCCCCACCGGCCATGCCGGCCCCCTTCTCCCTCACGGGCCTTACCGCGCAGTTGGCCACCCACACCTTCGACCAGAATGCCGCTACCCAGCTCGTCAGGGATGCGGCACTGAGTGACAAACTGGTGGCGGGCGAGCAACTGGCCAAGGCCGTCAATAACTTTCGCAGCCTTAGCACCGCTGCCGTCCAAAGCCCACCTACCAATCCCAAAAAGTTGAAGGAAGACGTGCAAGCGAGCCTGCGCACAGTAAACAAAGAAATGGAGCGCTATTATGCACGCATCAGCGCCGCGCACGCTCTTACCGATGCCCAAAAAGCCTTATTGAAATCCACGTCGGATTACTTGGCTAAAAACCGCAAATAACCCACCAGCCAGCCGGCAACCGACGGGGTACACCAAACTGGTGTCCAACCAAATCAGTAGCAGCAAAATAGCCGCACCAGGCAGTAGGATGACCATTCTGCTGTCTGGTGCGGCTATTTTACACCGATATATGGCTAGGCCGAAACGGCCCTTATTTCCGCCCAGCTCCAGTACCGCCGGGGCTCGACACCAGCGTAGGCGGCCTCGAAAAATCGTACTACTTCCTGCTCCAGCACTTCAGCAGGAATAGACGAAGCGTATAGTGGGCGCTGGTCGGGGTCGGCGTAGCGTTGCGCTTTCGTGAGGCCTTTGCCGCTCAGGCGCAGCAGCGGGCCCGTGTCGGTGATACCGTCATGGGTCCAGCGGCGCGGGGTGGCTTCCAGCGCATTGAGGCGGGCGGCCAGGGTATCGAGCGGCAGGCGCGGCAGCGTGGGGCGACTTTCCAGGTCAATCCAGGTGGAGTATTTGTACTCGAATTCGTAGCGCTGGCCGTCGTACAGGCTCAGCACCATATCGGTGCCGCGGCTGGCGCTGAACAGGGCGTAGTACGGCAGCGGCTCCGGCGTGCGCACCACCGTCAGCCCGATTTGCGGGTAGCGCCGCACGGTGGTAGCGGCGCTGTGCAGCACGGCCACGGCCTGGAGCACCCTGCTGTATTCCGGTTCCCAGACGGCGCGGCCTGGCTCCGGGTTTTGCAGAATATCACCGAAGCGGGGCAGAAACCAGGCAAACTTCTCCGCCGAGGCCTCGTCTTCGCGGCGGCGGCGGGCTGGGGCGCCAAACGGCTCGTAGAACCGCGTTTTCTCTTCGGCATTCAGCCAGCACACCAACTGCAGCGCCTGGCGGGCCTGCGGGTGCTGCCAGTCCAGCTCCCGAAAGTCGCCCAGCGTAGCCACTAGGCGCAGCAGGTCCTCGTGCTGCAGCGCCAGCGCCGGATTCAGCAGCGCCCAGACGCCCACAAAGCCATCCACGTCAAAATGATTGGCCGTGACGGCGGCGGCGGCCAGCCCGGGCGTGTGAGGATGGCGCAGGGCCCGCAGCACCGAGCCCGCGCTGGTGTCGTCGCGCAACGGCGTGGGCGTGGCGGCCCCGCGCCAGTGCGCCAGCGTGAGTGCCGCCCCCAGTCCGGTGCTATCTACCACGATAGTAGGCTGCCGGCGCAGCTGCTGAAACGGAACGAAGTATCTGGGCTGCAAAGTGGGGTGATGAGGGGAGGATGAGGGGAGGATGAGGAAGAACGTCATTCCGAGCTTGCGAGGAATCTCGCGTGCTGACGTTGTGGGGCAAATCTACATGCTTGGCAACGTTGGGACGTGAAACGGGCTGCTCGCCCCCCGAAAATGCATAGCGGCCGCATGAGTACGCTGGCCTATCCGCAGATGCTGAACACGCCTCGCAACATCAGCACGCGAGATTCCTCGCAAGCTCGGAATGACGTTCTTCCTCATCACCCCCATCACTTCATCACCTGTCACCCCATCACCTTTTTCCGCGGCGGTTGCGGATGCGTTCTATTTTGCTGCGACGCACCCAGTGCAGGTATTTCTGCAGCTCTTCGGCGCCTTGCAGCAGCTCGATGGTGCAGTAGCGGCGGGCCAGCTCGCGGTTGTCGAGGAGTAGGTGCACGGTGCTGTGGCAGGGCTGGCAAAGCGCCACCGTAGGGCCGTGGCGGCCGCCTTCTTCGCGCGGCACCAGATGGTGCCGCGAAGTATGCTGCACTTCCCGCCCGCACAGGCCACAACGGGTTTCGGAAGCTTCAGCACGAGATTCTGAGCCGGGAAGCAAGGTAGTTTGACGACGGCGACGAGGCATAGACAGCCCTAGAACCGTTAAAAGCCAGCCCCGGTTTCCGGCTGCCAGGCGCAATAAAAAACCACAAAAAATAAAATACGGCCGTACGGCACGTGTCGAAATACTTCTATATTTGGTTGGGATAGAGCTAGTCAGCAAGCTGCATTCTCGATTTTTTCCCTTTTAGCATCTTCCTGCGATATACTTCACTTTTACCTTGTTGCCCATGCGCGTTTCTACTCTCTCTCCTTTCCATCATCTGTCGTCGCTGCTGCGGGGGGTGGGCCTGCTGGTAGCATTGTGGTGCCTGGCTCCTTCCGAGGCAAGTGCCCAGACCTGGATGGTTTCCACTGACCCTTACCTCAAGCTCGGCGTCATGGACAAGTTCGGGCAGCTGGGAGGCTACACCGCTAAGTTTGTGGTGACCAACCAAACCACCGGCAAAGAGTACATCCTGGTGAAGCAGGTAGCCGGCGGCCAGAACGGCGTAGACGTTATTTTTCCTTCTGAACCCTCGGAGCCCGACTATTTCAAAACCCAGACCGGCGAGGCAGCCCGGGCCCTGCCCGGGCGCTACAGCTGGGAGTGCCAGGTGAGCGGCAAAAAAGTGGTGGGCGGCAAATTCTCGCTGCCCGAAACCACCAACGACGTGTCCGTAATCGAGCAGAAGAAGCCATAGCAGCCCGGTAAGGGTCTGCCTGCAAAGGCCCGCAGCTTCGGCTGCGGGCCTTTTTTATGGCCGTTGTGTGCCGCCAGACGCCAGATTACGTATTAGGGCTTTGGCAGCTTTTGCCGCTCCTCTTTTACTTTGCGTCTTTCCATCATGCCCAAAAAATCCTTTTCCGAAATCATCAACAGCCCCGGCATGCCCGTGCTGGTTGACTTTTACGCCGACTGGTGTGGCCCGTGCAAAGCTATGGCGCCCGTACTGGAGCAGCTGGCCCAGCAACACCAGGGCAAGCTCAAAGTCATCAAGATTGATGTGGACCGCAATCCGGCGGCGGCCCAGCAGTTTCGCGTGCAGAGTATCCCTACGCTGATTCTGTTTCATAAGGGCCAGCCGGTGTGGCGGCAGGCCGGGGCGGTGCCGGCCGGGCAGCTTACGCAGGCCGTACAACCTTTTCTGAGCTAGCAGCCTCTTACGAGGCAGGAGCCGGACAATCGGCCAAACCATCCGGGCCGGGCCGGTGTTGGGCAGTGCGGGGCACGTACCTTTGCGGCCTCCGTCCTGCTTGTTGCTCATGCGCTACTTTTCGTATCTGATTGGTTTGCTACTGCTGTGGAGCGTGGCGGGCAGCTCCCCGGCGCAGGCCCAGGAGCGCTACCGGCTCAGCGGCTACATCCGCGACGCCAGCCGGGGCGTGCTGCCCGGCGCCTCAGTAGTGGTGCCGGCCCTGGCTGCCGGGGCCACCACCGATTCCACCGGCTTCTACTCGTTTCTGCTGCCGGCGGGCCGTCATCAATTGGTCATCTCCTTCATCGGCTACCAGAGCCAAACCCGCGACCTGAACCTAACGCGCGCCCAACGTCTGTCGTTCACGCTGGCCGAGAGCAGCAACACGCTGGGCGAAGTGGTGGTGGAGGGCTCCGGCACGCTGGAGCAGAAGCTGCAAACCACTCAGATGAGCGTAGAGCGCCTCACGGCCGCCGAGGCCAAGTTGCTACCCGCTTTGTTCGGGGAAGTGGACTTGCTGAAAACGCTGCAGCTCAAGCCCGGCGTGCAAAACGGCGGTGAGGGCACCTCCGGCCTGTTCGTGCGCGGCGGCTCCTCCGACCAGAACCTGGTGCTCGTGGACGATGCCGTAGTGTACAACCCGGCCCACTTGTTCGGGCTGTTTTCGGTGTTCAACCCCGATGCCGTACAAAGCGTGGACCTCTACAAAGGAGGCTTTCCGGCGCAATATGGCGGGCGGCTGTCGTCGGTGATTGATGTGAAGATGCGCGAAGGCGACAACCAGAAAATCGTCACCAGCGGCGGCATCGGCCTGATTTCGTCCCGTTTGACGGTGGAAGGCCCTATCGTGAAGGACAAAGGTTCGTTTCTACTGTCGGGGCGGCGCACGTATTTCGACGTTTTCACGCGCCAGATCAATAAGGCCAGCGAAAACAACCCCGACTACAACCCCATTCCCGACTACTACTTCTACGATTTCAACGCCAAAGGCAATTACAAGCTCGGCGACAAGGACCAGGTGTTTCTGAGCGGATACCTGGGGCGCGACGTCTTCGGGTTCGGCTCGCAGGGCGGCTTCGATTTCAACTTCAGCTGGGGCAACACACTGGGTGCGGCGCGCTGGAGCCACGTGTTCAACAAGCGCCTGTTTCTGAACACCACCGCCTCGTACACCAACTACAAGTACGACGTCACCAACAAGCTCGACCAGTTCAGCTTCAATCTGGCCTCTGATATCCAGGACCTGGCTTTGCGTTCCGACCTCGACTACACGCCCAACGACCGGCACGCTTTCAAGTTCGGGGCCCAGCTCATCAACCACCGCTTTGGCGTGGGCCGCCTGCAGGCCGGCTCCGCCGACGGCCGCCTGAGCATCGGCTCCGATGTGGCATACCGGGGCCTGGAAGGCGGCCTTTACGCCTCCGACAACTTCAAGGCCACCGACAAGCTGCAGCTGGAATACGGCCTGCGCCTGAGTGGTTTCCAGAGTGGCTCGAATAGCTACGCCGGGTTGGAGCCGCGCGGGTCGGCGCGCTACTCGCTCACGCCCAAAACTTCGCTCAAGGCCAGCTACGCCCTGATGTACCAGTACGTGCACCTCGTCACGAACTCCGGTGCCACGCTGCCCACCGATATCTGGTATCCGTCTAGGCAGTCGGTGAAGCCGCAACGCTCGCAGCAGGCTGCGGCCGGTGTGAGCTTCCTGCTCGGCGACGGCAAGTACCTGCTCACCAACGAGGTGTACTACAAATGGGCGCAGAACCAAGTCGACTTTAAGGATGGCGCGCAGCTGTTCGTGAATCCGGACCTGGACTCAGAGTTCCTGTTTGGCAAAGGCTGGGCCTATGGCAACGAGCTGTACCTGGAAAAGAAAACCGGCCGCACCACCGGCTGGATCGGGTACACGCTGAGCTGGAGCAAGCGCCAGTTTCTGCCCCAGCGCGGCACCACGGGCATCAACGAGGGCCGCGTGTTCTACCCCAGCTTCGACCGCCGCCACAACCTGACCGTAGTGGTGCTGCACAAGCTTACCGAGCGCCTGAACCTCACCGGCTCGTTTGTGTACACCACCGGCAATGCCACCACGCTGCCCGCCGCCCGCTTTGCCGTGCAGGACATCTTCGGCGGCGACCTGTCGGCGGTACCCGTATACCCTGACCGCAACACCTTCCGCCTGGCCCCCTACAACCGTCTCGACCTGGGGCTGGTGTGGAAGCTGAAGCCCAACCGCTGGGTGCCGGAATCCGACCTGACGTTCAGCGTATACAACGCCTACAACCGCCGCAACCCCTATTTCGTGTACTTCGACCAAGTGCGGGCCGGCGGCGAGGATACGCCCGTCACCAGCTACCGCGCCCGGCAGGTGTCACTGTTCCCGACCATTCCGGCTGTCACGTACAACTTCAAGTTCTAATCACGGATTCAACCGGATTTTTCGGATTTAGCTTCGCTGTCCTTCGGTTCACGGATTTTGTGAGCGGCTCGGTTTGGGCTGATTTCCTTCGTAGCTGACACCGCTTGCTTCTGCCCTTTTTGCTTATGTCTGGCTCTATGACCCGTTTTTCAGCTTTACGCACCACCGCCAGCTTGTTGACGCTAGCCGGCCTCACGGCTTCCTGCGACCTGGAGCAGAATATTGATGTGGAGCTGCCAGCCCTGCCAGCCCAGCTGGTGGCGGAGTGCTACCTCGAAGACGGCCAGATTCCGCGCCTCACCGTGACGGAAACCGTGCCCTACCTGGCCAGCCCCGAGCCCGTACTGCCTACCGACGTAACGGTGCGCCTCACGCTGGCCAACGGGCAGGTGGAGGTGATACGCTTTTTCCCGGGCGTTGACCCGGTGACGGGCAAAGGCTACACCCACATGGGCCGCCGCCCGCTGGTGGCGCGTCCCGGCGACGTTTTCAGCCTGGAAGTGGTGGACACGAAAGGCCGCCGCCTGACTGGCACGGCCACCGTGCCGGCGCGGGTGCCCATCGACTCGGTGGAGTATAAGTTCAACGACCTGCCACCAACCCAGCGCGAAGCATTCGTGCTCACCAACTTCCGCGACCCGGCCGGCCTGGGTGACTACTACCGCCTGCAGATTCACCGCGACAGTATTTCCGATGAGGCCGAAATCGACTACGATGTGGAAGACCGCCTCAACGATGGCCGCCCCTACACGCTCGGCACCAGCTACCGCTTCGACCCCGGCGACACGCTGCTGGTCACGCTCTACCACTTCGACCAGCCTTACTACCTGTTCCGGCAGTCGGTGAACGATGCGCGCAACGCTAACGGCAACCCGTTTGCGCAGCCATCGGCCATCAAGAGCACGGTGCAGGGCGGGTTGGGCGTGTTCACGGTGCTCAGCTACGACCGGAAGCAGATTATCATCCCGTAGCGGCCACCGCACGGCGGAAATAAAAATCCGGCGGCATACAACGTTCCTGCGCTAGACTTACTCTACGTTATATCCTTTCACTTTTATCTTTTTCTTCCCTTATGCGCCTACCCTACTTAACCCGTTTACTCTGCCTGCTGGCCGTGCTCAGCTTTGTCTTCAGCAGCTGCCAGGAAGACGACCCCACGCCCGCTTTCGGCCCCATCAAAACCCTCACGACCGGTAGCTGGCGCCTCGATGAAATCCGGGAAAACAACCAAGTTACCAGCACCGGCACCGGTATCAAAGACCGGTTCAGCCTCACGTTCCGCGCCGATGGCACCTACACCGAAAACCAGTTCGTGAACGGCACCACCTACGCCGGCACCTGGATGCTGATGAGCGGCAACACCATTCTGCACTTCACCGACCACAAAGGCGACGACCACCAGTACAACCTCGTCAGCATCTCCGACACCGGCCTGCAGTACGGCGCGCTCAACAAGAACAACCAGCAGGAAGTCTACACCTTCTCCGCCCAGCCATAATCAAGTGATTTTACGAACAAAAAAACGGCCGCTGCATGATGCAGCGGCCGTTTTTTTGTTCGCCTTGAAGCCGTTTCGGTCGCCAGCCGGCACAGGCTGAAGCCTATGCTACATGCGCGTTAGTCCTGCTGCGCGATGACGGCCTGCAGCAGCGCCGTGAGGCGGGGCTCGGCGGCGGCGGCTACGCGCAGGATGTCGGCTATTTCCACCCGCTTGAGCTTGCCCGGTGAGCACAGGTCGGTGATGACGCTGATGGCCAGCACCGGCAGCCCCATGTGCACGGCCGCAATGACCTCGGGCACGGTGCTCATGCCCACCGCGTCGGCCCCGATGGTGCGCAGGTAGCGGTACTCGGCGGGCGTTTCCAGCATGGGGCCGGGCACGCTCACGTACACGCCGCGCCGCACCTTATCGGCGAAGCCGAGGCTGCGGGCGGTCTCTTCGGCCTGGCGCAGCAGGCGGGCATCGTAGGGCTCCAGCATGTCGGGGAAGCGGGCACCCAGCTCGTCGAGGTTTTTGCCGATGAGCGGGTTGGTGGGCTGCAGGTTGATGTGGTCGTCGATGAGCATGAGGTCCGAGTAGTTCATGTCAGGGTGCAGGCCGCCGGCGGCGTTGCTCACGAACAGCTTCCGGATGCCCAGCATCTTCATCACGCGCACGGGCAGCACCACCTGCTCCATGGTGTAGCCTTCGTAGAAGTGAAAGCGGCCCTGCATCACCAACACTTTGCGGCCGCCCAGCTCGGCCGCCAGCAGGTTGCCGGAGTGGCTTTCCACCGTCGAAACCGGGAAGTTCGGGATGCTGGCGTATGGGATAGTGTGGTGAATGGTCAGGTCCTTGACCAGCGCGCCCAGCCCGGTACCGAGGATGATACCGAATTCGGGCTCAAAGCCCTGCAGCAGCGGGCGAATATGGTTGGCGGCTTCGTGGAGGTGTTGCATTGTGGTGGACATTGATAAAAAAACTGTCATCCTGAGCTTGCGAAGGATCCTATCAGGTCAGAACGTATCGTGAGAACAGCAAGCGTTGCAACGACTCGTTCCGGCGTGATAAGATCCTTCGCAAGCTCAGGATGACAGACGATACCTATTGAATATTCAGCTCAAACGGCATGCGGGCCTGGGCACCTTTCATTTCCGAGAGCTTCTTGTACTGCTCGTACACCGGAAACAGCGGGCCCATTTCCTGCTTCACCAGGCTCATGCGCACTTCCTCGTTGATGCCGCTGAAGATGTTTTCCATAAACGACTTCTGGCGTGGCAACGCCTGCAGCGTGTAGTCGCCTTCCTTGAGCTTGGCGCGGCGGGCCGCAATGCGCAACGCATCATCCATGGAACCCAGCACGTCTACGAGGCCACGGGCCTTGGCTTCGGAGCCCGACCATACGCGGCCGGAAGCGTAACCGCGCAGACGCTCCACAGGCATGTTGCGGCCCTGGGCAGCTTTGGTGGTGAAGTCGGCGTAGATGCGGTTGATTTCGTTCTGGAACTGGCTCTGCTCGAAGGGCGTGAGCGGGCGCGTGATGGTGGGGAAGTCCGAGAACTTGCCCGTTGTCACGCGGTCCGTCGTCACGCCCAGCTTGTCGCGCAGCAGCGGCTGGATGTTGGGCAGCACGCCGAATACGCCAATACTGCCGGTGATGGTGTTCGGGTGGGCCACAATGGTGTCGCAGCCCATGGCAATGAAGTAGCCGCCCGAAGCCGCCACGTCCGACATCGAGCAGATGATGGGCTTCACCTTCTTGGTAAGCAGCACTTCGCGGTAGATGATGTCGGAAGCCAGCGACGAGCCGCCGGGCGAGTTCACGCGCAGCACCACGGCCTTCACCTTGTCGTCGAGGCGGGCTTTGCGGATGGCTTCGGCGAAGCGGGTGCTGCCGATGCTGCTGCCGCTGCCTTTGCCGGTCACGATGTCGCCCTCGGCGTAGATGACGGCAATGCGGTTGCTGCCGCTGCTGCTTTCCTCGTCGTCGGCTTTGCTGTAGTCGGTGAGGCTCACGAGGCTCAGCTTCTCGTCTTTCTCCACGCCCAGCTTGCCCTTCATGTAGTCGAGGGCCTGGTCGTAGTAGCCGAGGTTGGTGACGAGGCCGAGGCGCTTGGCGTCGTCGGCGTTGTGCACCAGCATCGAGTCGCTGATGGTTTTCAGGCGCTGGGGCGCGATTTTGCGAGCCGTGGCAATGTGGCCCAGCATGAAGTCGTTGATGGAGTTCAGAAAAGAGGACGTCTGCAGGCGAGCCGAATCCGACATATTCTCGCGGAAAAACGGCTCCACGGCGCTTTTAAACGAGCCCACCCGGAAGATCTGGGGCTGAATGCCGGCCTTCTCGAACAGGTTTTTGTAGTACATCGTCTCGGAGCTGAGGCCGTTGAATTCCAGCGTGCCCTGCGGATTGAGGTAGATGCGGTCGGCGACGGACGTGAGGTAGTAGCTCTTCTCCGACTGCGCATCGGCGTAGGCCACCACAAACTTGCCCGACTTCTTGAAGTCCAGCAGCGCGTCGCGCACTTCTTCCAGCGAGGCCATACCGGCCTGCACCAGCTCCACGTTCAGGAAGATGCCCTTGATATCGGAGTCGTTTTTGGCGCGGCGCAGGGTGGCTTTCAGGTTGTCGAGGCCGATGTTATCGGCCTGGGAGCTGACGATGGAGCCAAACGAGGTGCGGCTTTCGCGCTCGGCAATCGGCTTGTCGAGCTTGAGCTCCAGCACCGAGTCGCTGGCCACGGTTACTTCGGTGTCGGACGAGGCCAGCGCGGCCACGAAGCCGATCAGCAGCACAAAGCCCAGCACCCCGAACACGAACAGGCCCGTGAGCGTGGCCAGCACGTACTTAAAGAATTGTCTCATTGAATCGCAGATGTTGCAGATGAAGGAGGATGACGCTGATGCAGACGGCGCAAGCGGCGTTTTGCTTTCGGTATAACAACCAGACGGCAAGTTATTGATTCGGCTGCCTGCGTGGCTTGGATTGGCGGCTTTTAAATCACAGATGGTGCAGATTTTTCGCTGATTACGCAGATGTAGGATTGATGTAAAAGCCGCCGGACCAGGGCTGTTCTATATCGATCCTACATCTGCGTAATCAGCGAAAAATCTGCAAAATCTGTGATTAATAGCCGTACTTCTCGCCCCAGAGCTGGCGCAGGCGCTCTTGGGCTTTGGCTTCGGCGGGGTTATGGCCGGGGAGGTAGAACACGGTCCCGCTGAGGGCCTCGGGCAGAAACTCCTGGTATGCGAAATTGCCAGGGTAGTCGTGCGAGTATTGGTACTGGCCGCCGTAGCCGAGGTCTTTCATGAGCTTGGTGGGGGCGTTGCGCAGCGGGATGGGCACCGGCTGCACGCCCTGCTGCCGCACCAGCGCCCGCGCCTCCCGGATGGCCTTGTAGCTGGCGTTGCTCTTGGGCGAGGTGGCGAGGTACACCACGGTCTGCCCCAGGATAATGTCGCCCTCGGGCATGCCAATCACGGCAATGGCCTGGAAGCAGCTCTGGGCCAGAATCAGGGCGTTGGGATTGGCCAGGCCCACGTCTTCGGAGGCCAGAATGAGCAGGCGGCGGGCAATGAACTTGGCGTCCTCGCCACCTTCCAGCATCACGGCCAGGTAGTAGAGGGCGGCGTTAGGGTCGGAGCCGCGGATGCTCTTGATGAAGGCCGAAATGACGTCGTAGTGCATTTCGCCGCCTTTGTCGTAGCGGGCGAGGTGCTGCTGGGCCAGTTGCTGCACGCCCTCGTCGGTGATGACAACTTCGCCGGTTTTGGGGTCGGGGCGGCTGGCTTCCACCACAATTTCCAGCAGGTTGAGCAGCTTGCGCGCATCGCCGCCCGAGATGGTGAGCAGCGCGCCGTACTCCTGCATGCGCACCTTGCGCTGCTGCAGCTGCGCGTCCTCGGCCAGGGCTTTGTCTACCAGGCCGGTCAGCACTTCCTTGCTCAGCGGCTCCAGCACGTACACCTGCGCCCGGCTCAGCACGGCCGGAATCACCTCAAACGACGGATTTTCGGTGGTGGCCCCGATGAGCGTGACGATGCCCTGCTCAACCGCGCCGAGCAGCGCATCCTGCTGGCTTTTGCTGAAACGGTGGATTTCATCAATAAACAGCACCGTGCCGCGCTGCTTGCGGGCGCGCTCTATCACCTCGCGCACGTCTTTCACGCCGGCATTCACGGCGCTGAGCGAGGCAAACGGCTTGCCCAGTTCCTGCGCCAGCAGGTTGGCCAGGGTGGTTTTGCCCACGCCGGGCGGGCCCCACAAAATCAGGCTGGGCAGACGGCCGGCGCTGAGGTAGCGGCGCAGCACGCCTTCGGGCCCGACGAGGTGCTGCTGCCCGGCGTATTCGTCGAGGGTGCGGGGACGGCGGCGCTCGGCCAGCGGCGCGTTGGCCGCGGCAGGCGGGATAAAGGCCGGCGTAGGATCAGAATCGAAAAGGGAACCGGTGGACATATTGGAGGGGGCGTAAGCTTCAGCTTGCGCCGGAAGGAGATGAAACGGCGTGGCCGTGGGTTTGCCCTAGTACGTATGGGTTACGGCGCAAGCTAAAGCTTACGCTACATTCGCCCCAATGAAAAATTCCGCTAAGGTCCACTCGGCCCTCTTTGTGGTGGCGCTGATCTACGCCGCCAACTACAGTATTTCCAAGGATGTGATGCCGCAGTACATGGGTCCGTTTGGGCTGGTGCTGCTGCGCGTGGTGGGCGCGACGGTGTTTTTCGGCATCCTGAGCCGGCTGGTGGCGCCGCAGGACCGCATCACCGGCCGCGCCGACCAGCTGCGGGCCGTGGCATGCGGCATCCTGGGCATCGGCTTGAACCAGCTGTTGTTCTTCTCGGGCCTCAACCTAACCTCGCCCATCAACGCCTCGCTCATCCAGACCATTGCGCCGGTCGTGACGGTGCTGGCCTCGGCGGTGCTGCTGGGCGAGCGGCTGACGCTGCCCCGGCTGGCGGGCATCGTGTTGGCGGGCGCCGGCGCGGCCAGCATCATCCTGAGCAAAGGCCCGGTGGCGGCCGGCGGGCAGGACGGACTGCTGGGCAACGTCTACATCCTGCTCAACGCCACCGCGTTTGGGGTGTACCTGGTGCTGGTAATGCCGCTGATGCGCAAGTATCACCCGTTCACGGTACTGGCGCGCATCTTTCTGGTGGGCGCCTTTATTGCGGTGCCGGCCGGCTGGCAGCAGGTGCAGCAGCCCGATTACGCCAGCTTCCCGGCCAGCATCTGGGCCGCCATTGCCTACATGGTGATTTGCCTCACGATTCTGGCCTACCTGCTCAACAACTGGGCCCTGAAATACGCCTCCCCCGCCCTGCTGGGGGCCTACATCTACCTGCAGCCGGCCCTGGCCGTGCTCATTGCCGTGAGCCTGGGCAAAGACGTGCTGACCTGGGACCGGGGCTGGCAGGCGCTGCTGATTTTCGGCGGTGTGTTTCTGGTCAGCCGCAAGCCGAAATCTGCCGTGCAGCCGGTACCGCTGGAGCCGGTGCAGGACTGACGAGCACAACCAACGGCCCCTAAGTTTGGCCGCTACTTCAGATAAACCGAGCCGATTTTAAGTTTCCCCCATGACCACCCGTCTGCTTGCTATAACTATGCTGCTGGCGGCCTGCACTCGGCCGACACAACACGCAGCCCGTTTTGCATCCCCGGCTCTTGCGGCCAGGCTCGACTCGCTCAGCGCCGCTGACTGGCAAGACCGTCAGGCCATTTTCGCAGTGTTCAGGCAACATGGATTTAAATCAACCGTGGCGGATACGGCCAACCGCTGGCTGCTGCGGCAGGATGCTGTGCGGCTGGCGACATTTCAGCAGCTGGAGCGCCACCACGGCTGGCCCGCGGTAACCCAGGCCGGTACCGAAGCAGCCGGAACTGCTTTTCTGTTGCTTCAGCATGCTCCGGATTCCGTACAGCTGCAGTATTTGCCCCGCGTAGAGGCCCTTTATGAAGCCAGAAGGCTGCCGTCCGCCGATTACGCCACTTACCTCGACCGGGCTCTGATCAATCAAGGGCTGCCTCAGCAGTATGGCACGCAATCGGCCCGGGTAGTGCGCCCTTTCGGCGAAACCATAGACTCGTTGTTGCCGACAGCGGGGTTCGACAAGCTGGACGAGCGCCGCCGTACCATGAAACTGGAGCCTCTACAGCGACAATTGCGCCCGGGCACCATGTATTTTAAGACCAAGCCGTAAGGTATCAGCCGTGGACACTTCGTCCGAAACCCGCAAAATCATTCACCTCGACATGGACGCGTTTTATGCTTCCGTGGAGCAGCGCGACAACCCGACGCTGCGCGGCAAGCCCGTGGCCGTGGGTGGCTCGCGGGCGCGGGGCGTGGTGGCGGCGGCGAGTTATGAGGCCCGGCAGTTTGGGGTGCGCTCGGCTATGCCTTCCAGCACGGCGCTGCGCAAGTGCCCGGAGCTGGTGTTCGTGAAGCCACGCTTCGAGGTGTATAAGGAAGTGTCGCGGCAGATCCGGGCCATTTTTGCCGAGTACACGCCCCTCATCGAGCCTCTTTCCCTGGATGAAGCCTACCTCGACGTCACCGAGAACCTGAAAGGCATTGCGCTGGCTACGCAGGTGGCGCGCGAAATCCGGGCCGAAATTCTGCGCCAGACCCAGCTGACGGCCTCGGCGGGCATCAGCTACAACAAGTTTCTGGCGAAGCTGGCCTCCGACCACCGCAAGCCCAACGGCCAGTTCGTGATTCGGCCCGAGCAGGGGCTGGCGTTTGTGGCGCAGCTGCGGGTGGGCGAGTTTCACGGCATCGGGCCGGCCACGGCGGCGCGGCTGAACCAGCTGGGCATCTTCAGCGGGCTGGATCTGCGGCAGCAGTCGGAGGCATTTCTGCGCCAGCACTTCGGCAAGGCAGGCGGGCACTACTACCTTATTGCCCGCGCCCAGGACCACCGCCCCGTCGTGCCCGACCGGGTGCGCAAGTCGGTAGGCTCCGAAACTACCTTCGCCGAAGACCTGCACACGCCTCAAGAGCTGCGCGAGGGCCTGCAGCCCTGCCTAGACTCGGTCTGGGGCTACTGCCAGCGCACCGGGCTGCTGGGCCGCACGCTCACGCTCAAGGTCAAGTACGCCGACTTCCAGCAGATTACGCGCAGCCGGACGCTGCCGGCGCCGCTGGCTAGTATGGCCGCTCTGGCTCAGATCAGCCAGGAGCTAGTGCAGGGCTGCCTGCCGCTGCCCAAGGGCGTGCGGCTTCTGGGGGTTTCGTTGTCCAACCTCGAAACGCCGGAAGATTTCATCGGCAAGCAGCTCACGCTCAGCCTTTAGACTTGGGCGTCTTTTTGGTAGGTTTGGTGGCTGCCGGCGCGGGCCGGGCTTTCTTGCGGGCGGCTTTGCGGGCCTGGCGCCGTTTACGTAAGCCGGCCAGCCGCTGCCGTTCCTCTTTGCGTTCGGCGCGGGCAGCCATACGCTCGGGCAAGCGCGCCATCAGCCGCTCGCGCACATATTGGGCGAGGCTGGAAAGAGGCACCAGCTGCGTGGTGCGCAGAAAATGCAGCACCTCCGCCCGGCGCAGGCTGCTTACGCCGTACAGGCCGCGGGCCAGCAGAAACTGCTTCACCTCTTCCAGCAGCAGCAGGCTGGCCAGCGGCGCGGGCTCCACGGTGGCATTGTAGCGGGCGGCGCGGTGCGGGCGCAGCTCCTCCTCTGCTGCCACCAGCACGCCCACCCAGTCGGGCAGCAGCGGCAGCAGTTTGGGCAGGTGCTTTTCCGTCACCACAAACGTCACGAAATCATAGACTTCACTGTAGCAGCGCAGCTGGTTGGGCACGCGCTGCAGCGTGTCGGCATCGCCTTTCACCTCGTAGCCGTGCAGAAAGTCCGGCGTGATGTGCACTACGTCGGCGCGGGTGGTGCCGGTGGGTAGCTCATCAATGTACACGCCACCCAACAGTAACGGGTAAAGTAGGGCTCGGATTTCCGGGTCATTCATAGGGGCCGGTTTGGGCTGGCTAAAGGTGCGAACGGCAGCGGGCATCGACAAGCAAAAAGAAAGCCCGACCGCAACTGGTGCGGCCGGGCTCAGAACAGAATCGGCCGAAGCCGTACTGCTTAGTTAGAATCGGTTTTCACTTTCCGCTTCTTCTTCTTGTCTTTCACTTTAGCATCGGCGGGCAGCGTGGTGGCGGGCGCTACGCTGGTAGCAGACTGCGTTTCAACGGTGGTCGTCGTAGAAGCTGGCATCGTGGTGGTCGTGGAATTGATGGTTCCAGTCGCCGGATCCGGCATCGTCGTGGTGGTGCTTTGTTGGGTCGGCACCGTAGTCGTGGTGGTGGTGTTGGTGGTCTGGGCGTTGGCAGCAGACATACCGGTTACGAGCACGGCGGCAATAGCAAGTAGCTTTTTCATGTAAGTCAAAATTGAAGGTGAACTACTCAAGTCAGCCGCTTGGCTGTCTTTTGAATAGCCTCTAACGCAACATTGCCCCTCATGGTTCAGACTGGGCTTCATATTGCCACCAGGGCTGCCAGCTCACCTCCACCCCAAATGCCGCAGTAAAGCCATGCAGCCAGCATCTTGCGCCAAATCCGGTCAGTGAAAAAAACTGTCCGATTCAGTCCACAAAAGCCCAGCCACACGCGTTTGGTGCCGGTTCAGGCAGCCGTATTTAGCCGGTAAAACCACCAGAAAGGCCGGGCTGCTCTGCGGGGCAGCCCGGCCTTTCTGGTGGCTGGACATCAAGTTTGGCTATTCCGGAAAGTTGGGGTTAGTGCGCATACGGGTGCGCTTGCGCTTCTCCTTCACTTTAGTCGGTTGCGGCTCAACCGGGGCCGGCGAAGCCATGGTTCCCTGCTGCAGGTCAGCAGCGGGAGGTGTTGGCTTGCGCACTGAGTCTGGGAGAACCGGCGTGGCGGGTGTGCTCGGAGGAGGAGAAACCGTTTGCGCGGAAGCAGCCCCGGCCAACAGTAGCAACAGGACGCAGACAGCTGGCATTTTCATGGCTAGGCAGTTAAATGAAGCGCAGGCGGGCGACAACCAGACAGCCCGTTAATATACATAAAAATCTATGTAAAATTCACTTCTCCTACCCGCCGCTACTTCAGCAGTTCGTGCAGCACCGTCTGCATAGAAATGGTCCGATTGCCGGCTTCTTGGATGATGAGCGAGCCGGGCGCGTCGAGCACGGCATCGGACACTTCCACGTTGCGGCGCACGGGCAGGCAGTGCAGGAACTTGGCGTCTTTGGTCAGGGCCATGTGCTCGGGGGTGAGCATCCAGGCGGGGTCGTTGCCCAGCACCTGTCCGTAATCCTGGTAGCTGCTCCAGTTTTTGGCCTGCACGTAGTCGGCTCCTTCCAGGGCTTTCTTCTGGTCGTACTCGATGCGGGCGCCTTTGGTGAATCTGGGGTCCAGCTCGTAGCCCTCGGGGTGGGTGATGACGAAATCCACCCAGTCGATTTCCGCGAACCAGTCGCAGAACGAGTTGGGCACGCACTGAGGCAGGGCGCGCACGTGCGGGGCCCAGGTGAGCACCACTTTCACGCGCTCCTTCTGCTTGGTTTCGGCCACCGTAATCAGGTCGGCGAAGCTCTGCAACGGGTGCAGCGTGGCGCTTTCCAGGCTGATAACGGGGACGGTGGCGTACTGCAGAATCTTGTTGAATACGACTTCGCCATAGTCCTCCGCCTTGTCCTTGAGGGTGGGGAAGGTGCGTACACCCAGCACGTCGCAGTACTGGCTCATCACCGCAATGGCGTCCTTGATGTGCTCCTGGGTGCCACCGTTCATCACCGCGCCGTCGGCCATTTCCAGGGTCCAGGAGTCGGCGCCGGCGTTGAGCACCCAGGCCTGCGCGCCCAGGTTGTAGGCCGCCTTCACCGAGCTGAGGCGGGTGCGCAGGCTGGGGTTGAAGAAGATGAGCCCAACAGTTTTGTTGCGCCCGATGTGCTGGTAGCCGTAGGGATTAGCCTTGATTTCGAGGGCTTGCTGCAACAGGGCCTTATAGTCGCCCGCATCGGCGAAAGAGGTGAAGTTTTTCATTGTGTAATTGTTAACCTCTTTTCCTTATCAAAAAGAGCTTTTGCTCAGTAGGAACCCATACATATACAAAGCTGCCAACTGGATAAGCTGAAAAGTATGCGTAGTAGTTGCCGGGTTTGTGGAGGTACTGATTTTCTACGAATTGTCTGCTGCACCGAAAGTCTTGCAGATTGCCAAATCCAGTTGAATTTATGTGAAGCTTATCTTCAGTATGGGCAGGTGTGGGTAGCCATTTTGAACGTTCGATTGACTGCAACGGACGTGTGGATTGACCATACTGCGCTTCCGTGAAGTTGGGTAGATTTTCAGTCGGAATAGTGATTAGTTTCTTCGAAGAGGAAACAGTGTATTCGTAGAAATCAAAAGCTTCACCATGATTCGTCAGTCCAATAAAGTCATGGCTACATTCCAAGTTCAAAAGCACATCTGGCTGGCCGAATAAGTCGTTTCCAGCAGTTTCTTTAGGCGGCTGCCGAAACCAAGCGCTATCAAAGAACAAAACGACGCAGATAAGAGAAATGAACAGGCCAAGTACAATACCTAAACCTGTTTTGAGGTAGCCTCTACTCGTCATTGTTTTGCTGCTGATTAATTGGCCATTCTGCTTGCCATTCAAAAACTACATCGCCTTATACTCGTTCCAGCTCTTAATCTTCAAGTCCTTCATTTCCAGCGAGCAGAAGGCTTGGATAAACGCCTTCGCCAGCCGCGCATTCGTCAGCAAACCGACGCCGAAATCCACAGACGTGCGGCGGATTTTGTAGTCGTTATCCAGCTCGCCTTTCGACAGGTTTTTGGGGATGTTAATGACCAGGTCGATTTTCTTTTCCTTCAGATAGGTCAGCACGTTAGGCTCCTGCAGCTCATCGGGCCAGAAGAGGAGGCTGCTTGGGATGCCGTTTTCGGCGAAGAAGCGGTGCGTGCCTTGCGTGGCGTACACGGTGTAGCCCTTTTTGACGAGCAGCGCGGCGGGCGCGAGCAGGGCCACTTTGGAGATAATGGGGCCTCCGGAAATGAGCACCGTTTTCTGCGGGATTTTGTAGCCTACGCTCAGCATCGATTTCAGCAGGGCTTCCTCGGCGGTATCGCCCAGGCAGCCGACTTCGCCGGTGCTCACCATATCCACACGCAGCACCGGGTCGGCGCCGGGCAGGCGGGTGAAGGAGAACTGCGGGGCCTTCACGCCCACGAAGGGCAGGTCGTAAATCCGCTCGCTTTCGTCGCGCTCTACGGGCTTGCCCAGCAGGATTTGCGTGGCTTTTTTGATGAGGTTGTTGCCCGATATTTTCGATACGAACGGGTAGCTGCGCGAGGCGCGGATGTTGCACTCAATCACCCGGATTTCCCCGTTTTTTTCCAGGAACTGAATGTTGAATGGGCCGCTGATTTCGTAGCGCTTGGCAATCTTTTCGGCGATGATTTTCAGCTTGCGGATGGTGCCCACGTACACCCGTTGGGGCGGGTAGTACATGGTGGCGTCGCCGGAGTGCACGCCGGCAAACTCCACGTGCTCGGAAATGGCATAGCTCACGATGTCGCCGTGGTCGGCCACCGCGTCCAGCTCAATTTCCTTGGCTTCCTGGATGAATTCTGACACCACCACCGGGTATTCGTCGCTCACCTCCACGGCGGTTTGCAGGAAGGCTTCCAGCTCGAAGGTGTTGGAAACCACGTTCATGGCGGCGCCCGACAGCACGTAGCTCGGCCGGATGAGCACCGGGAAACCAACTTCGCGCACGAAGGCGTTCATGGCTTCCAGCGAAGTCAACTCCTTCCAGCGCGGCTGCGCGATGCCCAGCTCGTCCATGATGCTGGAGAACTTGTGGCGGTTTTCGGCTTCGTCGATGCGGGCCGGCGCGGTGCCCAGAATGGGCGCGTGGGCGTCGGCCAAGCGGGTGGCGAGGTTGTTGGGAATCTGGCCGCCGGTGCTCAGAATCACGCCGCCGGGCTGCTCGAAATCCAGGATATCCATCACCCGCTCGAAGCTCAGCTCCTCGAAATACAGCCGGTCCGACACGTCGTAGTCGGTCGACACGGTTTCGGGGTTGTAGTTGATGATGATGGTTTTGTAGCCCTCGGCCGCTGCCGTTTGCACGGCCTGTACGCCGCACCAGTCAAACTCCACCGACGAGCCGATGCGGTACACGCCCGAACCCAGCACCACCACCGACTGCGCGGTTTCGCGCGTCAGGTCGTTTTCGGCGCCGTGGTAGGTGGTGTAGAGGTAGTTGGTTTTGGCCGGGAATTCGGCCGCCAGCGTGTCAATCTGCTTCACCACGGGCAGCACGCCCAGGGCCTTGCGGCGGGCGCGCACCAGCAGCTCGTCGGACTTCACGTCGCCTTCGCCCAGCAGCTGCACGGCAATCTGCTGGTCGGAGAAACCGGCCTTCTTCACGTCGCGCAGCAGCTTGGTTTCCAGGCCATCAATGCCGGTTGCGCGACCGGCGGCCAGCTGCTTGCCCAGCTCGAAAATGGTGTGCAAACGCTGCAAAAACCAGTGGTCAATCTTGGTCAGCTGGTGCACCTGCTCCAGCGTGTAGCCGGCCTCGAAGGCGCTGTTGATGGCGAAGATGCGCTCCTCGTTGGGCTCGCTCAGGAGCTGGTCGATTTCGGCGTGGTCGAGGTCGTCCTCGGGGCGGTTGGCCACGAAGCCGCGCTTGCCGGTGTCCAGCATCCGCAGGCCTTTCTGGATGGCTTCCTCGAAGGATTTACCGATGGCCATCACCTCGCCCACGCTCTTCATGGCGCTGCCAATCTGGCGGTTAACGCCCGCGAACTTGCCCAAATCCCAACGCGGCAGCTTCACCACCACGTAGTCGAGCGCCGGCTCGAAAAAGGCCGACGTTGTCTGCGTCACGCTGTTTTTCAGCTCGGCCAGCGAGTAACCCAGGCTCAGCTTGGCGGCCACAAAGGCCAGCGGGTAGCCCGTAGCCTTGGAAGCCAGCGCCGAGGAGCGCGACAGGCGCGCATTCACCTCAATCACGCGGTAATCCTCCGAAACGGGGTCGAGGGCGTACTGAATGTTGCACTCGCCCACGATGCCCAGGTGGCGGATGGTTTTGATGCCGATGGTGCGCAGCTTGTGGTACTCGCGGTTGCTCAGCGTCTGCGACGGGGCCACCACGATGCTCTCGCCGGTGTGAATGCCGATGGGGTCGAAGTTCTCCATGTTGCAGACCGTGATGCAGTTATCATACGCATCACGAACCACTTCGTACTCCACTTCCTTCCAGCCCTTCAGCGACTCTTCCACCAGAATCTGGTCGGAAGTGGTGAAGGATTTTTGGGCCAGCGTCCGCAGTTCGTCCATGTTGTTGGCGAAGCCGCTGCCCAGGCCGCCCAGCGCAAACGCCGCCCGCACGATGATGGGGAAGCCGATTTTCTCGGCCGCCGCCAGCGCGTCGTCCATCGTCGTCACGGCCACGCTGCGGGCCGAGAGCACGCCAATCTGCTCCAGCTTCTCCTTGAAAATATCCCGGTCCTCGGTGTCGATGATGCTCTGCACGGGCGTGCCCAGCACCTTCACGTTATACTTCTCGAACACGCCGGCGCGGTATAGAGCCACGGCGCAGTTCAGCGCCGTTTGGCCGCCAAAGGCCACCAGAATGCCATCGGGTTGCTCCTTTTTGATGACTTCCTCCACGAAGTAGGGCGTCACGGGCAGGAAGTACACGTCATCGGCAATGTTGTCCGACGTCTGCACGGTGGCAATGTTGGGGTTGATGAGGATGGTACGGATGCCTTCCTCCTTCAGCGCCTTGAGAGCCTGCGAGCCGGAATAATCGAACTCCCCGGCCTCGCCAATCTTGAGGGCGCCGGAACCGAGGATGAGCACTTTCTGCGGTTTTTCCATCTATCGTGTGCGGTGTGGTGGGAGCTTAGCTCCCGGCTAGCCCGGCGGATGCCGGCGTGAAGGTTTATGTTTGTTAGAACGTTGGGCGGGACAGTCGTTGCCAGCAGTTCAGTATGTTTGAACAACCTTCAGCAGATTTAGCTAAGTGGTTATTCCTTATGAAAAGAGCCTTCTTCCTTTTATTCTGCTGCGCGCTGATGAATCAAGTGTCAGCACAGTCTTATCGGGCCAAGAATGCTATGCGTACTCGCGAAGTACCAGTGCCGGCCAAAGTGGTTAAGAAGTTTAAGCGTACCTACCCTGATGCTCGGATTGACTCTTGCCGCGTTTACGGCGACTTGGAGAAGGGGGAAGAGGAGTACATGTTTTATTCCAAGCAGCAGAACCGAGTGCTCAACGTAGCCTTCGATAAGAACTGCCAGTTTGCTGAATCGGAAACCGAAGTTTCGATTGAAGAACTGCCTCTGTCATTGCAGCAAACAATAGCCAAAAAATCCTTCCAAGCCGATAGCATAGGAAAGGCGTTCAAGCTAATTGGTAAGCGAAGACGCAACGAGGTTGAGTACATGCTTGAATGGTTTATCAACGAGAAGGGCCATAAACTTAAATCCTTCATGTACTTCAACGCGGCAGGTTCTTTATCCCGAGCATCGGTAGCTGATTCCTGGTAGAGATGCTTCGGCAAGCTCAGCATGACGTTCTTTTTCGTCGTGCTGAGCTTGGTCGTTCGGCTACTTACCAGCCTTGTACTTCTCGACCTCGTCCAGGAACTGGTCGAAGAGAAACTCCGTGTCTTGGGGGCCGCCGGCGGCTTCCGGGTGAAATTGGGTGGAGAAGAAGGGCTTGGTTTTGTGCTTGATGCCTTCGCAGGTGCCGTCGTTAAGGTTCTCGAACAGCATGTCCCACTCGGCGGGCAGCGTTTCGGTGTCCACCGCGAAGCCGTGGTTCTGGCTGGTGATGTAGCAGCGCTGGGTGCCGGTGAGCTTCACGGGCTGGTTGTGGCTGCGGTGGCCGTATTTCAGCTTGAAGGTATCACCGCCCGCGGCCAGGCCCATGAGCTGGCTGCCCAGGCAGATGCCGAAGATGGGCTTGTCCTGACCCAGCGCCGTTTGCAGGTGGCCGATGGTGGCCTCGCACATTTTGGGGTCGCCGGGGCCGTTGCTCAGGAACAGGCCGTCGTAATCGAGGGTTGTGAAATCGTAGTCCCAGGGCACCCGAATCAGCTCCACGTCGCGCTCTAGGAAGCAGCGGATGATGTTGGTTTTGGTGCCGCAGTCCACGAGCACGATTTTGTGCTGGCCATGGCCGTAGTGCTGCACGCCGGCGGGGCTCACCTGGGCCACCAGGTTTTCGAGGTTGGGGTCGTGCAGGGGCACGTCGGTTTCGGCCACGATTTTGCCCAGCATGGCACCTTTCTCGCGCAGCTTTTTGGTGAGCATGCGGGTATCGACGCCGAAAATGCCGGGGATGTTGTACTCCTTGAGCCAGTCGCCGAGGCTTTTGGCGGCGTTCCAGTGGCTGTGCTCCTCGGAGTAGTAATTCACCACCAGCCCGGCAATATGAATCTTATCCGACTCGAAAATCTTTGAAATCGACTCGTACAGGTCCTCGCCGGGCACGCCGTAGTTGCCCACCATGGGGTAGGTGAGCACCAGAATCTGGCCGGCGAAGGATGGGTCGGTGAGGTTTTCGGGGTAGCCGGTCATGGCCGTGCTGAACACCACTTCGCCCGCGGCCGAAGTAAATGCGCCGAAAGAAGTACCCTCGATTTCAGTGCCGTCTTCCAGGACGAGTTTTACCGATTTAGCGTTTTCCACTCTGTTATGCGAAAAAAGGGTTTACTCTATTGTTGATTTTCAGCAGTAGTCAAGCCCGCCGCTTCCTTGCTCGTTAATGGGAGCGAGGCGGCAGGGATGTGCTTCAGTCCGATCAACGCTGATCGGAACATGGTAATCGGAGGGGAATGCGGCGATTTGGCGCCCCCTATGCCGAGCGTCTGGCGGGTGCGCGGCGTAGCCTCCGCCGGCTTTTGCAGCAGCCACGATACATTTTCGGCTGGAATAGGACCGAATACCGGGGGTCTATTCCAGCCGAACAATGACTTAAGCCAAACGGGAGAGAAAGAATATACATCAATCGGTCCCGCACCCTGCCACTTCCAAATGTCAGGCATCGGAAAGTCGGGCGGGCACAACTGCTGGAAGGAAAAATGGGTGGCCGTTCTTTCATGGAAAGAACCAGCCGGTTGCTGCGCAATAGTCACCAATGGCAGCGTGCAGCTAATCAGAAGGGGAGCCTGGCTCGGGAACTTCATCGTGCTACTCATTGGGGCTGCAAGTTAGGCTACAAGCTGCTTACTTTCTTACCTCCACCGGAATAAGTGTGTACAGCGCCTGCAAAAACCGGTCTACCTCGGCCTTCGTGATGTTGAGCGGCGGCAGCAGGCGCAGCACCGTGGGGTCGGAAGCGTTGCCCACGAAAATGTGGTGCTCGGCGAGCAGCTTGTCCCGGATTTCCTTGATGGGGAAGTCGTACTTGATGCCCACCATCAGGCCGCGGCCGCGGATTTCTTCGGCGCCGGCGTGGGCCAGCAGCTCGGTGCGGAGGTATTCGCCCAGCTCGGTGGCGTGGGCCAGCAGGTTTTCATCTTCGATGACTTCGAGCACAGCTAGGGCGGCGGCGCAGGCCAGGTGGTTGCCACCGAACGTGGTGCCCAGCAGGCCGTACGAGGCCTGGTATTTGGGCGAAATCAGGATGCCGCCGATGGGAAAGCCGTTGCCCATGCCCTTGGCAACGGAAATGATATCGGGCCGCAGGCCGGCATGCTGGTGCGCGAAAAACTTGCCGCTACGGCCGTAGCCACTCTGCACCTCATCGGCAATCAGCAGCACGTCGTTGGCCCAGCAGAACAGCGCCAGATGACGCATAAACTCGTCGGAAGGCATGATGATGCCGCCCACGCCCTGAATCGGCTCCACAATGACGGCGCAGACGTCGCCGCCGTGCAGCACGGCCAGCACAGCCTCCAGGTCGTAGTCCACGAAGGTCACCAAGTGGCCTTCGTTGAAAGGCGCCACGATTTTCGCGTTGTCCGTAGCCGCTACCGCGCCGCTGGTGCGGCCGTGAAACGCGCCTCGAAACGCCACCACGCGCTTTTTGCCGGTATGGAAGGAGGCCAGCTTCAGCGCATTCTCGTTGGCCTCGGCCCCGGAGTTGCACAAAAACAGCGTATAGTCCTCGTAACCCGACACCTGGCCCAGCTTGTGCGCCAGCTGCGTCTGAATCGGAATCTGCACCGAGTTGGAGTAGAAGCCGATATTCTGCAGCTGCTCGGTGAGGCGCTGCACGTAGTGCGGGTGGCTGTGGCCGATGCTGATAACGGCGTGCCCGCCGTAGAAGTCCAGATATTCCTGGCCCTTGTCGTCCCAAAGCTTCGCCCCCAGCGCCTTCACGGGCGTAATGTTGACGAGCGGATACACGTTGAAAAGCTCCATGATATAGATGTGAGAGCTGAGAAGTTAGAACTTAGAAACGTACGGCAGAACTCGAAGATGAACGTCATTCCGAGCTTGCCGAGGAATCTCGCGTGCTGATGTTGTGGTGGTATTCCGGACGTCAGCAAGCGAGATTCCTCGACTTCGCTGCGCTCCGCTCGGAATGACGTTATGAGAAGCTAGAATAGCCCGGCCTTCAACCCCAGACCCGTCGTTTCGGGCAAGCCAAAAACCAGGTTCATGTTCTGCACGGCCTGGCCGGAAGCGCCTTTCACCAGGTTGTCGATAACGGAGGTGATGAGCAGTTGCTTGCCCATTTTCTGCACGTGCAGCAGGCATTTATTGGTGTTCACCACCTGCTTGAGGTGAATTTCCTTGTCGGAAACCGTGGTAAACGGGGCATCCTGGTAGAACTGCTGGTACAGCGCCCGGGCTTCATCCTCGGTCAGGTCCGACGGCGTGTAGACGCTGGCGAAGATGCCCCGCGTGAAGTTGCCGCGGTACGGGATGAAGTGGATATCCACCGCCAACTCGTGCTGCAGTTGCGCCAGGCTCTCCCCTATCTCGCCCAGGTGCTGGTGCGTGAAGGGCTTGTAGATGGACACATTGTTGGTGCGCCACGAGAAATGCACCGTCTCCGAGAGGCTCTGGCCCGCGCCCGTGCTGCCCGTAATGGCCGAGACGTGCACATCATCCGTCAGCTTGCCGGCCTGGGCCAGCGGCAGCAGCGCCAGCTGAATGGCCGTGGCGAAGCAGCCGGGATTGGCAATGTTCTGGGCCTGCTGAATGCGGCTGCGGTTCAGCTCCGGCAACCCGTACACAAACTCCAGGTCGCCAAATTCGGCGTCGGCTTCCAGGCGGAAGTCGTTGCTCAGGTCGATGACGTGGGTGGTTTCCGGCAGCGGATTCTGGGTCAGCCAAGCCTTGGAGTTGCCGTGGCCCAGGCACAGAAACACCACGTCCTCGTCGCCCTGCAGCTCAGCTGCGAAGCGCAGCGCCGTCTCGCCCACCAGGTCGTCGTGCACCTGGTGGATGGGGTTGCCGGCATTGGAGGAACTCACGATGCCGCCCAGCTCCACAAACTCGTGGTGCAGCAGAATCCGCAGCAACTCCCCCGCCGTGTAGCCGGCCCCACCGACGATGCCTGCCTTAATTTTCATCGTTGAACGAGCTATGAATCTTCAGCTGGTTGCTGAAGATTTTGATGAAGCCTTTCGCGTCGCGCGAGTCCCAGGCGTTGTTTTCCTCACCGTAGGTGGCCACCTTCGACTGCATCATGTCGAACGGCGACTCCACACCCAGCAGCTCAAATTGATAAGGTTTCAGGGTCACGTACACCGTACCCGACACCCGCTCCTGCGACGACTCCAGGAAGGCCTCCATGTCGCGCATTACCGGGTCGAGGTACTGGGCCTCGTGTAGCAGCGTGCCGTACCAGTTGGCTATGTAGTCTTTGTGCAGCAGCTGCCAGCGGCTGGACGTATGCTTTTCCAGCAAGTGGTGGCCTTTGATGAGGATCAGCGGCGCGGGGGCCTCGAAGCCTACCCGGCCCTTGATGCCCAGAATCGTGTCGCCCACGTGGGTGTCGCGGCCAATGGCGTACTGACCGGCCAGCTCGTTGAGGGCCACAATCAGGTCCACGGGCTTCATGGCTTCGCCGTTCAGCGCCACCGGCTCGCCTTTCTCAAAGGTGATGCTGATTTCCTGCGGCTCGGTTTTGCTCAGCTGCGTCGGCCAGGCCGACTCGGGCAGGCCCTGGCGCGAGGTCAGGGTTTCCACCCCGCCCACGCTGGTGCCCCAGATGCCTTTGTTGATGGAGTATTTGGCTTTTTCCCAGCTCATCTCCACCCCATTCTTTTGCAGATATTCGATTTCCTGCTGGCGCGAGAGGCCCAGGTCGCGGATGGGCGTGATGATTTCGGTATCAGGCGAAATCACCGAGAAGGCCACGTCGAAGCGCACCTGGTCGTTGCCGGCGCCGGTGCTGCCGTGGGCAATGTAGTCGGCTTTGTTCTCGCGGGCGTACTCGGCCAAGGCCAGGCTCTGGAACATGCGTTCGGCACTCACGCTCAGCGGGTAGGCGTCGTTTTTGAGCACGTTGCCGGCCAGCAGGTAGCGCAGGCACTGCTGGTAGAACCGGTCCGTTACGTCAATCACCTCGTGGCGCGTGGAGCCCATTTCGTACGCGCGCTGCTCGATGCCGGCCAACTCCTCCTGGGAGAACCCACCCGAGTTGACAATCACCGTGTGGACTTCCAAACCCAACTCCCGGGTCAGATATACCACGCAATAAGATGTATCCAAGCCGCCACTATAGGCGAGAACTACTTTTTTCATGGAGTGCTGTGTGGTATTAGTGGGCCGTCATGCAGAGGCGGAGCCGAAGCATCTCGCGTGCTGAGGTTGTGATGCTTTTCCCGACGCCAGCCGAGCGAGATGCTTCGGCTCCGCCTCTGCATGACGGACTGACGGCAATTGATTAGCGCTCCTGCGCCAGGATTTCGATGGATTGCTGCGTGAAACTGTCGTCCAGCGTGTCGTAGACCATGCCGGTGCAGAGGCACATTTTGCGCTGGTTTTCCATCAGGATGCCGTAGTTTTTGCAGCTGGAGCAGCCCTTCCAGAAGTCGTCCGACTGCGTGAGCTCGGGGAAGGTCACGGGGCGGTAGCCCAGCTCGTTGTTGATCTTCATCACGGCCGCGGAGGTGGTGATACCGAAGATCTTAGCCGCCGGGTACTTCATGCGCGACAGCTCGAACACGCGGTGCTTAATGGCGCGGCCCAGGCCCTCCTTGCGCAGCTCGGTGTTCACAATCAGCCCCGAGTTCACCACGAATTTCGCGTCCTCGAAGGTTTCGATGTAGCAGAAACCGGCCAGCTGGTCATCGATAAAGGCGATGATGGAGTCACCCTTTTCCATCTTCTTAATCAGATAGTTAGGGTCACGCTTGGCAATGCCGACGCCGCGCGTTCTAGCGGATTCGGCATACCATTGACAAAGGGTTTCCACATACTGCGCATCGGCAGCATTGGCGACTCGTAAATTCATGGTCAGGACTCGGTTAGTGGCCGGAATTGTGCGGCAACAGACTCGGAAAGACAAAAAAAGGAAGGGAGCAGGCGAGGCTGCGCGGGCTCCGGCGGCGGGGCCGGAAGCATCAAAAACCCGAAGGCGAGGTGGCCCCGTTGGGCCGGGGAGCGGGGCGTTCCAGCCGGGAGCCGGAAGAAGTCACACGGGTAGTTACACTCGGACTAAGGTCGGTTGATTCGTGAAGGGTCTCTTGGGGTGGGCTCCGGTAGGAGGACCCGGCGTCGGTTCGCGGTAGAGGCGGAACCCGGACGTACTATTGCAGCCAGCGGTTAAGCTGGCATGATTCGCACGACCAGCATTGGTCGTCGCAGAAGCGCAATAGAAGAGAGTTGAATCATGACGGTTGCCGCGGGGCGGCGAGGGAGTGTTTTCACGGTTTAAATCGTTTAAACCGCTAAATCGTTGCAAAACTAGAGGATTTTTTTCGGAAACTTTGCCGCTCCGGGAGCAAAATAAATTTCTTAACAGTGCGGCCGCTCGGTTTATGCCGGGGCCCCATGAGGCCTGTTTTAGCAGCGTACGGCGCGCAGTGCCGCATTTCTCCCTACTTGCATCCTATGAGCGAAGGCCTGAAAATTTTTAAAATCGGGGGCGGCATTATTGATGATGATGCCCAGCTGCAGCGGTTTCTGCGGGAGCTGGCGCAAGTGCCGGGCCGCAAGCTGCTGGTGCACGGCGGCGGCAAAGGTGCCAGCCAGATGCTGCGCGACCTGGGCCAGGAATCCCAGATGGTGCAGGGCCGACGCATCACCGACACTGCCACCCTCGACATCGTGACCATGTTCTACGCCGGCAAAACCAACAAGCAGGTGGTGGCCGGTTTGCAGGCCGCGGGCGTGAATGCGCTGGGCCTTTCGGGGGCCGATGGCAACGCCATCCGGGCCGTGCGGCGGCCGGTGCGCGACATCGACTACGGCTTCGTGGGCGACCTGCCGGCCGACGCGGTGAACGTGCCCCTGCTGCGCCAGTTACTGGAAACCAACCTGCTACCCGTGTTCTGCGCCATCACCCACGACGGCGCAGGCCAGCTACTCAACACCAATGCCGACACCATTGCCAGCGTATTGGCTTGCGCTTTGGCCCCGCACTACGCCGTGGAGCTACACTACTGCTTCGAGAAGGACGGCGTGCTGCGCGACGTGGACGACGACGCCTCGGTGATTCCGCAGATAACCGCCGCTGAGTACCAAGAGCTGAAGGCCGCGGGCATCATTGCGGCCGGCATGGTACCCAAGCTGGATAACGCCTTTGCCGCCCTCGAAGCCGGCGTGGCACGGGTGGTCATCGAGCACGCGCTGCGCATCAACGAGCCCGTAAAAACCGTGCTATGCAGGAACTAACTGCCCTCACCAACGACGCCATTGAGCTGCTGATTCAGCTGGTACAGACGCCTTCCTTGTCCCGGGAAGAAGACCAGACGGCCGAGCTTATTTTCCGGTTTCTGACTTTCCACGGCGCCCGCCCCCAGCGCGACGCGAACAACGTGTGGGCCCTATCGAAGCGCTTTGACCCGGCCAAGCCCACCATCCTGCTCAACTCCCACCACGACACCGTCAAGCCCGGCGCGTCCTGGACCGCCGACCCGTTCGGGGCTGTGATGGAGGGCGACCGGCTGACCGGCCTGGGCAGCAACGACGCGGGAGCTTCGGCGGTGAGTCTGCTGGCCACATTCCTCTACTTCCACGAGCAGGAGAATCTGCCCTACAACCTTATCTGCGCCATTACGGCCGAGGAGGAAGTATCGGGCGCGAACGGCATCCGCCGGCTGCTGCCGCTGCTGCCGAAGATTGACCTGGGCATCGTGGGCGAACCGACGCAGATGGACCTGGCGGTGGCTGAAAAGGGCCTGGTGGTGCTCGACTGCGTAGCCCACGGCCGCACCGGGCACGCGGCCCGCGAGGAAGGCGAAAACGCCCTCTACAAAGCCCTCGACGATGTGCAGCGCCTGCGTGACTACCAGTTTGAGCGGGTGTCGGAGCTGCTGGGTCCGGTGAAACTGACCGTAACGCAGATGCAGGCCGGCACCCAGCACAACGTGGTACCCGATCGGTGCACCTTCGTGGCCGACGTGCGTACCAACGAGCTGTATACCAACCCGGAAGTGGTGGAATTCGTGCGCAGTCTCATCGGGGCCGAGGTAACGCCACGCTCCACCCACCTCAACTCCTCGCGCATCCCGCTCACGCACCCGCTGGTGCAGCGCGGCGTGGCGCTGGGTTGCCGTACCTTCGGCTCCGTCACCCTCTCCGACCAGAGCATGATGCCCTTCACGACCGTCAAAATCGGCCCCGGCGACTCGGCCCGCTCCCACACCCCCGACGAGTACATCCTGCTCAGCGAAATCCGCGCCGGCGTGCAGGGGTATGTAGCTTTGCTGGACGGGCTGGAGTTGTAACACCAAGCTCCAGCTTGGTGAATCGTTGAACGACGGGCAGCCTGAGGCATCCGCTTTTCACTGCCCTGTGCGCGCAACAACGATTCTGTTCAACGATTCACCAAGCTGGAGCTTGGTGTTACTGCAACACACATGAAAATCTGGGATAAAGGCATTGCCGTTGATAAGAAAATCGAGCAGTTCACCATCGGGCGCGACCGGGAGCTGGATATGTACTTGGCGCAGTTTGACGTGCAGGCGTCCCGGGCCCAGGCCAATATGCTGGCCGGGGCGGGGCTGATTTCCGGGAACGAAAACCAGCAGTTGCAGCAGGGCCTGCAGGAGCTGGCTGCCCAACTGGAAGCCGGCACGTTCACCATCGGCGAGGACTTCGAAGACGTGCATTCCAAAATCGAGTCATACCTGACCGAGCACTATGGCGACGCGGGCAAGAAAATCCACACCGCCCGCTCCCGCAACGACCAAGTGCTGACGGCCATTCAGCTCTTTCTGAAAGACTACACCCAACGCGCCGCCGCCCGCACCCTGGAGCTGGTGGAGGTACTGTTGCAGAAGGCAGAGGATCACAAAACCGACCTGATGCCCGGCTACACCCACTTCCAGGCGGCTATGCCCAGCTCGTTCGGGCTGTGGTTTTCGGCCTACGCCGAACACCTGCTGCTGGATCTAGCGTTGTTCGAGGCCGCCCACACCGTGGCCGACCAAAACCCGCTGGGCTCGGGCGCGGGCTTCGGTAGCTCCTTCCCCATCGACCGGCTGCAGACCACCCAGGAAATGGGCTTCGGCAACCTGGCCGTGAGCAGCGTGGGAGCCCAGATGCTGCGTGGGAAAACCGAGAAAACCGTGGCCTTTGCCCTGGCCGGCATGGCCGCCACCCTGGCCAAAATGGCCTACGACTTGGTGCTCTACAACTCGCAGGATATGGCCTTCGTGGAGCTGCCGGCGGCCTTCACCACCGGCTCTAGCATCATGCCCCACAAGAAAAACCCTGACGTGTTCGAGCTAATCCGGGCCCGCTGCAACGCCCTGCAGGCCCTGCCCAACACGCTCATACTGGCCACCAGCAACCTGCCCAGCGGCTACCACCGGGACTTCCAGATTCTCAAGGAAATCCTGTTCGAGCCGATGACGCAGTTTCTCGACATCCTCGACATCGTGCTGTTTGCCCTGCCCCAGCTGCGCATCAAGCCCGATCTGCTCAACCAGCCCAAATACGACGCCGTATTTACGGTGGAGAATATCAACCAGCTCATCCAGACCGGCACGCCCTTCCGCACCGCCTACAAGCAGGTGGGCCTGGCCGTGGAAGACGGCTCGTACGTGCCCCATAAGGAGTTTCAGACCACCCACTTGGGCAGCGTGCACAACCTCGGCCTGGAAGAAATCCAGGCGAAAGTGGCACGGTTCCGGGCGGGGAGCCGGCTGGTATAGCGCCGGCCTCCCCTGCTATGCGGCCAGAAACGCCACCGATAGCAAACCCAATACTGGGTTGAAACTACGGTCACTATAACATGGTTTTTGTTTACATTTGATTTTTCCCCAATGGCAATTTGAATAACCCTATTTTCAATTTACTCTAATGGATACCCAATATAAATTACCTTCTTTTAATACAGAAGAGCTGTATCGAGAAGCAGTTCAAACAAACCCAAGTTTTCAGTTTTTCAATATCGATGATTTAGAAAAACATATTGAAATCATAAGTCGCCACTTTCAATTTCCCGAATTACTAGAAACTAATATAATTCATCCTTTGTCACATCCATATCCTTATATATATTATTGGGTATACACGATGTGGAAACGCAAGGCTGATGACGCTAAGTCAGAACAACAAGAATTACTTATCTATATAACTAAAATCAAGCCTCACCTAAAAGACCTCTCATTATTCGAAATAAGCAGACGTTTGCATGAGGAACAAAAAAGCTATGAAGATAAAATAACTATTGGATCTATATCACGAACTGTATACCCAATCGTTGCATATCCTATCATTCTTGCTAATATTATTTTTGAAGAAAATCCAAAATGGATATTTTATTCAGCCTCATTACAGAAGGCTTTCCTTAATACTGTTTTACCCAGTGTTAATTGCAACAACGTCATCGTTGATTTTCAGAAACAGAATAGCTCATATCATAGAATAGAGAACGAGAATGATGAACCAATTTTAGAGTATGATGATGAATCATCAGTACAAGCTCCTCCTCCAGATATAGATTATGAGAGCCCAGCAAAATAATATTCACCATATCACATTACTACTTCTGGCGTTCCAATATCATTGTTCGACTTAACTGTCTAATTAAAACATATTGAAAAGGCCCCGAAACCAGACGGTTTCGGGGCCTTTCTTATGCGGCACAGGCTGAAGCCTATGCTACAGTTTTACAGGTGAATCACCTCGCCGTAGGCGGCGGCGGCGGCCTCCATGATGGCCTCGCTCATGGTGGGGTGCGGGTGCACGGCCTTGATGATTTCGTGGCCGGTGGTTTCGAGCTTGCGGGCTACTACTACCTCGGCAATCATTTCGGTTACGTTGGCCCCAATCATGTGGGCGCCCAGCCACTCGCCGTACTTCTTGTCGAAGATGACTTTCACGAAGCCGTCTTTCACGCCGGCGGCCGAAGCTTTGCCGGAGGCCGAGAACGGGAATTTGCCCACCAGGATGTCGTAGCCCTGGTTTTTGGCTTCGGCTTCGGTGAGGCCTACCGAGGCAATTTCCGGCGAGGCGTAGGTGCAGCCGGGAATGTTCTGGTAGTTGAGCGGCTCGGGGTGGTGACCAGCAATTTTCTCGACGCAGATAATGCCTTCGGCCGAAGCCACGTGGGCCAGGGCAGGGCCGGGCACGATGTCGCCGATGGCGTAGATGCCGGGCACGTTGGTCTGGTAGAAGTCGTCGACGATAACGCGGCCCTTCTCCACCTTGATACCCAGCTCCTCAATGCCAATGTTTTCGAGGTTGGTCTGCACGCCCACGGCGCTCAGCACCACGTCGCACTCCACCTGCTGCTCCCCTTTGGCGGTTTTGATGGTTACATGGCAGCCAGCGCCGCTGGTGTCCACCTTCGTCACCTCGGCACTGGTCAGCACGTTGATGCCGATTTTGCGGAACGACTTTTCCATCTGCCGGCTCACTTCCTCGTCCTCCACGGGCACAATGCGGGGCAGGTATTCCACCACCGTCACCTCCGAACCCATGGTGCGGTAGAAGTAGGCAAACTCGACGCCGATGGCGCCAGAACCCACCACCACGAGGCGCTTGGGCAGCTGCTCCATGGTCATGGCCTTGCGGTACTCAATGATCTTCTGGCCGTCGATGGGCATGCTGGGCAGCTGGCGGGCGCGGGTACCGGTGGCCAGAATGATGCTCTTAGCCTCCACCGTTTCCTTGGTGCCATCGGCTTTGGTGAGCTCCACTTTGCCGGGGGCCAGCAGCTTGCCGGTGCCCATCAGGGCGTCGATTTTATTCTTTTTAAACAGGAAATTGATGCCCTTGCTCATGCCCTCAGCCACACCGCGGCTGCGCTTAATCACGGCACCAAAATCATAGCCCACGCCCTCGGCTTTGAGGCCATAATCGGCGGCGTGGTTGAGGTATTCAAACACCTGGGCGCTTTTGAGCAGGGCTTTGGTAGGAATGCAGCCCCAGTTGAGGCAGATGCCGCCGAGCGACTCCCGCTCGATAACGCCGACTTTCAGACCAAGCTGCGAAGCCCGGATAGCAGCCACGTAGCCGCCGGGGCCGCTGCCGACAACGACCAGGTCGTATTGCAATGCCATGTTGTTATACTTGAGGGTGAGATTGAAAAGCCCGCACCGGGCATGGACTGCTGGCGGGGCCCGGCAAAGATAGGCAGGCCGCGCAACTCGCCAACTGACGGCCGCCAGCCGCCTGCCAGCCCGGCAGGCCGCTTAAAACAACGGCCGGCCTATATCCGTTCGGGCCGATGCCCCGTAGAAGACCCGATTTACCTGTCCGGCGCCCTGGCGCCTCCTTTCTGACTGCTTTGCTCATGAACCACCGTCTACTCTCCCTGCTTTCCATCACCGGCAGCCTGCTGTTTTTCAGCCAGTGTGCCACCACCACCGAAGCCGACAAGCCCGGCACCACCCAGCGCGCCATGCGCCAGGAAACCGTTGCCGCGCCGGCTGCTACCGCCAGCACTGGCACGGAGGTAGCAACGGCCTCCGCCGCACCCGTGCCCGCCCCCGGCACCATGGAAGCCGCCGCCCGCAAATCCAGCGCCGACTACCGCAACGAAATCCGCACCGCCGACGCCACGCTCAAGGCGTCGCCCCGCAACTTCGACGCGCTGCTGACCCGGGCCAAGGCCAAAAGCCACCTCAAGGACTACGCCGACGCCATTGCGGACTACAACCTAGCCGCCCGCCTCAAACCCACCAACGCCGAAGTGTACTACAACCGCGGCCTGAACCGCCTCAAGCTCAAGCAGTACGCCCCCGCCATCTCCGACTTCAGCAAAGCCACCCGCTACAACCCCACCGACAAGGAGGCCTTCTTCGGCCGGGGCGCGGCCCGCATGCAGATGTTCAACTTCAAGGCCGCCATCCCCGATTTCACTAAGGCCCTCGAGTTGGACCCCACCTACGCCGACGCCTACGAGTACCGCGGCATCAGCTACGCCTCCATAAACAAGCCCGCCGAGGCCAAAACCGACCTCGAAAAAGCCACCCAGCTCAACCCTGAAGCCGCCAAGAGCCTCCGCCGCTACGCCGGCAAGTAGTTTAATGGGTTAGTGGCAGAACGTCATTCCGAGCAAAGGCGGAGCCGTAGCCGAGGAATCTCGCCAGCGTGGTAAAATCAGTTACTACACTAGCGAGATTCCTCGGCTACGGCTCCGCCTTCGCTCGGAATGACGTTCTATCTATTTTATCGGACTACCGCCCAAACAGCAGTTTCACGTAGAAACTCGGCTGGCGCAGCCGTTCGCGCATATCCAGGTCCAGGAACATCATGGACAGGGTTTCGGCCAGGGTGGGGTTGTTGGCGGCGCGGTTGGCAATGAAGTTGAACAGCCACGGATAGTCGAGTAGCTTCTGCATGGCGCGGCTCAGGCGTAGCTCCTGGCCTAGGCGGTTGTACACGGCCGCGTCGTAGCCGCGCAGAAACGCGGGCGAGCAATCCTGGGTGGCCAGCGCCCGGCCGGCCCAGTCGGCGGCGTGCCGCCCAGATACCATGGCGTGGCTAATGCCTTCGCCCGTAAACGGGTCGATGAGCGAGGCGGCGTCGCCGAGCAGCAGGTAGTTCTTGCCCGACAGCGCGCGGCGCTTAGAGCCCAGCGGCAGCCCAAAGCCGCGCACCGGCCCCAGCCGCTCGGCCCCGGCGAACCGGTCTTTGAGGGCGGGGTGCGTCTGCAGGATTTCGGCCAGCCGCTCGCGCAGATTCACTTTCTTTTTCGACACGGCTTCCGTGAGCATACCCACGCCCACGTTGGCTTCACCGTTGGGCAGCGGGAACACCCACAGATAGCCCGGCAAGAAGTCTTTGATGAAGTGCAGCTCGATAAAATTGTCGGGGTGCAGGCCCTGCACGCCGCGGTAGTAGGCCCGCAGCCCCGCGCAGTGGTGGGCCGGCTCCAGCGCGTGCCCGGCCACCTGCCGCGCAAACCCCGACTGCGCCCCATTGGCCACCAGCAGCAGTCGCGCCAGCGCCACGGGCGTGCCGGCGGCGTCTCGCACCAGCCAGCGGCCGTCGGGCTGCTGCTCGGGCAGGGCGGCGTCCAGGCCTTCGCGGAAGTCGATTTCGGGGCGGCGGCGCACTTCTTCCACCAGGAAATTATCGAAGTCAATGCGCTTGCTGATGTGGCCGGCGGCGCGGTCAGTGGCTTTGTTGTAGCCGGGCTTGAAGGGCACGGCCAGCTTGCGGCCGTTGGGGGCGTAAAAGTCAATGCCCCAGCTGGGCAACTGGGCGGGGTCGGCGGCCAGCTGAGCGGGCAGCGCCTCCCCTATCCGGCGCAGCTCGCTGATGACTTTACCACTGAGGGCGTCGCCGCACACTTTGTCGCGCGGAAAGGTGGCCTTGTCCAGCAGCAGGCAGCGGTGACCGGCGTTGGCCAGGTGCAAGGCCGCCGTGGCGCCGCCGGGCCCGGCACCCAGAATGCAGATATCGGTTTCGAGCATACGTAGCGCCAAGCTCCAGCTTGGCGGGTCATGGGACGGTGCCTGCTGAACGATTTCTAGCGGAATCGTTCAACGATGCACCAAGCTGGAGCTTGGCGCTACATTTTCCTGCAAGCTAATACCGCCAATCCTTACCTTCGCCGCATGACAAAATTGCTCGACGGAAAAGTGGCCCTGATTACGGGCGCTTCCAAAGGAATCGGCCGCGCCATTGCGGTGCATTTTGCCCAACTGGGCGCTCAGGTGGCTTTCACCTACCTCTCCAGCGTAGAGAAAGGCCAGCAGCTCGAACAGGAGCTGGCCGCCCACGGCACCAAAGTGAAGGGCTTCCGCTCCGACGCCTCGGTATATGCCGAAGCCGAGAAGCTGGTGGACGACGTGGTAGCCGAGTTCGGCAAGCTGGATATTCTGGTGAATAACGCCGGCATCACGCAGGACGGCCTGCTCATGCGTATGAGCGAGCAGCAGTGGGACCAGGTCCTGGCCGTGAATCTGAAGTCGGTGTTCAACCTCACCAAAGCCGCCACCAAACCCATGATGCGCGCCAAAGCCGGCAGCATCATCAACATGAGCTCGGTGGTAGGCATCAAAGGCAACGCCGGCCAGAGCAACTACGCGGCCTCCAAATCGGGCATTATCGGCTTCACGAAGTCGGTGGCGCTGGAGCTGGGCTCGCGCAACATCCGCTGCAACGCCGTAGCCCCCGGCTTCATCGAAACCGAAATGACCGACGCCCTCGACTCCAAACAGGTAGACGAGTGGCGCAAAGCCATTCCGCTGCGTCGCGGCGGCACCCCCGAAGACGTGGCCAAAGCCACCGCCTTCCTCGCCTCCGACGACAGCAGCTACATCACCGGCCAGGTACTGCAGGTAGACGGCGGCATGCTGACCTAGCACTGCGGTCCTGTCTGTAACGCGAAGTTGCACTTCGCGGAGCGTCCACGTCGTTTGGGGTAATAGCCCTGAAAACGATGATGCGGTGCTTCGCGAAGTGCAACTTCGCGTTACGTCCTTTCCTAACTCCCATCCCCCACCATGCGCCGCTTCCTCCTGTTTCTGCTGCCGCTGCTGCTGCTCACGGTACTGGCCTACCCGCGCCTGCACCGCCGCTACACCCGCCTGCGCCAGACCCAGACGGCCCGCACCGCCGTGCAGCAGCTGGCCCCGCGCCTGCACGACGGCGACCTGATTTTCCAGACGTCTCAATCAGCGCAGAGCCGGGCCATTCAACTGGCTACGCATTCCGCGTACAGCCACTGCGGCATCCTGTTCCGGAAAAACGGCGAATGGCGCGTGTTTGAGGCCGTGCAGCCCGTGAGCGAAACCTCGCTGGCCGCCTGGGTGGCGCGCGGTCAGGGCGGCCGGTTCGTGGTGAAGCGCCTCCGCAACGCCCGAACCGTGCTGACGCCCCCGGTGCTGCGGAAGCTGCATGCCGCCGGCGAGCAGTACCGCGGCCGCAGCTACGACCTGTATTTTGGCTGGTCGGATGAGCGAATCTACTGCTCGGAGCTGCTCTGGAAGATGTACCAGCAGGCCACGGGCCGCGAAATCGGACAGCTCCAGCACCTGCGCGACTTCGACCTCTCCCACCCCGCCGTGCAGGCCAAGCTGCGCGAGCGGTACGGCAAGCAGCTCCCGCTCGATGAGCTGGTAATTTCGCCGGTCCGGATGCTGGACAGCCGGGAGCTGGTGACGGTGCGGTAGCTTAAGCCACTGCTGGCCCGGCCACAGTGCCACGGCGCTTTTGCGTTTACTCCCGCAGCTTGGCCTGAAGGCAATTTCTCAACTGCACTTCCGCTGCATCAACAGAGCGCAGCGCAACCGGGCCGGTGGATTCGTACACCAGGAAATCCTGCGTTTCTCCGAAATCCTGCGGAAATGCAAGCGCTGATATGATGGCCATATTATCCTGTACGAAGCGCGCCTGTTGCTTTACTTTAGCCGAGTGGCGGTAGAAATGCAGGATGATGTGCGGCTGGTAGGTGTTACCGGGCTTTTTATTTAGTTGCCGGGCATACAGCGTATCCACTACCGAATACTGCGCCTCGAAATGCAGCTCAAAGTCTGCTTTGCCGATGTGCGCCAGGGCAATCTTGCTGCTGTCGGCCGTTACTTTCCGCACCGTCCAGCGCTCGGGCAAGCAGCCACGGAGTTTTGCCTCGGCGTAAGGCGTTGTGGTCCTGCTCCTGCTCTCACTGCTGGTCTTACTGCTGGTCTTACTGCCGTACGCGCAGCCGTTTGGCAGTAAGACCAGCGCTACACCAAGCGGCCATAATATTACTGCGGCAAGTCTGTTCATGGCGCACATAGCGGCCTAGCTGATTATCGTAGAAGGGTAGTAGGCGTCAAGATAAGCAATACGGTTAGCTGCCGCATTACAGCGGGATTCTCTGCGCCGCTCGCCTTACCTTGCGCCGCATCCGTAAGCGCTTCTGACTACCTCCGACTTACTCATGAGCAAAGCCGTTTTCATTGCCACTGCCGAGCCGTACAGCGGCAAGTCCGTTGTGACGCTGGGGCTGGTACACCTGCTGCTGGGCCAGGCGCAGCGGGTGGGCTACTTCAAGCCCATCATCACGCCCCTCGCCGACGGCCAGCCCGACTATCACATCCAGACGGTGCTGCAGCACTTCCAGCTGCCCCTCGCCTACCCCGATACCTACGCCTACACCGGCCAGGAGGCTTTGCGCATGGTGGAGGCCGGCCGAGCCGGTGAGCTACTCGACACCATCATCCACCGCTTCAAGCAGCTGGAAGCCGCCCACGACTTTGTAGTGGTGGAAGGCACCGACTTCGTGGGCAGCAGCCTGGCCCTGGAGCTGGACCTCAACTGGCAGGTGGCCCGCAACCTAAGCGTGCCGGTGGTGCTGCTGATTTCGGGCCTCGACAAAACCGTGGAGCAGCTCGTCAACGCCGCCTTGTCCATCCGCCGCGATGCGCTGGAAAGCGAGGTGCAGGTGCTGGCCCTAGTGCTCAACCGCGTGGCCCCGGCGCAGCTGGATGAGGTGCGCACCCTGCTCCGCGACCAGCTGCCGTCCGAAACCCAACTGGCCCTCATTCCGGAAAGCCCGGCCCTGCGCAGCCCCACCATGCAGGAAATCCATGACCAGCTGGGCGGGGAGCTGCTGTTCGGGGCCGACCAGCTTACCAACCCCGTCGACCACTTCATCAATGGCTCGATGCAGGTGCCCAATTTTTTGCTGCGCCTCGAGGAAAACGTGCTCATCATCACGCCCGGCGACCGGGCCGACCTTATTCTGAGTGCCCTGCAGGCCAATATGTCGGCCAGCTACCCGCGCGTGGCGGGGCTGGTGCTCACCAGCGGCTACCGGCCCGAGGACTCGGTGCTGCGCCTGATTGAGGGCCTACCCGCGGCCGTGCCGATTCTGCTGGTAGAGTCGGGTACGTTCCAGACTACCACCCGCATCGGCAACATTCAGGCGCGCATCGGGCCGCAGCAAACCAAGAAAATCCGGCTGGCCATCCAGACGTTTGAGCGCCACCTCGATGCGCCGCGCCTGCTGGAGCAGCTCAGCACGTTTGCGCCGCGCGGCCTCACGCCGCACATGTTCCAGTACCAGCTGCTGCAGTGGGCGCGCAGCCAACGCAAGCACATTGTGCTGCCCGAGGGCAACGACGACCGGGTGCTGCGCGCGGCGGCCCGCCTGCTGGAGCAGGACGTGGTGAGCCTCACCATCCTCGGCGACCCGACCCAGATTCTGGCCGCCGCCAAGCGCCTCGGCCGCCCCCTGGACCCGCAGCGCGTGCAGCTGCTGGACCCGGCCGCCTCCGCGCTGTTCCAGGACTTCGCCGAAACCCTGTTTGAGCTGCGCCGCAGCAAAGGCGTGACCCTGGAAATGGCCCGCGACCTGATGACCGACGTGTCGTATTTCGGCTCGATGATGGTGTACAAGGGCCTCGCCGATGGCATGGTGTCGGGGGCGGTGCACACCACGCAGCACACCATTCGGCCGGCGCTGCAGTTTATCAAGACGCGGCCGGGCGTGTCGGTGGTGTCGTCGGTGTTCTTTATGTGCCTGCCGGATCGGGTGGCGGTGTTTGGCGACTGCGCCGTGAACCCCAACCCCACCGCCGAGCAGCTGGCCGAAATTGCCATTTCCTCGGCCGACAGCTCCCGGCGCTTCGGCATCGAGCCGCGGGTGGCTATGCTGTCCTACTCCTCAGGCACCTCCGGCGAGGGCGCCGACGTGGACAAGGTGCGCCAGGCCACCCAACTCGTGCGCCAGCTCCGCCCCGATTTGCTGGTGGAAGGCCCCATCCAGTACGATGCCGCCGTGGACCCCGCCGTGGGCCAGCAGAAGCTGCCCGGCTCGCCGGTAGCAGGCCAGGCCAGCGTGCTCATCTTCCCCGACCTGAACACTGGCAACAACACCTACAAAGCCGTGCAGCGCGAAACCGGCGCCCTGGCCATCGGCCCGATGCTACAGGGCCTGAACAAGCCCGTCAACGACCTGAGCCGCGGCTGCACCGTCGACGACATCTACAACACGGTGCTGCTGACGGCCATTCAGGCGCAGGGGCAGTAAAAAATCTGCGTAAAATCAGCCACAACGGGATAGAGACACGTATTCGCGTCTCATCGTTGAACGGCCGGAACTGCGCCACCTAAACAACACCAGCAACGATTGAGACGCGAATACGCGTCTTTACACCGTTCTGGCTGCCCGGCAGAACACCCTTTTTCAAACTCGCATACATCACCCAATCAACCTACATGGCCTCCGGACTTTTTGCATTACTAGATGATATTTCGGCTTTAGTGAAAGTCAGTGCCGCCAGCCTGGACGATGTGCCGGCGCAGGTGGCCAAAACCACTGGCAAGGTGTCGGGCATCGTGATTGACGATACGGCCGTGACGCCCAAGTACGTGGTCGGCCTCGACCCCAGCCGGGAGCTGTCCATCATCTTCCAGATTGCCAAAAAGTCGCTGTTCAACAAGCTGCTGATTCTGACGCCGGCGGCGCTGGTGCTGGGCTACTTCGCGCCCTGGGCCATCACGCCCATCCTGATGCTGGGCGGAGCATACCTGTGCTACGAGGGCTACGAGAAGGTGCATTCCATGTTCAGCAAGCACCCCGAGGCGCAGGCGGAAACCGAGCAGATGGAAACCATTACGCCCGAGGAGCTGGAGAAGCAGCGCGTAGCCGGCGCCGTCCGCACCGACATCATTCTGTCGGCCGAAATCATGGCCATTGCCTACAGCCAGGTAACCGACCAGCCCATCGTGAACCAGATCATCGTGATGCTGGCCGTGGCGGTGTTTATCACGGTGGCGGTGTACGGGTTTGTGGGGCTGATTGTGAAGGCCGACGACATCGGTCTGCACCTGGCCGAAGGCGACAACAGCGCGGCCATCAAGAGCTTCGGCCGCGGCCTCGTGAAGTTCATGCCGAAGTTTCTCAGCATCCTGAGCTACGTGGGCACCGCCGCCATGCTGTGGGTGGGCGCCGAAATCATTGCCCACGGCATCCCCTTCACCGCCCACCTGCTGCACGACCTGGAAGTAGCCCTGGCCTCCATGCCCGCCGTGGCCTGGCTGGCTAAAGTAGTGGCCTGCGGCCTGGGCGGCTTGGTGATTGGCTTCGTGGTCGACCAGGTAGTACGGCTGGTGAAAAAGCTGCTGCCGGCTAAGAAGGAGGTTGCTCAGTAGCGCGAACTTCTTGTCAATAGATGTTGAAGCCGTTTTGTAGCGTCTTATAGAACGTCATGCTGAGCTTGCCGAAGTAGAACGTCATGCTGAGCTTGCCGAAGCATCTCGCGTGCTGACGTTGCACTACTATTCAGACGTCAGCACGCGAGATGCTTCGGCAAGCTCAGCATGACGTTCTGATTATTCTGACGACTTCCCAAGCAGCTTCTCTCTCACTACCTCTCCCAATGCACATCTTCGTCATCAACTCCGGCAGCAGCTCGCTGAAGTACCAACTGTTTCGCTGGCCGCAGGAGCAGCCGCTGGCCCGCGGGCTGGTGGAGCGCATCGGACTGCCCGACGGCCAGCTCACGCACACCACCCTGCAGCCCGACGGCCAGGAGCATACCGAGCGCCACACCCTGCCCATCCCCGACCACCGCACCGGCCTGGAGCAGGCCATGCGCCTGCTCACCGACCCCGCCACCGGCGTGCTGCAAAACCCCGCCAACGTGCAGCTGGTGGGACACCGCGCCGTGCACGGCGGTGAGGAGTTCCGGCAGCCGACGCTGGTAACGCCGGAGGTGAAGGCCCGCATCCGGGAGCTGTTTCCGCTGGCCCCGCTGCACAACCCGGCCAACCTGCTGGGCATGGAAGTGGCCGAGCAGCTGTTTCCGCAGGCCCGGCAGGTGGCGGTGTTCGACACGGCGTTTCATAGCACACTCCCGCCCCACGCCTACCGCTTCGCGCTGCCCGAGGAGCTGTACACTCGGCACGGGCTGCGCGCCTACGGCTTTCACGGTACCAGCCACCAGTTCGTGAGCCGCGAAACCCTGCGCTACCTGGGCCAGCCCGACGCCCGCGTTATCACGGTGCACCTGGGCAACGGCTGCAGCATGGCCGCCACCGTAGCCGGCCGCGCCGTGGATACCAGCATGGGCTTCGGCCCCATGAACGGCCTGGTGATGGGTACCCGCGCCGGCGACACTGACCAGGCCGTTATCTTCCACTTGGTAGAGCAGCTGGGCTACTCGCTCGACGACGTCAAGAACCTGCTCAATAAGGAAAGCGGCATGCTCGGCCTCACCGGCCACAGCGACATGCGCGACATCACACGCCTGCTCAACGAAGGCGACCCGCGCGCCCGCCTCGCCTACGACCTCTACGCCCACCGCATCAAGAAGTACCTCGGCAGCTTCCTGGCCGTCCTCAACGGGGCCGATGCCGTAGTCTTCACAGGCGGCGTGGGCGAAAACGACGCGCTGGTGCGCCAGCTGGTGTGCGCCAACCTGGACTTCCTGGGCATCCAACTCGATGAAACCGAAAACGCCCGCCGCGCCCCCGGCATCCGCGACTTATCAGCAGCCGGCAGCCGCGTGCAGGTGCTGGTGGTGCCCACCAACGAGGAACTGGAAATTGCACGGCTGTGCGCAGCCGTTAGCCTCACTGCATAGCCTCCTCTCCAGTAGAAAAGGTGAGACAGATACTTTTTTTGATAGTTAAGCTCTGCTCTCTGAAAAGGATATTTTGGGTAAAGCTGATAGACGCCAGAACAATTTCTAGAGCTAGCCCCCCTCTCCTTTTCGGAGAGGGGGTTGGGGGTGAGGCGACTAAAAACTAGCTCCACCGCGGAGGCGGCTAGGGGGTGAGGCAACGGAACTACGTACCTTCGCTACGCAACTCTGTGGCGCTTGCCGGGGTTCTTAGCCTGCTCACCCGCTATTTCCGTCTTTTGATTTCTATAGCTGCTTCTCCCTGGTTGATTTTGCCGTGCCTGCTGGCGGGCGCGGGCTATGCGGCGCTGCTCTACTCGGCCAAGGCCCCCTGGAGCCGCCGCCTGAATTATGGGCTGGCGGCGCTGCGCTTCGTGGTGGTGAGCTTTCTGAGCTTTCTGCTGCTCTCGCCCTTCCTCAACACCACGACCACCACCACCGAGAAGCCCACCATCGTGCTGGCCGTCGACAACTCGCAGTCGGTGGCCCTGTTTACGCCCGCGCCAGTGCTGGGCCAGGCCACCGGCGGACTGCGGCAGCTGGCGGCCACGCTGCAGGCTAAAGGCTTCACAGTGGAAACCCGCCCGCTGGCCGGCCCGGCCCGGCCCGCCGACTCGCTGCGCTTCACAGCCCCGGCCACCGACCTCAACGCCCTGCTCAGTGGCATCCAGGAAAGCTACGATGGCCGCAACCTGGCCGGCGTGGTGCTGGCCTCCGATGGCATCGTAAACCAGGGCCAGTCGCCGACTTTCGCGGAGTTCCGGTTCCCGATTTATAGCCTGGCCCTCGGCGACACGGTGCCGAAAAAAGACCTGAGCCTGCCCGCCCTCACCTACAACCGGGTGGCGTTCAGCGGCAACCGCTTCCCCCTCGAAGCCGACCTCACTTATGACGGTTTTGCAGGCGGTGCGGCCGTGGTGCAGCTGCGCGAAAACGGCCGCGTGCTCCAGACCCGGCGCGTGGCGCTGCCCGCGGGCCAGCGGCGCACCAAGGTGGCCTTCACGGTGGTGGCTCCTGCCCCCGGCAAGCGCCGCTACGAGGTGGTGGTAGAGCGCCAGGCCGGCGAATTCACGGCCCTCAACAACAGCAAGTTCGCCTACATCGAGGTGGTGAAAGGCAAACTGCGGGTGCTGCTAGCCGGCGCTGCCCCCCACCCCGACCTCAAGGCCCTGCGCGCCGCCATCCAGGGCAACGACAACTTCGACCTCATCACCTACCTGCCCGGCATCAGCCCCCTGAAAGCCGGCCAGGACTATGATGTGGCCATTCTGCACCAGCTGCCGGCCCGCTCCGGCGTGGGGGCCGAGGTGCTGGCGCAGGTGCGCAGCCGCCGCACTCCGGCCCTGTACGTGCTGGGCGCGCAATCTGATTTCACCGCCTACAACGCCCTCGGCACCGGCCTCACGGTACAGCCCCGCGGCAGCCAGACCGACGACGTGACGCCTACGCTCAACCCGGCTTTCTCGCGCTTCACCTTTGAGGAAGACGCCCTGCGCCGCTTTGCCGCCTACCCGCCCGCCCCGGTGCCGTTCGGCGACTACCGGCTGGGCGGCGGGGCTGAGGCCGCGCTCTGGCAGCAGGTGGGCCGGGTGCGTACCCAAAAGCCTCTGCTGGTCTTCGGGGGCACGCCGCAGCAGCGCCAGGCCACCCTACTCACCGAGGGCAGCTGGCAGTGGCGCCTGCAGGAAGCCGTGGAGCACGACGACCGGCCCGAAGCCTACGACCGGCTGGTGAACCGCACGCTGCAGCTGCTTACCCAGAACGCCAACAAGAAGCGCCTCGACGTGTACCCCACCCAGGATGCCTTCAGCTCGCAGGACGACGTGACCTTCGCGGCCGAAACCTACAACACCATCTTCGAGCGCATCTACGGCCAGCAAATCACGCTCACCTTCACCGACGAGCAGCAGAAAACCCGCACCTTCACCTACACCACCACCGAAGACGGCGCCCCGCTGCACCTGGGCGCACTGCCCGGCGGCCTCTACCGCTACGTGGCCCGCGCCACCCTCTCGGGCCAGCCCCAGCAAGACCGCGGCGAGGTGCTGGTGCAGGAGCAGCAGCTCGAAGCCCTGCAAAGCCGCGCCGACCACAACCTGCTCTACCAGCTGGCCCGCCGCAGTGGCTCGCGCCTTTATTTCCCCAAGCAGTTTCAGCAGCTGACGGATGATATTCTGAAGGCCGATTACAAGCCCATCATTTACTCGCAGCAGGATCTGCAGGATTTGATCAATCTGAAGTGGTTGTTCTTCGTGCTGTTGGCTCTTGCCACGCTGGAATGGGCCACCCGCAAGTATTCCGGCGGGGTGTAACACCAAGCTCCAGCTTGGTGAATCGTTGAACGAAACCGTTGCCTCGGCGCGGGAGATACGCGCAGTAGAACGTTCGTATTATGGTGCCATCCGTCAGCAACGATTCACCAAGCTGGAGCTTGGTATTACATCGGGCCATCTTCTCGGTACCTTTGCGCCATGCGTTACATTCTGCTCAACAAGCCCTACGAAGTCCTCACCCAGTTCACCGACGAAGCCGGGCGCCAGACGCTCAAGGATTTCGTGGCCGTACCCGACATTTATCCGGTAGGCCGGCTGGACTACGACTCCGAGGGCCTCGTGCTACTCACCGACGACAAGCAGCTGCAGCACCGCCTATCGGAGCCGCGCTTCAAGGTGCCGAAAACGTATTGGGTGCAGGTGGAAGGCGTTCCGACCGAGGCCGCACTGGAGAACCTGCGCCGCGGCGTCGACCTGAAAACCGGCTACACCAGCCCCGCCGAGGTGGCGCTGCTGCCCGAAGCGCCCGAAATCTGGGAGCGCAGCAAGCCGGTGCGCTTCCGGGCTGCCATTCCCACCAGCTGGGTCCAGATCCGGATTTCACAGGGCATGAACCGGCAGGTGCGCAAAATGACGGCCGCCGTGGGCTACCCCACCCTGCGCCTTGTGCGCGCCAGCATCGCCGATATGGCCGTAGCTGAGCTGCAGCCCGGCCAATGGCGCGAACTGACCGAAGCCGAAGTGCAGGCCCTGCGCGAAGACATGGCCGCCCAGACGGCCGCCGCCGGCACCTACAAGCCCACCACCAAAGCCTCGGAGTACTGGCCCGGCGGCGTGCGCCCAGCCACCAGCAAAACCGGCCAGAACAGTGCCGGCGGCTACAACCGGGGCGGGTTTGGGGGCCAGGGCGGAGCCAAACCCGGCGCTGCCGATGGGCGCGCCGCCGGCAGCCGCGGGGCCGGCCGGCCGGGCACGTTCAGCGCCAAACCATCCAACGGCAAGCCCAAAAACGCCTCGCCCGGCAAAACCGGCAGCAAGCCCGGCCCAAAGTCGGCGGGGCGGGGCACGACGGGGCGCAAGCCCGGCCCGGCTGGTGGCAGCCGCAGCAGCCGCGGCTAGTGGCCGGACGGGCAGCGAGGCGGTGGCGCCGGACGCTTGGCCTGGCCGTGCTGGTGTTTCTGGCAATGAACGCAGTGGCGTTTTTTCACGCCTGGCGCTTCACGCATTTCACCACCGAAGCCGGCTCCCACACCGATAACCCGGAGCAGCTGACGCTCCTGCAGAAAGTGGGTATTCTGCTCACGGGCATTAAAAACCCGAAGCCCGTCAACCGGCAGCGGCCCGATTTCCCGTACCGCACGGTGTATCTGAGCAGCCCCAACGGGCGGCTGGAAACCTGGTACGCCACGGTGCCCGAGGCGCGCGGCACCGTGGCCCTGTTTCATGGCTACACCAGCTGCAAAAGCAAGCTTCTGACCGAGGCCGGCTACTTCCGCCGCCTCGGCTACAACGTGCTGCTCACCGATTTTGCCGGCAACGGCGGCTCCGAGGGCAACGTCTGCACCGTGGGTCATCATGAAGCTGAAGACGTGGCTACGGCCGTGCGCTGGCTGCAGCGGCGGCCCGGCCCGGTGCTCATCTACGCCAACTCCATGGGGGCCGTGGCCACGCTGCGCGCCGAAGCCGAGCTGGGCATCCGGCCCGACGCCAATATCCTGGAGTGCCCCTACGGCTCCATGCTCCAGACCGCGCAAAGCCGCTTCCGCTCCATGCACGTCCCGCCCTTCCCGATGGCCAACCTGCTGGTGTTGTGGGGCGGCCTGGCCAACAACTTCTGGGCTTTCGACCTCGACGCCACGCGCTACGCGGCCCTCACCAGCACGCCCACCCTACTACTCTGGGGTGCCGCCGACCCGCGCGTAACCCGCCCCGAAACCGACGCCATCTTCGCCGCTCTGCGCGGCCCCAAGAAGCGCCAGGACTTTCCTGGCTCCGGCCACGAGCCATATTGGTGGAAGAATAAGGCACTGTGGGAGCAGACGATTCAGGAGTTTCTGGCAAATCCGGCTACCCGCTGACTGCTATATGTGGCACGGACTTCAGTCCGTAGCCCCCCCGAACCGCACATTATCTACCGGACGGCAGCGGGCTACGGACTGAAGTCCGTGCCACAGGCTACCGATTAGCCCTGCCCCTGTGGCAGCATATCCTGCCGCCGGCTTTTTCGTAAAAGCCAGTCCGTCGCGAAATCCTTCGGGCACCTGCTCAGAAATGACAATCTGTCACGAAAAAGCAGGCTTTTTGCGGCTGGTACGCGTCTTGTAACTCCCCCGATGCGAGCAATTCGCGTCCTACAACCTGACACTCCAACTCCTAACCGATAACCATTCAGATGGGCAAAATAATTGGTATTGACCTCGGCACCACCAACTCGTGCGTGGCCGTTATGGAAGGCAACGAGCCGGTAGTTATTCCGAACAGCGAAGGCCGCCGCACCACCCCGAGTATCGTAGCCTTCCTCGATAATGGCAAGGGCGAGCGGAAAGTTGGTGACCCGGCCAAGCGCCAGGCGATTACCAACCCAATCAACACGCTGCAGTCGATCAAGCGTTTCATGGGCCGTGGCTTCGGCGAAGTGACCGAGGAAGCCAAAAACGTCTCGTACCAGCTGGTAAAAGGCTCCAACAACACGGTAGCCGTCCAGATCGGTGACCGGCAGTACACGCCGCAGGAAATCTCGGCCATGGTTCTGCAGAAAATGAAGCAGACCGCCGAAGACTACCTCGGTCAGCCCGTAACGGAAGCCGTTATTACGGTGCCTGCCTACTTCAATGATGCCCAGCGCCAGGCCACCAAAGAAGCCGGCGCCATTGCTGGCCTCGATGTGAAGCGCATCATCAACGAGCCCACCGCCGCCGCTTTGGCGTACGGCCTCGACAAAAAGCATAAAGACCAGAAGATTGCCGTGTATGACCTCGGCGGCGGTACGTTCGACATTTCCATCCTCGAGCTGGGTGATGGCGTGTTTGAAGTGCTGAGCACCAACGGTGATACCCACCTCGGTGGCGACGACTTCGACCAGGTAATCATCAACTTCCTGGCCGAGACGTTCGCCAGCGAAAACGAAGGCCTCGACCTGCGCAAAGACGCTATGGCTCTCCAGCGCCTCAAGGAAGCTGCCGAGAAAGCCAAGGTAGAGCTGTCGTCTTCGACCGAAACCGAAATCAACCTGCCGTACGTGACGGCTACCGCCTCGGGCCCCAAGCACTTGGTGGTGAAACTGAGCCGCGCCAAGTTCGAGCAGCTCGCCGACAACCTAGTGCGCCGCTCGATGGAGCCTTGCAAAAAGGCGCTGCAGGATGCCGGCCTGAGCACTTCCGACATCGACGAGGTTATCCTCGTAGGTGGCTCGACGCGCATTCCGCGCATCCAGGAAGAAGTGGAGAAGTTCTTCGGCAAGAAGCCTTCCAAGGGTGTGAACCCCGACGAAGTAGTAGCCGTGGGCGCTGCCATCCAGGGCGGTGTATTGACCGGTGAGGTGAAGGACGTACTGCTGCTCGACGTGACCCCGCTTTCGCTGGGCATCGAAACGATGGGCGGCGTAATGACCAAGCTCATCGAGAGCAACACCACGATTCCAACCAAGAAGTCGGAGACGTTCTCGACGGCTTCGGATTCGCAGCCTTCGGTAGAAATTCACGTGCTGCAGGGCGAGCGTCCGCTGGCTTCGCAGAACCGCACTATCGGCCGCTTCCACCTCGACTCGATTCCGCCGGCTCCCCGCGGTGTTCCGCAGATCGAAGTAACCTTCGACATCGACGCCAACGGCATTCTGCACGTGTCGGCCAAAGACAAAGGCACCGGCAAGGAGCAGAAGATCCGCATCGAAGCTTCCTCGGGCCTGACTGACGCCGACATTGAGCGCATGCGCAACGAAGCCGCTGCCAACGCCGACGCCGATAAAGCCGAGACGGAGCGCATCGGCAAGGTAAACGCCGCCGACTCGATGATTTTCCAGACGGAGAAGCAGCTGAAAGAGTACGGCGACAAGCTGAGCGCCGGCAACAAAACGGCCGTTGAAGATGCCCTCGCCGACCTCAAGAAGGCTCACGAGAGCAAAGACATCAGCCAGATTGATACGGCCATGGAAGCCATCAACACGGCCTGGCAGGCAGCCTCGCAGGAGATGTACGCCCAGGGCGGTGCCGAAGGCGGCCAGCCCGGCGCCGACGGTGGCAACCCCTTCGGCGGTGCCGGCCAGCCCGGCGGCAACGGCCAGCAAGGCCAGCCCCACGACAACGTAACCGACGTGGATTACGAGGAAGTAGGCAAGTAAATCACTGATTAGCGCTGATTGTATTGATTGCGCTGATTGTTGAAAACAGAAAGGCCCGGAGCAGCTTGCTCCGGGCCTTTTTGTGTTTACATCCTGGCAGGTTTTCGGCGCAGGTGTTGCCGTAGGCAACAGGCGAGCCTGAACACCAAAGACCGCCTGACTCTGCCCTAGTGCGCTGTAGCAGAACGGAAGATTCCCGGCCGCTACCTTACCTACCAGACCGCCATCCGCCAGTCGATTTACAGCCCACAGTAACGCAAACAGCCCAGGCAAGTGCCTGGGCTGTTTGCATTACTGACCATCATAGCTGTCTGCTGATGATTTGCGGTTTGCAGCCGACTCGCTAGGTAGTTAGCTCCTTTTTCTCGCCGGGGTTCTCAGCTTCTTCGGCTTCTTCTTCGTCCTCCTCCTCAAAGCCTTCCTGTATCTTCTCAGTGGCTTCGGCGTGGTCGTCGGCGTCGGCTTCCTCGCAGTTTTCTTCCTGTTCCTCTTTGTCGTGGGGCTCGTAGCTGAGCTTGATGTAGATGGGGAAGTGGTCGGAGCCGACGTACGGCAGGCGCTCCATATCATCCACCTTGAAGTGGGCCGACACGAACACGTGGTCGAGGGGCCAGCGGAGCAGGTAGTGGTCGGCGTGGAAGGTGGGCAGCAGGCCGCGGCCCACGCGTGGGTCCATGAGGCCACTGATGCGCCGGAACAGCTCGGAAGTGTGCGACCAAGCCACGTCGTTCATGTCGCCGAATACGATGGTGGGCTCGTCCTTTTTGTCGATGGCTTTGCCTACCAGCAGCAGCTCGGCGTCGCGCTTGGTGCTGGTTTTGGATTCGGCCGGCGCTGGCGGCTTGGGGTGCAGGCCGTACACCTGCACCCAGGTGCGGCCATCGGCCAACTGCACGCGGGCATGCAGGCTGGGCACGTCGTCGTCGAGCAGGTACTTGATGTCGCAGCTTTCCAGCTTGAGGCGCGAGAAGAACAGCAGGCCGTACGTGTTGTCGAGCGGCTCGTGGCAGGTGTGGGGGTGGGTTTCTTCCAGCGGCTTGAGCTGCTCGTACCACCACTGGTCGGTTTCCACAGCCATGATGATGTCCGGATCCATCTTCTGGATGGCTTGCAGCGCCTTCTGGCCCTGCTTATTGAATTGCAGCACGTTCATCATCACCAGACTCAGGTGGCGCTTGCCGTCCTTGAGGGTGCTGTCGCCCACCTGCTTTTTCACCAGCGGCGTGTAGGGCACAATCCGGAAGAACTGGTAGACCACGGCCGCGGCCAGCAGCCCCAGCGCGCCTACGCCCCACCAGCCCGGCAGCGTATGCCAGCCCAGCAGCAGGCCACCGACTATTGTAAGCAGAGTAACAGCCACGATCTGCAGGCGCGGGAAGTCAAACACGCGTATCCACCAAGCCGTTGCGCGCAGCAGCGGCAGCAGCGTAGCCACAACGCTGGCCAGCGTCAGGAGCATTACCAGGCCATGAAGGGCAGTCAGCCACCAGGGCAATGAGTCAAAATCAGGCATCAGAGCAGAGAAGGTGTGGGGAGGATTGGGCGGGATGGAGCGCGGGAAGCGGTGGTTACTCGTCGTTGAAGCCGCCTTTCCGCAGCTCTTCGATGGTGCGCATCACTTTGTCTTTAAGCGAGGCACGGTACTTTTCCAGCACATCGTGCAGGCGGGCGTTGCTGATGGCCAGCATCTGGGTGGCCAGCACGGCGGCGTTGGTGGCACCGTCGAGGGCCACAGTGGCCACGGGCACCCCAGCCGGCATCTGCAGCATCGACAGAATGGAGTCGAGGCCGTGGATGGAGGTAGCCGAATTGATAGGCACCCCAATAACCGGCAGTGTGGTGAAGGCCGCCACCATACCCGGCAAATGGGCAGCCCCGCCCCCACCGGCAATAATGACGCGCAGGCCCCGCTTACGAGCTGTTTCGGTATATTCTACCAGCCGATGCGGCGTGCGATGCGCCGAAACCAGCGTAATTTCATACGGCACGTTGAACTGGCGCAGCAGTTCGGCGGCCGCCGACATGGTCTTTAGATCAGACTGGGAGCCCATGATGATGCCCACCAAAGGGGTTTCGGTGGCAGCAGCGGCGTCGGCGGCCGCTACCGTGGGAGGAAGCGTGGTATTCATGCGAGCGGAAAGAGAGAGGGAAAAACAGGATAGGCCTGCCGGGGAGTTGCTTCTACGGGCTGCCCGGGCTACGGTTGAGGCATAAACATAGCATTTTCCCTGCTTGCTGATTCTCAAAGGCTCGTACCTTTACCCGTAGCTACACGCCCGGTCCATGGAGATACTGCTCGCCACTTTTACCACACTCTTCTCGGTTGTGAACCCCTTTGGGGCCATGCCGGTATTCCTGACCCTGACCGAGGAAGACACGCCGGCCGAACGCGCCAACATCGGCCTAAAGGCCTGCCTGTACATGGTGGGCGTGCTCACGGTGTCGTTTTTCGCGGGGCAGTACGTGCTCAACTTCTTCGGCATCAACATCCATCACCTGCGCATTGCGGGCGGCATCCTGCTCATGCGCTCGGCCTTCGACCTGCTTACGCCGGGCGGCAACCGGGCCAAGGTGTCGGAGGAAACGCTGGAGGAAAGCATGCACAAAAACGACATCAGCTTCACGCCGCTGGCCATGCCCATGCTCTCGGGGCCGGGTTCCATGGCCGTGTGCATCGGCCTGTTTACGGGCAAGCTCAGCTACTCCGATATGGGCCTGATTGTGCTGGGCTTCGGGCTGGTGGCGCTGGCAGCCTACATCATCCTGATGTCGTCGTTGCGGCTCACGCGGTTTCTGGGGCGGCCCGGTATGGCGGCGCTGGCCCGCATCATGGGCTTCCTGACGCTGGCTATCGGCGTCAATTTTATGGCTACGGCCATTATAGCGCTGTTTCCGGGGTTGAGCCGGTAGGCGGCAACTCGCCGCATATCCGGCTTATTCAGCTTGCATGGGCGTTTGCCTGACGTGTCAATGAGCAAGAAATCCTGTAAAGGGCAAGGCGTACACCACCGCAAGTACCCACACGGCAACCAGCGCATACCAAACTCTAGCCCTCCCGTTTTCCGCATCGTACCGCGACAAGCGTTCTTCGGTAAGGTGACGTTTGAAGTAGCGTGTCTGCAAGCAGGCATAGGCACCCAGCAGAAGCCCAGCCAGAAGCAAAAAGGTAAGCTGCCCCTGTATAAGTCTCACATTCATAATCTTTTCAATAACCAGCAACAGGTCGAAACCCACCAGCGCATACACCATCACCAACCCCACCTTTGCTGCATCCAGACGACCGGAGGGATATAGCTGCCGTTTGGCAACCAGACTATACAGGCAGTGAAAAAGGAAGCTGGTAACTTGAAGCATAGTAGATAGGGGCCTGCGCGGCGTCTTATGATAAGCCGGAACAAAAGTAACTTTCCCGGGCAAGAAGGCCTGCTCAAGGATAAGCAGCAGCCTTCTATCTGCCCTTAGTTGCCAGGCCAAGTAGATACTGTCGCGGCAAGGTAGCACACTGGTTTCGGTCATCTTGCCCTGTTTCCGGGCCAGACCGTTTGCTACAACACTCTTATCCTTTTTGCTAATCATCATGCTACACACACGTTGGATACCCACGCTTGGCTCTCTGCTGCTGTTCTGGTTGAGTACCACAAGCCTACAGGCTCAGAGCAAGGACGACCACCTAGAGCCCGCCGATTGGCACTACACAACAGTTGAGCAGCTACAAAAGACCGCAGCGCTGGCGCAGGTGGTCGTGCTAACTTCTTTCAAGTCCTCGTATGTGCTTTCGATTGAGCAGGACAAGCAGCGCTACTACCTAACCTACGCGGAAATGCGGCGCGGCACAGCCCCGGCGGCGGGCTTCCGACGCGATTCGCTGGTGGCTAGCAGCGCGCGAAAACTGGCCATTACGACCGAACTGGCCCGGACTCTCACTAACCTGTGGCATGCGGCCATTCAGCAAACCCGCTACCCCGAGCCCCTCATGCGCATCCGGACAGATGGGACCCGGTTTGTATTTTCCAGCTTCCGGCCGGGCATGGGCCTGCGGGCCGGTACCACCTGGGAGCCGGCCGCGGGCACGCACATGTCATCCCTCGCTGGCATCGTTACCGAACTGCACCAGTTGGCCACCGCCGGCGCTTATTCTGAGCAGCAACAGAATCTGTTGGAGGATGCCCGCATTTTGCTGAAGGCGCTGCAACCGAATTGAATGCGGAAGCCATGAACGGATATGTGGAGGTATTAGCAGTTCTCGCCTTGATCCTCCTCTGCTTTACTGCACTGATTGTCTTTCCGGCAGCTGGTTTGTGGTGGCTGACTAAGTGGCTGCAGCGCCGACAGTATCGCCGGTCAGCGGTAGTCATGCAGGTTCTGCTGGTTGGATTTGGTCTGTTCTGCTTCAGTGTTGTGTATTCTTTCTGCGTTCCGTTTGACAGCGAGATTGAACATGAGTTCGTGCAGATTACCGGATTGCCTTTTCCAACTTCTGGTGAGGTAATCGAAAGCAAAACATCAGGGCTTGATTTACAAGGTGACTATCACCTAACTGCCCGCATAAAAGTGAGCCGACAGGATTATACGCGGCTTTGGCGGAACATTAGCGCTGACACTTCTTTCCGGCAGCTTTCCCCGAATTCGGCGGCAACAGACAGTTCTTCCTACCAGACATTTGAAAAACATAGCCGCAACAGCAGTCAGTATCGCTCTATTAGCTTTTGGACCGATGGCCGAACGGTTACATTTCATCATAGCAGCAACTAAGGAAGCTTCCGCTGCTGAAGCATTCAGACTGATTTTTTAATTCGGCGAAGCGTACCTTTGCGCCCCGGCTGCTGGCCTCGGCAGCGGCGGAATCAGCGAAATAACCAGCGAAACCTGTGCTTAAGAACGACCTCCTCCTCCGTGCCGCCCGTGGCGAAGAAACCGAGCGCACGCCCGTGTGGCTGATGCGCCAGGCCGGCCGCATCCTGCCCGAATACCGCGCTTTGCGCGCCCGCCTCAGCGGCTTCAAAGAACTGGTAGAAACGCCCGAGCTGGCTGCCGAAGTCACCATTCAGCCCATCGACGCGCTGGACGTGGATGCCGCCATCATCTTCTCCGATATTCTGGTGGTGCCCGACGCCATGGGCCTCACCTACGAAATGGTGGAAGCCCGCGGCCCGCTGTTCCCGGAAACCATCAAAACCGCGCAGGACGTGGCCCGTATGCGCATCGCCGACCCCGAGGAGCACCTCGGCTACGTGCTGGAAGCCATCCGCGTGACCAAGCGTGCCCTCAATGGCCGTGTGCCGCTCATCGGGTTTGCCGGCGCACCCTGGACCATCCTGGCGTACATGGTGGAGGGCCACGGCTCCAAAACCTTCAGCAAGGCCCGCCGCATGCTGTATCAGGATCCGGCACTGGCGCACGAGCTGCTCCGCAAAATCACGGCTACCACCATTGCATACCTGAAAGCCCAGGTAGCGGCCGGCGCCAACATCGTGCAGGTCTTCGACTCGTGGGCCGGGATTCTGCCGCCCGCGCACTACAAGGAGTTCAGCACCCGCTACATTGCCGAAATCTGCGCCGCCATTCCGGAGGTGCCTGTCACGGTGTTTGCCAAAGGCGCTTTCTGGGCGGTGGAAGACTTCGCCCAACTCCCCTGCCGCACCATCGGCCTCGACTGGAACCAGGACCCGCGCGCCGTGCGCCCCTTGGTCGGCGACAAAACACTGCAGGGCAACCTCGACCCCTGCGCCCTCTACGGCACGCCGGAACAGGTGCGCGCCGCCACCATTGCCATGCTCGACCAGTTCGGGCCGCACCGCCACATCGCCAACCTCGGCCACGGCGTCTACCCCGACACCAACCCCGACAACGTGAAGGTGTTTATCGAAACCGTGAAGGAATACAGCACGCGGCTTAGGGCTTAGGGCTTAGGGCTTAGGGCTTAGGGCTTAGGGCTTAGGGCTTAGGGCTTAGGGCTTAGGGCTTAGGGCTTAGGGTGTATGTGAAAGGCCCCGCCGGGTTACGGCGGGGCCTATTTTTTTTCTGTTTATTCGAGCCTATGCCCTAAGCCCTATCCCCTAAGCCCTACAACACCAACCCGGTTTCCTGCGCCTCGGCCAGCAGCAGGCTTTTTTCGATGGGCACTACGCCGGCCTGCTCGCACACGAGGCCGCCGCCGAGGTTGGCCAGCGCGGCTGTAACCGGAGCCGGCATGCCCAGTGCCACGCACAGCGCCGCAATGCTGATAACCGTGTCGCCGGCGCCCGAAACGTCGGCAATGCTGCGCAGGTGGGCCGGAATGTATGTTTTGGTAAAGCTGCCATTTTCCACAAATACGCCACGCTCCGACAGCGTCACCAGCACGTTGTCGGGCGTGAGCAGCTCGCGCAGGCGCGCCACGGCCGCCTCGAAGGCGGGCTGGTCGGCGTCATCGAAGGCCACGCCCAGGCCTTCGCGCAGCTCCTTCAGGTTGGGCTTGAACAGCGTGCAGTGGCGGTAGGCCAAGAAGTTCTTTTTCTTCGGATCGACGACGGTGGGAATGCCGCGCTGCTGGGCCAGGCTGATGAAGTGCTGGATGCTGGCTTCGCAGAGCACGCCCTTGTCGTAGTCCTCAAACACCACCACGTCGGCGCGGGCCAGCAGCTGCTCGAAGCGGGCGGTGAGGTCGGCGTTTTCGGTGCTATTGAGGTCGGTTTCCACTTCGGAGTCGATGCGGAGCAGTTGCTGGCCGTGGGCCAGGATGCGCTGCTTCACGGTGGTGGGCCGGTAGCTGGAGCGCACCATGCCGTCGGGGGCGAGGCCAGTGGTGTGCAGCAGTTCCAGCAGCTGGTCGCCGCCCTGGTCGTCGCCAATAACGGCGCACAGCAGCGGCGTGGCGCCCAGGGCCTGCACGTTCAGGGCCACGTTGGCAGCCCCACCCAGCCGCTGCTCGGTGCGGCTCACCGTCACGACGGGCACCGGAGCCTCGGGCGAGAGGCGGGCCGCCTTGCCCCACACGTAGGCATCGAGCATCACGTCGCCCACAATCAGGACGGTGAGGCCGTTGAAAGCGGCAAACAAATCGGGCAGGGAAATGGGCGCGGAGGCAGCAGCAGGCATTACAGCAGGTTCGGGCATAAGAAGCCGCAAAGGTAGGAAGTAACGCGTTGCGCCGGCCTGGTGCAGAAAAAGCAGTAGCGCGAACTACAAAGTTCGCGCTACTATTTCTACGTCAGCTTCACCAAGCTGTTTTTGATGCGGATGAAGGCTTCGCGCAGCTTCTCATCGGCGGCGGCAGTGCTGAACCGGATGCAGTTCGGGGCCCCGAAGGCGCCGCCATCCACGGCCGCCACGTGGGCGTCGTGCAGCATAAACATGGCCAGGTCCGACGCGTTGCCGATTACCTTACCGTCGGGCGTGGTTTTGCCGAAGCAGTTGCTCACGTCCGGGAAGACGTAGAAAGCGCCGCTGGGCGTGGGCGTGCGGAAACCGGGGATTTCCTGGCACAGGGCCAGCACCAGGTCGCGGCGGCGGCGGTAGGCGGCCACCATCTCGTCGGCGGAGCTGCGGCCGCCCAGCAGGGCCGCTAGGGCCGCGCGCTGGGCAATGGAGCAGGTGCCGGACGTAATCTGGCTCTGCATCTTCTCGCAGGCACCGGCAATTTCCTTGCTGGCGGCCAAGTAGCCCACGCGCCAGCCCGTCATGGCGTAGCCTTTCGAGAAGCCGTTCACGGTAATCACCCGGTCTTTGATGGCCTCAAACTGGGCCATGCTCACATGCTCGCCCACGAAGTTGATGTACTCGTAAATCTCGTCGGCCAGCACGTGCACCTGCGGGTGGCGGGCCACTACCTCAGCAATGGCGCCCAGCTCTTCCCGGCTGAACACCGAGCCCGTGGGGTTACACGGCGACGAGTACATAATGAGCTTGGTGCGCGGCGTAATAGCGGCTTCCAGCTCGGCGGCCGTCACCTTGAAGTCGTTTTCCAACGAGCCCATCAGCGTGACGCTGGTGCCCTCGGCCAGGCGCACCATCTCCTCGTAGCTCACCCAGTAGGGCGCAAACACAATCACCTCGTCGCCGGGGTTGATGAGGCTGAGCACGGCGTTGGCCAAGGCCTGCTTGGCTCCCGTGCTCACCACAATGTTTTCGGGCTTGTAGCTGAGCTGGTTGTCGCGCTGCAGCTTGTCGCAGATGGCCTGGCGCAGCTCCGGGATGCCAGGCACGGGCGTGTAAAACGTGTAGCCGTCATCGAGGGCCTTTTTGGCGGCGTCCTTGATGTACTGCGGGGTCTGAAAGTCGGGCTCGCCAAAGCTGAGGCTGATGACGTCCACGCCCTGCGCCGCCAGCTCGCGAGCCTTTTTGGCCATGGCAATGGTCTGCGACTCCTGCATGGCCAGGATTCGGTCGGAAAGAACGGAAGACATAAGCGGGGCGGCGTCGGACATGCGGGAGGGGAATTTTGGGGTGGGGATGCGGGCAAAAGTACGGCGAAAGTAACGTAGGGCCTCAGCCGTCTGTCATTCCGACGTAGCAGGAATCTGAGTTAAGACGGCTGAGTGAGTTTGGCCAGATTCCTCCTGCGTCGGAATGACAAACGTGCTACTCCATGCCCAGCCAGCGGAAGCGGCGGAGCAGGATGCGCAGGTCGGTGCCGGGCTCGTAGTCTTTGGCGTAAAGCAGCTCCAGGCGGCGGCGGGTGGCCTCGGTGAGCGGGCCGCGGGCCTGCACGCCATCGGCGGGCGAGAGGATGGCGCGGGCCAGGCGCTGGGGGGCGGCGGCGTAGCGCAGCCCCACCCAGGTGCAGGAGCCGGCCAGCACCCGCACGCAGTTGCGCAGAAAGCCGCCCTTGTGCTGCTGCAGGGCCAGCAGCAGCGGCGAGGCCAGCAGCAGCACAAGGCTGGTGAAGATGTCGAGCAGGCGCTTGTTGCGCACCTGCTCGGGCCGGAACAGGTTCAGGGTGATATCCAGCGTGTAGTAGTCGCCGGGCGAGTCTTTGCTGGAGCTGCCGATGATGTACTCGCTGTCCTGAGGCAGGATTTTGTAGGCCACGGGCGGCTGCTGCGGCAAGCTTACCATGAGGCTGATGATCTGGCTGGCCGACAGGTCGCGGCCGCAGAAAATCAACTCATCGAGGGCGTAGATGCGGATGATGTCTTCCAGCTGCCGCACCTCGCCCAGCGCCTCGTCGGCAGGCCCGGCCGAGAGCAGCGGGGGCGCCGCCAGCGTAGCCGTGCCGCCCCCGGCCGCGTACGTGCCCGGCGCGTCAGCTGCTACGAGCACAGCGGCGGTTACTTCGGCGGCGGGCGTGATGAAGCCGATGATGCGGGCCTGCACACCAGCCTGCTCCAGCAGGTGGCGCACCCGCAGGCTTTCCACCCCGGAGCCCACGATAGCCACGTTTTTCTGCCGCCTTTCGCTCAGGCGCAAATCGTGGTAGCGCAGGAAGTGCGTGGCCAGGCGCCGCCCTACCAGCGCCACCACGGCCCACCCGCCGCCCAGAATAATGAGAGCCTTGGAGAATCGGTAGGCATCGAAGAAGTTGCTGATGGCCGAAATCAGGACCGTGCCCACGAAGATGCCGCGCACGATGCGGGCCGTTTTAGTGGGCTGGTCGTAGGCCCCGCTCAGGTAGGCCGACGTCAACCACACCACCAGATAAGCCGGCACCGCCACCAGCATAAACTCCGGCGGGTAGTCGGTGCGCACGTACTTGTGGTTGTTTTCCCAGTAGTTTTTCAGGAAAAACATACCGCCGTAAATCAGGCCGGCATCCAGCAAAATGGGCGCGGCCTGGGCGAGCAGCCGCATGGCCACCGCCGCCCCCGCCCGCAGCCAGATGGCTCCGTTGATGAGCAGCGAAAACAGCCCTGCCCGCTGCGGCGCAAAGTGCTTCTGCGCGAAAATCACCATGGCCCGGTAGAACACGAACACGTAGTTGACGCTGGTACGCTTGGTGCTTTCGCCCTTGTAATGGATGATGCGGGTGCCGGGGTAGTAGTAGTTTTTCCAGCCGCCCTGCGTGATGCGGTACGAGAGGTCGATGTCCTCGCCGTACATGAAATAGTCTTCGTCGAGCAGGCCCACCTGGTCGAGGGTGGCTTTGCGCATGAGCATGAAGGCGCCGCTGAGCACGTCTATTTCGTGGGACTGGTCCCGGTCAAGGAAGCCGAGGTGGTAGCGCCCGAAGCGGCGCGAGGCCGGAAACAGCCGCGCCAGCCCGAAGATCTTGTAGAACGCCACGCCCGGCGTGGGCAGGCCGCGCTTACTTTCGGGCAGAAACTTGCCCTGGCCGTCCAGCATCTTCACGCCCAGCCCGCCGGCGTTGGGGTGGGCGTCCATAAAATCGCAGCAAGCCCGGAAGGTGTCTTCTTCCACCACCGTGTCGGGGTTGAGCAGGAGCTGGTACTCGCCGGTGGCCTGGCGCAAGGCCTGGTTGTTGCCTTTGCTGAAGCCGGGATTGTCCTTGTTTTCAATGAGGATGACTTCCGGAAACCGGGCCTTTACCATCGCCACGGAGCCATCCACGGAGTTGTTATCCACCACAAACACCTCCACCGGCTCGCCCAGCCGTTCCGTGGCTCGCCGCACCGACAGCAAGGCCTGCTCCAGAAAGTAGCAGACGTTATAATTGACGATGACGACTGAAAGCTTCACGGATAGCGGCGGCATAGAGGGCCGAAAGGTAAGAAATGTAGCATAGGCTTCAGCCTGTGCCCTCCCGCAATCCTTGTTCGCCCTTAAAAACAAAAAACCTTCCCCACACACACAGGAAAGGTTTCTTTACTATACAGAGAAGTAAGCTGCCGGCACAGGCTGAAGCCTATGCTACACGCACCTACCTACCGCGCCTGGCGCTGGCGTTCCACGATGCTGCGGCCCAGCGTGATTTCGTCGGCGTATTCCAGCTCGCCGCCCATCGGAATGCCGCGGGCGATGGTGCTGATGTGCACGCCCTCGAAGTCGCGGAGCTTGCGCGAGAGGTAGAAGGCCGTGGTGTCGCCTTCCATGGTGGGGCTAATGGCCAGAATCACTTCCTTGATTTCTGACTCCGGCCCGCTCATACGCGCCACGAGGCTGTCAATCTGCAGGTCGCTGGGGCCCACGCCTTCAATGGGCGAAATGACGCCGCCCAGCACGTGGTAGGTGCCCTTGTACTGGCCGGTATTCTCGATGGCAATGACGTCGCGGATGTCCGACACCACGCACACCGTGCTGTGGTCGCGGAGCTGGTTGGCACAGATGGCGCACTCCGGCGTGTCGGAAATGTTGTGGCAGGTGTCGCAGTAGCGGATTTCGAAGCGCATCTTGGCCAGGGCCTCGGCCAGGGTGGCTGTGGTGTCGGCTTCGGCCTTGAGCAGGTGCAGCGCCAGCCGCAGGGCCGTCTTCTTACCTACTCCGGGCAGCTTCGACAGCTCGCCAACGGCGTTTTCGATCAGCTTGGAAGGAAACTCCATTCAGTTGAATTGTTGCATTGTTTACTGGCTAAATGGCTGGGCGTTCCGGCATCTTATTGAACAACCACCCATTCAACAATGCAGCCATTTAGCCATTTAGACGATATCCGCTGAAATTCCCCGGTCGTGGAGGGCGGTGCACATGGCGGCCAGCTCCTCGTAGGCGCCGTGCTTGACGGTGCACTGGCCTTTGTAGTGGATGAGGAGCGTGCACTGCTCGGCCTGCTCGGGCTGGTGGCCACACACGTCCATCAGGGTTTTGATGACGTGGTCGAAGGTGTTGACGTCGTCGTTGTACACGATTAGGTCGCGCACGTCGGTGGTTTCTTCCAGGAGCAGTACGTCCTCGTCGTACTCGATTAACGGCTTGGTGTTCATGGCGCAAAAATACGGAAAAACGGGCAGATAACCGGACTGCGGACACGTCACCCGGCCTGCTATAACCTATTCAGGGGTTGAATCGTTTCCGCATTTTACCGGAATAAAGGTCTGCTACCGCAGGGACTCGGGCGGCAGCCCGGGCATGGCGGAGGCTCCGGGAAATCCGCCGTAATTTTCCGGCTGATTAGCCTGTTTCCGCCTCTCCAACTGCCATGCCCGTTCCGTCCGCCGAATTCAAGCGCGCCCTCAAGAAGCTGTCCGACAAGGAAAAGGAGGCCCTGCTGCTGCGCGCCGCCCGCCGCGACGCCGAGCTCTACGACACGCTCTGCTACGAGCTACTGCCCGACATAACCACCGAAACCGTGTTCGAGCAGGCCTCCGACCAGATTCATGAGCTGTTTGCGGTGGGCGCTACCGGCCGCCTGCTCAACCGCAGCCTCACCAAAGCCCTGGGCAAAGCCACCAAGGAAGTGGCCCGCGCCCGCCGCATCACCAAAGACAAACGCCTGGAAGTGGACCTGAACCTGTACACCCTGCGCCACATCTTCGACAACTACACCGGGCAGTTCGAGAGCATGTACGCCGGCTTTTATACCGGCACGGCCCGGCTGGCGGCCCGCACGGCCCAGCTGGTGCTCAACAACCTGCATGAAGACCTGTGGCTGGAGTACAAGGCCGAAATCGACGAGTTTCTGCAGCAGCTCCACGCCCGCGCCAAAAGCCGCAGCCTCAAGTTTGAGCTACCCCGCGAGCTGGTGCTGCCGGAGTAAGTTGGCAGTATCGGAATAACCAGTTACTTGCCGGAAAATATCCGCGCTATGCCCCTATTCCGCTACCTGCCGGCCCTGCTGCTGCTCAGTGCCCTCCCCTCCTGCTCGTCCGACGGCCCGGCTGGGCGCCCGGCCACTACCGGCACAGTGGCCAAAGCTGCCCCCGATACGGCCGCCGTGCGCAAAGCCGCCCAGCAGTACCGCGTGGTGCTCGGCGAACCGGTTTTTGTGGATAGCTCCGCCTACTATTACCAGCCTGTGGAAGTGGGCATGAAAAACGGCGGACGGAATCTGCGCGACAAGATTTCACTCTCAGTCGAGAGTAGCAGCAGCTACGGCAGTCAGGGACAGGTCTTCAATCTGCTGTTCACGCACCAGCCCGACCAGACCACGCATTTGCTGCTGCCGCACGGCCGTTTCCTGATTACAGAAGTTAACTCGTCGGCGCAGCCGGCTGCCCGCTACCCCTTCCTGTTCTGCACCCTGGTCACCCAGGATTTCAACCGCGACGGGGAGCTGACCACCTCCGACGCCAGCGCCCTCTACGTAGCCGACCGCGACGGCCGCAACCTCCGGCAGCTACCAGCGCCTGCCGGCACTCAGGTAGCCAAGCTACTGGTGCTGCCCCAGGCCCCCACGCTGCTAGTGCTGCTTCGCCAGGACACCGACCACGATCTGGAGTTTGATTCCGAGGACGCCCAGCAGTGGCTGAGCTACGATCTGCGCAACCTGGCCGCCGGGCCACAGCGGCACCCGCAACCCCGAGTGCAGGCCCAGCTTCGGCAACAGCTTATCGAGTTCAACACCCATTTGGTACCGGCGCGCTAGCCAGCCGCCACGCACACAAAAAAGCCCCTCTGGCAATAGCCAGAGGGGCTTTTTAACGTAATGCCGAATCATCCATTCAACGGCATTTCACTAGCAGGATTATTGCTTGGCAATAACGTTGAAGCTCATCGTGAAGTCATCCATGATGGCCTTGTCGCCGATGCTTTCGAAGAACGACTTGGAGCCGTACTTGATGTCGAACTTGGTGCGGTCGATGGTAGCCGTGCCGGTGGCCGAAGCTACGCCGCCTTTCACGCCCGTTTTAGCCGGGAAGCTGATGCTCTGGGTGATGCCTTTGATGGTCAGGTCGCCGGTGATGGTGGCGTTGTTGCCGGCCGCGTCAGCTTTCAGCGGGGCTACTTTCGTGATTTTGAACGTCGAGGTTGGGTTCTTCTCGATGCTGAAGAAGTCTTCGGAACGCAGGTGGCCCACCAGCTTGCCGTTGTATTCGGCTTCCTTGATGTCCTCCACTTTCAGCGAGTTCATGTCGACCGTGAACGTGCCACCTACAATTTGGGTGCCGCGTACCAGCACGTTGCCATCCTTGAACTGGATGTTGCCGTTGTGCTGGCCGGTTACTTTTTTACCTACCCAGCCCAGCGTGCTCAGCTGCGGCTGCAGCTTATACGACTTATCGGCAGCTTTGCTGGTGCGGGCAGCGGCAGCGGCCGTGGCAGGGTTGCCGGCGTAGGCCGGGGCAGCCAGCAGCGAAACAGCAATAAGAGCGGGCAAAAGGAGCTTTTTCATGATGTTGAAAAAAAGAAAAGGTGTGGTTAGTAAGCGAAAGGAACGGGCCGTTTAATCCCGGATTTTATCAAGCAACGCGCTCAGCTGAGCGGCTTCGTCTTCGGTAAGATTATGCATGCCGATGGGTTGCTCCTGCATCACCAGGTCCATGCGCTGCAGCAACTCCAGGCCGGCATCCGTAATGCAGATATCAACGGCGCGGCGGTTGCTGGGGCACACGGTGCGCGTCACGAGGGCTTTGCTTTCCAGCTTGTCAACGATGCGCGAGGCATTGCTGGTTTTGTCCAGCATCCGCTCAATCAGCAGATTCACGGTGGCCGGCTTGGGGTGCTGGCCGCGCAGGATGCGCAGAATGTTGAACTGAGGCAGCGTGATACCAAAGGATTTGAAAGCCGCGGCCTGCCGCTGCCCCAGCCAGCCAGCCGTGAATATCACGTTGATCTGGGCTTTCTGGTGGGCGTCGCGGAAAACAGTCTGCTTGATTTCGTCCTCAATTTTCATGGCCGACATGCGCTGCGGGGAAATGATGTCACAAATATATGTACATACATTTTATGTAGCAACATTTGTTCCCCTCGATTATTTTTTTATTTTTCTCGAGCCGGACCTTCCGGCCTTTTCAGGCAGGCTTCCGTAAGCAGAAACCTCCTCTCATCCTAAGCACTTTATCGAATGAAAAACCTTGCTTTCCTGGCCGTTACGGCCGTATTGATGGTAGCGGCACCGTATTGTGGCACCGCCCAAACGAAAACCGCGCCGAAAACTGCCGGTGCTACCGTCCCTGCCCGCTCCGACCAGTATGTGATGCAGAATGCCGAGGTGATGCTTCGGCAGGGCACCCGCCTGACGCCGCTCACCAAAAACGTGGTACTCCCCAACGGCACGAAGGTAAATTATAAGAGCGGCATTGTGGAGTTTCCGACGGGCAAGAAAACCACGCTCGGCGAAGGCGACTACGTGACCACCGCCGGCGACATCGTATTTGCCACGCCCGCCAGTGCCGCCGCCGCCCGCGGCGACAATTCGGTGCCCACCGATTCACAGTACACCACTTATGTGCAGAAAGGCGCCGCTCCTACCGCCCCCACCACCACCAGCGTCACGGCCATCGGCACCCCCAACGACCTGACGTCGCTGCTGACCCGCAAAGTGCAACTCCTCACCGAGAAAATCAGCCTGATGACGCCCAACCCGGCCAACCAGACAGCCATCAACAGCCTCAATCAGCAGCTACAGGCTCTTGACGCCCAGATTGGCCGCTAGTAGCCGCCACCAGTTCACCGCCGGTTCCCTTCTTCGCAACCACGCCCGGCTTCGGCTAGGCGTGGTTGTTGCGTCTGAGCGGCCTCAGCTGGAAGCATATTTGATGTTGTTCGACCAGAAAACAGGCCCATCCAGCTAAAAATTATAGAATCATTATGTTTCAATGCACTATTCTTGTGACATTGTGCTATCAACTCATGGTCTGCTTCCTCTATATGCTTCGACACGTACTCTCTCTCTCACTCATGATGCTGCTTTCGACACCTGCAGCATTATTGGCTCAGTCAACGACCGCTACGGCCGCAGCCCCGGCCAAAGCCCAGCACTTCATAGTGCAGGACCATGAAGTGGTATTGCGCAAGGATGATAAAATCATTGCGCTTACCAAAAACGTAATGCTGCCGGGCAGCATCAAAATCAACTACAAAAGCGGCATTATTGAGTATCCGGATGGCCGGAAGATAGCCCTCAAGGAGGGCGACATCGTAACGATGAGCGGCGAAATTGTGGCCAGCATGCCTGTGCGCCGCACCGATGCCGCCCCGGCGGCCCCAACTATCACAGCCGCAGCTACCACCACCCCGGCACCAGTAGCTGCAGCGCCCACCCCCGCCCTAGCCCCGGCCCCGGCAGCAGCACCGGTTGCTGCTGCTTCCCCGGTTACGCCGGCGTTTACGTATCGTGCGGCCGAGCCTGTCAATGGCAAGCTCCGGGGCGTAGTAGAGCTTGGGGCCAGCGGCTTCAACTCATTTATCGTGCGCATGGATGCCCAGCGCAACTGGAAGCTGGAGCGCGCCGACTTCGGCTACAGCCTGGTCATGGAAAACCTGGCCACCAGCGACGATGTGCGCAAAGGCCTCAAAGCCTACATCGGCCAGATGCTGGAATATGGCGTACCCGGCAACAGCATCTATTTCATGGTGAGCTCGGGAGCCCAGAAAGCCGAGGTGACGCAGAAGATTATTCGCGGCCTCAAGGAGCTGAACTACGTGGTAAACACCGTGACGCCAGAGCAGGAAGGCCAACTGGCACTACGCGCGACCTTACCGCCGGCCTATGCTACCCGAGGCTTTGTACTGGACATCGGCTCCGGCAACACCAAGATTTCTTGGCTGCAGAACGGCACGCCCCAGTCCGTGGAAGCCACAGGCTCGAAATACTACGAGTCGGGCATGGATGATGGCAAAGTTGCCGCCGAGCTGCTGGCCAAAGCCGCCCAGGTGCCGGATGCCCTGCGCACCACCTGCTTTATCATCGGCGGGGTGCCGTATGAGCTGGCCAAGCCGCTGCGCAAAGGCCAGGAGCGCTACACGGTGCTGAATGCGCCGGAAGCTTATAAGCAGCTGGAAAAAGCCAAAACCAAGGCGGGCGTGAACATATACAAGGCCGTGCGCGAAGCCACCGGCTGCCAGCAGTTCGTGTTCGACTGGGATGCCAACTTCACAATTGGCTACCTGCTTTCCCTGAAATAGCAATAATCTGGCAAGCATACGATGCCCCTGGCTAACCGCAGTAGTGCGCTTAGCCAGGGGCATAGTTCGTTTCAAGGCATTTGCTTGGCAAACAGACCACCCTCTCGCCGCAGTGCGCCCTCGACACATGGTAACGAGCATCAAACAACCACTACGCTGCTTGGGCGCCTTAGTCCGGATTGTCCAGACCCGAGCGTAGCCGGTAGAAGATTCGCGCCAGCAAGCTGATATCCTCGGTGACGATGTCAGCCTGAGCACTTATGTGGCTGCGAAAGGCAATGTTGCGGCCGTAGGTGGTCACCAAGCCCTGCGGCAAAGATACCCGCGCCATGAAGGTGTTATCGGCGGCCGGAATAGAAGATATGGAAGCAACCTTGCCTCTCAGCATGCCATACTCACTGAAAGGATAGCCATCCAGACGAATCAAGACCTGTTGTCCAACCTGTACTTTCCCCAGATTTTGCTGGGGCACCCGCATGGCCCCGTAGTAAGTGGCTGGCGCGGCATTCATGTAAAACACCTCCTCGTTCGTGCGTACAACCTGGTTGAACTCCACGAAGCGTGAGAAATGGACCGCACCCGTCATGGGAGCCGTCAGCACATAGCGGCTTTTCCATGCGTCGATTGCACTACGCAAGGCATTGACAGCTTGCATATAGTTATCGTTCTGGTCGGCAATAAGCTTGTCCAGTGCCAGTAGCTCCTGCTGCTTCATCTGCTGAGCCGCTACATTGGCCAGCACCGCTGCCTGTACTTGCTTGAGCGGAAACTGCTTGGCCAGCTCCTTGCTCTCTTCGCGCCGAAGCTCGGAGGAAGCAATTACTCCCTGCCGGGCCAGGTTCCGCTGCATCTGCACATCGGCTTGCATTAGCTGCAGATCTTTGGAATAAAGCTCCTGCTGCTGCCCCAGGTTTCGCCCAATTTGCTGCAGGTTAGCAAGTTCAGAGAGAAACATGGTTTTCTTCCGCCGAAAGAACAACCGGCTGCTCTTGCTGCTGAACTGGGTGTAGGCTTGCGCAAATACCTGATACTTGGCCTGTAGCTCGCCGAGCTTCTCCGGGAAGTAAGCGCGACTTCGCAGAGAGTAGTAGCTGTTCTGATGCAATGTATCCAGGTACGCAGCCAAGGCCATGACTTGGCTGTTGTCAGCCGTACTTTCCAGATAAGCCAGCGGCTGGCCCTGCACCACTTGCTGGTTGTCTTTTACCAGCAGCCTGGTGATACGGCTGTCGCCCTTGCTTACTACCGGGATGGGTGCGCTGCTGGAGGTTAGCGAAAACGCGCACCGCACCATCACCGGATACTTTACCACCCAGCTCAGCAGCACCAAAACAGCCAGCAGAGCCAGAAACAAGGCTGTGCCTAATCGGATAAACCAATGAGGCTCGTTTGAAACTATTTCCTCTAACTCTTCGCTGTGCACTATTTCCATCTTGGGCTGCTGGTATTTGTCCTGCGTTGAAAAAAAGAATTTCACCGCTACGCCTCCAGCTCCAGCTGGTTTTTTACCAGGGAGAAGTAATAGCCTCGCCGCCTGATCAATTCGTCGTGGGTTCCCTGCTCCGTGATAATACCCTGATTCATCACAACGATATTGTCCGCATTTCTAACGGTGCTGAGCCGGTGCGCCACCACCACCACCGTCCGGCCCCGCATGAATTCTTCCAGATTCCGCAGGATAGCACTCTCATTTTCCGTGTCCAGGGCATTCGTGGCCTCGTCCAGAAACAGGTAGGCCGGGTCCTTGTACACGGCCCGCGCAATAAGCAGCCGCTGCCGCTGCCCCTGGCTCATGCCGCTGCCATCGTTCCCGATTCGGGTGTTGAGCCCCAGCGGCAACGACTCCATATATTCCGCAATGTTGGCAATGTGTACCGCGTGCAACAGCCGATCGATATTGGGCTGCTCCTCGCCTACAGCAATATTGCGAGCAATGGTATCGGAAAACACAAAGCCCTCCTGGGTTACCACGCCACACTCTCTGCGCCAGGCTTCCTGGCTGATCTGGCTCAGATTAATGTGTCCGGCCTGAATCTTACCGTGTATGGGCTCATAAAACTTGAGCAATAGCTTAAGCAGAGTGGTTTTACCACTCCCGCTGGCCCCTACTATGGCAGTGGTTTTGCCTGCCGGAATATGCAGGCTAAGGCCACAAAGCACCAGGCGTGCCTCAGAGCCAGGATAGGCAAAGTCCACATCCTTCAGACTGACCGAGCGGTCGGCCGGCAGCATCTGCAGGCTTAGCTCGGGGGCAGTTTCCTCGTCCTCCAACGCATGAATTTCATCCAGTCGCTCCAGGCTGATCTGCGCGTCTTGCCAGGTCTGGGTGAACAGGATAATCTGCTCAACGGGCTTATTAAGTTGACCTAGAATGTATTGCACGGTCAGCATCGCGCCCAGCGTGATGTGGCCATTGATAACTGCTTTGGCTGCCAAGAAGGTAATCAGGATGTTCTTGCCTTCATTGATAAACACTGCTCCGGCCTTCTGATACTGCACGGCCGCAAGGCCTTCGTAATTTATCTTGAATAATGAGGCCTGGATCTTCTCCCACTCCCAGCGTTTCTGTCTTTCAGAATTGGCAAGCTTTATTTCTTTTATCCCCTGCACAAGCTGAATAATAGCGCCTTGATTACGCGACTGGGCCTTAAAGCGCAAAGCATCAATTTCCCGGCGACGTTTCAGAAAAACAATCGCCCATACCACGTAAGCTATAGTGCCAATTAAAAAGACAAAGAATATAGTCGTGTCGTATATACACAGCACGGCCCCAAATACCAAGATGTTGAGGGCGGCAAACAGCGTAGCTTGTGGAGTGTTGGTCAGGAACACTTCAATCCGCTCGTGGTCATGAAACCGCTGCATGATGTCGCCCATTTGGCGAACGTCAAAGAAGGAAACCGGCAGGCGCAACAGCTTGGATAGAAAGCTGGATAGAATGAGCACATTGATACGGGAGCTGATGTGCAGAATAATCCAGCCCCGAATGAAATCAACGACGTTCTGACTGATAAACAGCGTGACCTGCGCTATCAGAATCAGGTACACAAAGCTGATATTATGCGTGTTAACTCCTACATCGACCACTGATTGCGCCAGAAACGGCAGGATCAACTGGAAGCCACAGGCTATAAACACGCCTAGCAGCAGCTGCACGAGCAGCGGCTTGTATTTGAGCAGGTAGGCAAAGGCTTGCTTGAGGCCTACTTTCTGTTCGGGGTCGAATTCTTTGTCCAGGTAGAGAGCGGGCGTGGGCTCCAGCAGCAGCACATTGCCCTGGCTCACGCCAGCGGGCCGCTCCACCAGCCAGCCGGCCAGAAACTCTTCGTACGGGTACGTTACCAGGCCCAGGGCCGGGTCGGCGACGAGCACGCTTGTGCGGATGTGCTCTTTGTTGCGAAAGCGCGGCTTGCTGAAACCATAGACCACCACAAAGTGCTGCTGCTGCCACTGCGCTATGCACGGGAGCGTGGCTTCTTTGGCCAGCTTGGCAAAACTCATCTTCGCGCCCAGCGTCTGGAACCCCAGCTCTTCTGCTGCCTTGCTGATGTCGTTCAGGGAGCCTTGGCTAGTTCCGGTTCTATCGGGTAGGGCCACCTTGAGGCCGGCACACGGTCGGCCGTAGTGCTTGGCTATCATCTTCAGGCACGCGCTGCCGTAGTCGGCGGCATGCTGCTGCTTATAGAAAGGGAACATGGGTAAGGGTAACGCTAGAAGAATACTCGACTTGATTATGGTGCCAGACAGACTGGATAGCGGCAACCATTGCCCGGCGCTGCAGCTCCGAAAACCTGTGCATCAGGCCCCGAAGTCTATAATTGGGACTTTGGTGTTTCGGCAAATATAACGGATAAATAATATTACCTTAACACAAAAAACAATTGGCCGGATTATATTTTATCCGGCCAGAAATGGGAAATCCGTCCCTTAGTTTTCGTGCCTGAGCTACAGGGTGGCCGGCAGTTCGGCTTGGGCGTGCAGCTGCCCGGCCTGCTCCTGCACCAGACCAAAGGGCTCGTCGCGGAGGATGAGCAGGCCGTCCAGGTCGCAGATGCCGGCCAGGCCGCTCAGCTGCAGCGCCGACCATATACCCAGCGACGTTTCCACCATACAGCCCAGCATGGTTTGCAAGCCGTGGGCCTGGGTTTCGCGCAGAATACGCAGGCCGTTGCGGTAGCCGCCGGCCTTCATCAGCTTCATGTTTACGCCATGAAACTGCCGGGCAATATCGGCGAAGTCGGCCCCGTCAGTCACCGACTCGTCGGCGAACAGCGGCCAGGGCGTGCGGGAGTGCAGGTAGCGGTAGGCTTCGGCTTCGGCGGCGGGCAGCGGCTGCTCCAGCAAGCGCACGCGCAGGCCGGGCAGCGCGGCGGCTTGCTCCACAAACTGCAGCAGAGCATCCGGGTCGGTCCAGGCCTCGTTGCCGTCGATGATGAGGGGGCGGCCGGGCAGGGCGCGCGTCACTTCCCGCAGCAGCTCGTAGCCCATTTCCTGGTTTACCTTGATTTTGAGCAGCGCGAACCGGGCCATATCCTGCTCCTGCAGAAACCCCACCACGGCGCCGGGCTCCATGATGGGCAGCGTGAAGGCGGTAGGCACCGCCGCCGCCGGCTCCGGCGCCCCCAGCCACTGCCACACCGGCTGGCCGGCCCGCGCCGCCTCCCAATGCACCACCGCCGACTCCAGCGCAAACCGCAGCGCGTGCGCCACCGGCTGGCCGGCCAGAAATTCGTGCAGCGCGGCCTCGGAGTTTACCCGATTCAGGCCGGCTTGCAGCAGCGCCGCAAATTCCTCCTGCAGGCCGGCCGGGGTTTCGCCGTAGCGCACGTTCGGGGCGGCTTCGCCGTAGCCCGTGGGGCCGCCGGCTTCGTCGCGCACCTGCACCAGCAGGTTGGTTTTGGCGGTAGAAGCGTTGCGGGAGATTTTCCAGGTGAACCGCAGCGGCAGTTCGAGGGCAGTAAGCGACCAGACGGGCATAGGTGTATAGGTGTTAGTTATTCGTTGTCAGTTGGCGGGTACTGGTTGGCGGCTGATGTGGGCCACGTCTGCTTTTTCTGCAATCGTCAACTGCCAACCGACAACGAACAACTGACAACTGACAACCTTCAATCGGGCGGCAATAACTGAAAACCAGAAACTAGAAACCAAAAACTACCTTTGCGGCTGTTCCCTGCCCCCCCACTTTCCTCCTTTTGCCGCCGCGCATGAAGTTTTCGCGACTCCTTCCTCTCGTATTACTGCTGGCCGTAGTGGCCGTGCTCCTCACCGTTTTGGCCACCTACGGGGTGGGCGGCATCAGCTCTGGCGTGGCTCAGGCCGCCCGGTGGGTGTTTCTGGCCGCTTTCGTGGCCTATGGCGTGCAGCGCCGCTCCCTCACCTTCTGGATTGTGGTGAGCATGTTCGTCGGGGCCGAAATCGGCAACGACTATCCGGCCTTCGCCGTCAACCTCAAAGTGCTCAGCGACGCCTTCCTGCGACTGGTGAAAACCATCATTGCGCCGCTGGTATTCGGCACGCTGGTGGTGGGCATTGCCGGCCACGCCAACCTCAAGCAGGTAGGCAAAATGGGCCTCAAGGCGCTGGTCTACTTTGAAGTCGTGACCACCTTCGCGCTCTTCATCGGGCTGGCGGCCATCAACCTCACCAAGGCCGGCGTCGGCATCAGCCAAGCCGGCGTCGCGGCCGACACCGAGAAGCTGCAGGCTGTGGAGCAGTCCACGTCCGACATCATCCTGCACATCTTCCCCGAAAACATTGCCAAATCCATTGCCGAAGGCCAGGTGCTGCAGGTGGTGGTGTTTGCCATCATCTTCGCCATCGGGCTGGCCATGGTGCACCAGAAGCACCGCCGCCCCATGCTGGAGTGGGCCGAAAGCCTGTCGGAGGTGATGTTCAAGTTCACCAACGTCGTGATGTTCTTCGCGCCGCTGGGCGTGGGCGGGGCGCTGGCCTACACGGTCGGCAAAATGGGCTTCGCGCCGCTGCTGAACGCCTTCCAGCTTCTGCTGACCCTCTATGCCGCCCTCATCGTGTTCCTGCTGGTGGTGCTGCTGCCCATTGCCCTGATCATGCGCATTCCGGTGAAGCGCTTCGTGCAGGCCATTGCCGAGCCCGTGAGCATCGCCTTTGCCACCACCTCGTCGGAAGCGGCACTGCCGCGGGCCATGGAAGCCATGGAAAGCATTGGCGTGCCGCGCCGGATTGTGGCCTTCGTGATGCCCACCGGCTACTCCTTCAACCTCGACGGCACCACGCTCTACCTGTCATTGGCAGCCGTGTTTGTGGCCCAGGCCGCCGGCATCGAACTGTCGCTTGGGCAGCAGCTGGTGATGGTTTTCACCCTGATGCTGACCTCGAAAGGCGTGGCCGGGGTGCCACGCGCCTCGCTCGTGATTCTGCTGGCCACAGTTGCTTCCTTTAACCTGCCGGCCTGGCCGGTGTTCATCATCCTGGGCATTGATGCCCTGATGGACATGGCCCGCACGGCCGTCAACGTCATCGGCAACTGCCTGGCCACGGCCGTAGTGGCCCGCTGGGAAGGCGAGTTCATCGACAACTACGTGGCGCCGGAGCCCGTGCAGGAGCTAGCCGAACCCGACAGCAGCCTCATGCAGTCACACTAATTTCGGGTAACAGTCTCCCTCTGCGTTCCTGTTTTAAGCCCCGGTCCGGTTTCGGACCGGGGCTTTGTGCTTCTATTTTAAAAAACATTTTCAATGTTATATATTTTCGTTTTTAAGTTATATTGGTAATACCATTTCCGCTGAACTCAAAGTAGTACTTTAGGGGTTCTGGCCAATGAAAATTGAAACGTCCAATTCTATGATTGCACTTCTTCGCATTCCACTGCTACTGCTGTTTGGTGCTTCCGTCCTGGCAGGATGCAAATCTGCCGACCGGGTGATGTTCCAGACCCCCAGCCACCGGCTCAGCAGCCAGCTGCCCCCCCTCGAAATCACCGTGGACAACGGCCCAATGGCTTTCACGGAAGGTGCCCTACCCGAAGACCCGCTACGGGTGTTTCGGCAGGAAGTGGGCCAGAACCTGATGGAAGCCGCCGATAGCAGCCGCTACGGCTACGTGAAGCTGCTGGTAAAGGAAGCCGAAGTCACGCGCACCGGCCGGTTTTTTCAGGGTGTGCAGATGGTTACGATGATGGTGCCCAGCCTGCTGGGGCTGCCCATAGAGTACTACCGCACCAATGTGCAGGCCGAAGTGCAGATTCTGAATGCCCAGAACGAAGTTATCGGGACGTACGCCGGTGCGGGCCGCTCGAAGGTGCGCGTGGCCATGTACCACGGTTACTCCCAGGCCAACGCCCCGCGCCTGGCCGATATGCAGGCGCTGCGCCTGGCCCTCGACCAGATCCGGCCCCAGCTGGAGGCCAGCGCCGACACGCTGCGCCAGCAGCTGCTGGCCGCCGGCCCCCTGCAGCCCGACGCCATGGAAACCGACACTTCCAGCGGATTATAGGCTGCTTTGATGGCTACCGGCTTTCAGTAGAACATTCTTTTTTTAAGCGTCGAGCCGCTTCAGTGCATAACTGAAGCGGTTTTTTCGTTTCCCAAGTTAAACCTGCGGCTCTCTGCGGCATCTATCAGCCGCATTCTACTCCTCATTTTTGGCCTTGCCCCATGAAAATAACTTCTCTAAGGATAGTGGCTGTCAGCCTGTTTATGCTGCTGGCCGGCGGCACCGAAGCCCGCCCCCACCGGCCCGCTCCCGGCGCCCCCGCCCGCCCGGAAATGAAGGCCTACATCCGGCAAAACGTGCTGCCCGTGCTGCGGCAGCAGCGCCAGCAGCTGGAAACCCGGCTCAGCCCCGCCGACCGCACGCAGCTGGCCACCTACCGCTCCGAGCTGCAGGCGCTCCGCCAGCAGGCTCATACGCTCCGCCAGAACACGAAGCCTGCCGCCGCAGAAGCCCGCCCCGAACTGACACCCGCACAGCAACAACAGCGCCAGGAGCTGCGCGCCGCCACCAAAGCCGTACTGCTGAACGTGGCGCGGCTGGCGCAGAAATACGAGGCCGATATCAGGCAGCTAACCCAGCAAATACAACCCCAGCAGGAGAAATGGGCCTCCGACCTGGCCGCCATCCGGGCCCGGCACACGCCTGCTTCCGGGGAGGCTGCAACTGCCGGCCGGCCTCACCACGCCGCCGCCAGTCGCCTGCTGCGCCCGGTTCGCTTCCTACTTCTCGATCCGGCGGCCCCGGCCCAGGCGCAGGCCGGGGCGGCGGCCAGCCTCTATCCTAACCCGGCTGTAGCCGCCAGCCAGCTTACCTACGAGGTGCAAAAGGCCGGCCCCATAACCATCGAGCTGCTGGACGGGCGCGGCAACACGCTCCGCACCGTGGCCCAGGAAAGCCGCCAGGAAAAAGGCCCGCACACGCTGTCCATCGACTTGAGCGCCCTGCCGGCCGGCACCTATTTCTATAAGATCAGCACGCGCACCGGCGCCGAAACCAAGCGCTTCGTGAAAGAATAAGACAGCCTGCCGTTCGTTGAAAGCCAGCCCCGTTCAGGGCTGGCTTTTTTTCTAAACCGCTACTGGCCGGTCAAACCGCTGCCCGGCGCCGGTTGCTGCTTATCTTTACGCCCTATGCTGCGCAATCCGCTTACCTGGCTTCTGTTCTTTATTGCTGCCACGGCGCTGGCCGCCTGCTGCGGTTCCGTAGCCTGCGACTGCCAGGACTCACTCGACGATGCCGTATCGTTCAGCTTCAACCAAACGACCGGCACGACCCGGCCATTCACGCTCGACGAGCTGGATTCGGTGTTTTTCGTGCGGGAGCTGCGCCGCGACACCGCCCGCCGGCCAGTGATTGATACCGTGCTGCTGATCCGTACCGCCGAGCAGCGCGGCAGCAACGTGGTGCTCAACAACGCCCAGCCGTTCGGGCAGCGCGGCACCCGCAAGCTCGACCAGTATCGCTACCTGCTCTATCTGGGCAAGCGCCGGGCCCCCACGGCTAGTTTCCGCATCGACAGCGTCCAGCTCAATAGCCGCCTGCAGAGCGACGGCTGCTGCACCTGCAACAACAACACGCTCAAGCGCGTGTACCTCAACGGCAGCCCGCAGCCCATCGACGCCACCGACCCCAGCGGCCAGGATCGGGCCGTGCCGGTGGTTTTGAGCCGGTAAGGGCGAGGTTGCGGCAGTCGGCGCACGTCCGCGCGCCCGGCCCTTACGTATAGTTCTCACCCGGAGGCTGGCTGCTACCAATATTGGCTACCTTCGGGACTGTTGCTGCTGCTATGCCTCCTGAACTCACCGTTACCCGCCCGGCCCAGGCCGTTTTTCCTTTCCAAGTTTCGCTTAGCCTGGAGCCAATTATTGCCTATTGGCGGGCCCGCGAAGACGACGCCAACCCCGGCGTGGCACTGCTGGCCCGCGCCGTCGGCGAGAAGGTAGCCGCCGAGCCCTGGAGCCGCGGCCCCATCACCGACATGAGCGCGCTGGAGTGCCATTGCGACCTGGTGGACACGCTGATGCTGGCCATGTTTCCGCCCGCTTCCTTCCGCCAGGATATCAGTGGGGCCATTGTGCCGTTTCAGCGCTACAGCTTCTACCACACGCCGCGCTTTGCCGAAGTGCTGCTCACGAGCGCCAAAACCGTGAAGCAGCCGCTCAACATTGATACGGCTACCTTGGAGGTGCACACCGCTCGCATGGCCTACCAGCTGATTCTGGACAAGGTGTACGGTGTGCAGATGCCCGACAACGGCAGCATCATCTTCACCGTGCCCGACTACAGTATTGGCCTGTACCGGCACTTCAGCGTGGTTTTTGACTCTACTTTTCTGGATGTACGCCTGGCGGGGCCGCGGCCCGAGTTGACGTCGGAGCAGGTGGAGCGGCTCACGCGCAACCCCAACCGCCCCGACATCTGGCAGGAACTGCTGCCGCCCGAGCATTTTGTGCTCGAAGGCTTCAACATTCTGCACTTGGCCGACGTGACCGAGCAGGAAATCCTGTCGGAGCTGAAATACGACCTGCTGGAGCGCGACGTGCTGCAGGCATCCGACCGCCTGGAACAGATTCAGGAGAAGCTGCGGGTGCTGTTCAAGCGGCCGTTTCTGCAGCTCGGCATTGCGGCCTACAACGAGAAGAAGCGCGCCTTCGTGGATTTTGGCCGCAAAATCAACCACAGCTTCCTCACCAAGCAGCTGCACAGCCAGGATGCCGGCTCGGGCTTCCGCCAGATCTACTCCGACCTCTGGCAGAACCGCCAGCCGCTGGTGCTCGAAGACGTGGAAACCGCCGACATTCCCGAAGATCTGCGCCAGCAGATTCTGAGCATCGGCATTCGCTCGGCCATTCTGGCGCTGCTCCGCTACGGCGACGACACGGTGGGTTTGCTGGAGCTGGGCTCGCCGAACGTGGGCGACCTGGACGAGTTTGATATTGAGACGGTGGCGCAGTTTGCGCCGCTGTTTGCGGTGGCCGTAAAGCGCAACGCAGAGGAAATCCAGACCCGCGTGCAGTCCATCATCAAGGAGAAGTTCACGGCCATTCACCCCAGCATGGAGTGGCGCTTCACCAACGCGGCCGAAAACCTGCTGCAGAAGCAGGAAGACGGCAACCGGGGCGCCGAAATGGAGGATATCGTGTTCCACGACGTGTACCCGCTGCACGGCTCCTGCGACATCCGCGGCTCCAGCACGGCACGCAACGAGGCCATCCAGGGCGACCTGGTGGAGCACCTCACGCTGGCCAATAAAGTACTGAAAAAAGCCTCGGAGTTTCAGGCCCTGCCCATCCTCGACGAGCTCAAATTCTATGTTAACAAAAACCTGCGCCGCCTGCGCCAGGGCCTGATTTCCGGCGACGAGGTAAGCATCTTCGAGTCGCTCCGGACGGAGGTGGAGCCGCTATTTGAGTATCTGGGGCAGAACACGCCCGAGCTGCAGGCCGTCATCAGCCAGTACTGGTCGAATATCGACCCCGAGCTGGGTGTGCTCTACAAGCGCCGCAAGGCCTTCGAGCAAAGCACCACCCTGCTCAACGACGCCGTGAGCGACTACCTCGACGACGAAGAGGAAAAAGCCCAGCAGATGTTCCCGCACTACTTCCAGCGCTTCAAAACCGACGGAGTGGAGTACAACATCTACGTGGGCGCCTCGCTGGTGGAGCATAAGCCCTTCGACCTGGTGTTCCTGAAAAACCTGCGGCTGTGGCAGTTGCTCACCATGATTGAGATTACGCGGCGCACGGCGGCCCTCAAGCCGCAGTTGCCCGTACCGCTCGATACCACCCAGCTCATCCTCATTCACAGTCAGCCGCTGGGCATCCGTTTCCGGCAGGATGAGCGCCAGTTCGACGTCGACGGCGCCTACAACATCCGCTACGAAATCATCAAGAAGCGCATCGACAAGGCCACCGTGCAGGGCACCGGCGAGCGGCTCACGCAGCCCGGCCGCATTGCGCTGGTCTACTCGCAGCAGCGCGAGGCCGACGAGTATCTGGAATACCTCGACTACCTCCAGGACCGCGGCATGCTTGAAGACGACATTGAGGAACTGGAGCTGGAGGAGCTGCAAGGCGTAAAAGGTCTGCTGGCTCTGCGTGTGAAGGTCAAATTGAGTTAGCGGCCACCGCGCTTAACCGGCAAAGCCGCGCAACTACCCCCGGGCGGGATGTTGCGCGGCTTTTCTGTGTAGCTGCAGCGTGTGGTCAGAGCGTGGCGGAAAGGGGCACCATCACCTTGTCCAGCACCACCTGGTAGGCATCAGGCGTGACGCTCACGTCGCCGAGGTACGGGTGGTCGAGGGCGGCAATCAGGAAAATCATGATGCCAACCATCAGCGCCAGCAGGCTGGTCAGCAGGGCGTGAAACCGCAGGTCTTCCACCACGAAGCAGTAGGAAAACGCAATGGTGATGACGGCCCCCAGCAGCACCGCGGCCCACAGCACGCCCGGCACACCCGAGCTGATGCTCTCAATCCGCTGCCGCCGCAATTCCACCAGCCGGTTGAAGGTTTCGATGGCCTCGCCGTGCAGCACCTGCTGGCTCATGGTGCGCACCTCGGTACGCAGCAGCTGCAGCTGAAACCGGGTAAGTACAATGCGCTCGGTGTCGTTGGCCATGCCTCGGCGCTGGGCCGGCCACGATTTCTGCACGATGAACTCGGTGTAGTCGCGCAACTGGGCCTGCAAGGGCTGAGCGGTGCTGTCGGGGTAGCCACTCAGGTCGCGGTAGAGCACCGCCAGGGAGGCGGCCTCCTGCGAGGCAATGGCGGAAGCGTCGGAGTAGTTTTGCCACGTGGCCACCGTGAGCAAACCCAGCGTGAGGCCGTAGAGCACTGTTACGCCCGAAAAGAACCAGCCCACCGTCCCATTGTCGATGAGGGCCGCGGCGGCGCTGCCATGCAGGCGCCGGTGCGTGAAATACAGGCCAACCAGCGAAACCAGCACGGTGGCACCCATGATACAGAGTGCCAGCAGCCAGGTAGGCATTTCGTACATCCAAAGCATATACTGCAGGGAAGAGTCAACGGGATAGAAGGAAGCTTCCCAGGAAGAAGCAGAAGCCATAGGCGTACGAAAAACGGGGTTGTGTTGGCGCGTTTGCCGCCAGCCGGCCGTATCATACTCCCAATGCCGTCATTTGGTTTTGCGGCGCAGCGGGCAAGGCGGCAGCTGGTTTGGTTGGGGCTTACTTGAGCACCTGCTGCTCTTCGCGCCAGTACAGCCGTAGCGCGGTGCGCAGCAGAATCAGCCAGAGCAGGCCGGCGGCAAACCCGGCCAGCACATCGGTGGCGTAGTGCACCTGCAGGTAGATGCGGGTAAAACCGATGAGCACGGCCCAAAGCACGAGCAGCCCGGCCCAGGCCGGATGGCGGCCGTGCCGCCAAAGCAGCCACGCCAGGCAGCCATAAAGTGCCATGCCAATCATGGCATGGCCGCTCGGGAAGCTCAGGCCCGGCTGCGGTAGCAGCGCCGTGGCCGGGCGGGGCCGGTGAAAGTACGTTTTGAGCAGCTGGTTGAAAAGCGAAGCCCCCGCTACGGCCAGAAACACTTCCAGGGCCTCCCGCTTCCGCCCCTGCCACCGCAGCGCCGCGGGCAGCAGCACAGCGGCCACCACCAGAAAGGGAAAGGACGCGAAAAAGGTCACGAACAGGGCCGAATTGGTAACCGGCGGCCAAGCAGTCCGCAACGCATTAGCCTGCCCGATGGCCCAGTTGTCGAAGGTGAGCGAATGGGCACTGAACACGACCCGCGTGAGGTAGAAAAACAGCCCCAGCGACGCCAGAAACACCCCACTCACCAGCAGTATTTCCAGCGTCAGGAAGCTGAGCAGCGCAAGCAAACGGGCACGGAGCACGGATTGACGCAGGTTTTTCACGGATTACACGAATTTTGTAGTCGACGGGCGTTAGGCCTGGCGGGGCATGACGGATGTGGTGCCACAACTTTTTCTGTCATGGTACTACTCTCGTTGAACAACCTCCGTTAGCGCCGTTCAACGATAGTGGTAGCACGAGGCCTTTGTCAACTCGTGGCACCACGACCAGCCCACGCCGTCCACAAAATCCGTGTAATCCGGGATAAATCCGCGCCAGTCAATGTAAAAACGAAAAAGCCGGTCCATTTCTGGACCGGCTTTCGTGCGCTCGGGGAGACTCGAACTCCCACACCTTGCGGAACTGCCGCCTGAAGACAGCGCGTCTACCAATTTCGCCACAAGCGCATCTTGTGTATCAGCGGCCGTTTGCCCTAACCGGGGTGGCTTTTGATGCTGCAAAGATAGGGGCATCTTTTGTCACCAGACAAGCTTTGCGTGAAAAAAGTCGATATATTTTTCTGCAGAAATTCGCTTTTTAGCCTATTCAGGCTGTTTTTCAGCTAATTGCGGCTGATTCCTGAACTGGCTTTTCACCCGGTTTTCAATCTGCTTCAGCACCGGAATGGCCACCACCAGCCACACGAGCCCGGCCGTGAAGCCGGCCAGCACATCGGTGGCATAGTGCACGCGCAGGTACACGCGGGTTAGGCCAATGAGCAGGATGAGGCTGACCAGCAGAACCGTGAGCAGCCAGCGCAGCCAGCGGGGCCGCACGTGCGTTTGCACCAGATACACCAGCAGCCCATAAAACGAGGCCGAAATCATGGCGTGCCCGCTCGGGAAGCTCAGGCCCGAGGCCGACACCAGCGGCAGCAGCGGCCGGGGCCGGTTGTAGAACTGCTTCAGCACCAAGTTGAGGGTGATGCTGCCCAGCGCCACCACCGGCACCAGCAGCGAGTACCAGCGGTGCCGGCGCAGCAGCAGCAGCCAGTTGATGAGCAGCAGCCCGGCCACGGTAATGAAGTTGCGCGAGGCAAAGAACGTAACGGCTTCCACCCACTGCTGCCGGGGCCCGAGCAGGTGCCGCGCCCACCGGAACGCCGCCGCGTCGAAGGTGGCCGCATCCTGGTCGAACACCTCCCGGCCCAGCGCCAGAAACCCCACTACCCCCAGAATGCCCAGCAGCACCGTCACGGCAAACTCGGTCAGAAACAGTATACTGCCGGCCAGCAGCCGGCGCAGATGATTGGTCATAGCAAAGAATGTAGCATACGCTTTAGCTTGTGCCGTACAAAACACTTTGTGCTGTACGGCACAAGCTAAAGCGTATGCTACATATTCTTCCGGATTCCGGTTTCGATCGGGTAGCCGCTTTCTACGACCCGCTGGCGCGGCTGGTGTACGGCCGGGCGCTGCAGGCGGCGCAGCAGGCGGCGCTGATAGCCGGTTTGCCCGCCGGTACGCCGCGGGTGCTTATCATCGGGGGCGGCACGGGCTGGGTGCTGGCCGAGGTGCTGCGGCTGCGGCCCCAGGCGCAGGTGCTCTACCTGGAAGCCTCGCCCCGGATGCTGGCCCGCGCGCGGCGGCAGGTGCCCGCCGACGCCGCCGCGCATGTGGAATTCCGGTTGGGCACGGAGGCCGCGCTGGACCCGTCAGAGAGGTTTGAGGTAATCGTCACGTTTTTTCTGCTGGATTTATTTGAGCCCGGGCGGCTGCGGCAGCTGGTGGCCCGCCTGCACCACGCCCGCCAGCCCAGCGCCCCCTGGCTGCTGGCCGACTTTGCGGCGCCCCGCATCTGGTGGCAGCGCGGGCTGCTGACAGCTATGTACGGCTTCTTTCGAGCCACTACCGGCATCAGCGCCCGCCGTTTGCCGCCTATTCATCAGGAGCTAAAGCGGCTAGGCTTGCAACCGGGGCAGGAACAGCGCTTTTTTGGCGGGATGGTGGAAGCCGTGGTGTGGCAGTGAAGTAGCAGCGTGGGGCAGTGTGCAGGCAAAGAGCCGCTTCATCTTACATTTACGGCCCTTCACTCCCTTCATTCTGCTCCCCTACCCATGCAAAAATTTGCCGCTCTGCTTTTCCTGGCGTTGCCGCTAACCCTGGCCCGGCCGGCTGCCGCGCAGGCGCCTGTCGCCTATCAGGTGGCCTTTCCGAACGCCGCGCATCATGAGGCCCGCATTACGGCCACGTTTCGGGAGCTGCCCGCCGGTCCGCTGCAGGTGCGCATGGCCCGCTCGTCGCCGGGCCGCTACGCGCTGCACGAATTCGCCAAGAACGTGTATGATGTGCAGGCCATCGACTCGAAAGGGAAAGTTCTGACCGTGACGCACCCCGACCCCTACGGCTGGGACGTGCCCGGCCACGACGGCACAGTGGTGTTCACCTACACCCTGTTCGGCGACCGGACCGACGGCACCTACGCCGGCATTGATGCCCGCCACGCCCACCTCAACATGCCCGCTACGCTGGCCTACGCCCCCGCGCTGGCGCAGCGGCCGGCGCAGGTGCAGTTTGCCATGCCCGCCACCTGGACGGTAGCCAGCCAGCTGCAGCCCGATGCCGCCGGCACCACCTGGCAGGCGCCCAACCTGCAGTACCTCATGGATTCGCCTACTTCTTTGGGCGAGCAGCAGGTGCGCACCTGGCAGGAAGGCGGCCGCACCATCGAGCTGAAGGTACTGCACGATGGCACCGCAGCCGAGCTGGACGCCTACACCGCCAACACCAAAAAAGTGGTGAAGGAAGCCGCCGCCATCTTCGGCGGCCTGCCGGAGTACGACTTCGGCCGCTACACCTTCGTGGCCAACTACCTGCCCCAGACCAGCGGCGACGGCATGGAGCACCGCAACTCCACCTCCCTGACCAGCCGCCGCCCGCTGCGCGGCCCCGAGGCCATCGACAACCTGGGCACCGTGGCGCACGAGTTTTTCCATAGCTGGAACGTGGAGCGCCTGCGCCCGCAGGATTTGGAGCCGTTTGATTTTCAGCGGGCCAACATGAGCAACAGCCTGTGGTTTGCCGAGGGCTTCACCCAATACTACGGTGAGCTGCTACTACGCCGCGCCGGCGTGTACACCGACGAGGAATATTGCAAAGAGGCCCTAACCGGCATCGTGGATGCCATGCTTAGCATGCCGGGCCCCAAGCGGTACTCGCCGGTGCACATGAGCCAGCAGGCACCGTTCGTGGATGCCGCCGCCGCCATCGACCCCAACAACCGCTCGAACACCTACCTGAGCTACTACTACATCGGAGCGGCCAATGCGCTGGCCCTAGACCTGGAGCTGCGCCAGCGCTACCGCACCGACCTCGACACGTATATGCGCACGCTCTGGCAGCAGCACGGCGCTCAGCAGAACTACGCCCCCGCCAAGCCCTACACCCTGCGCGACCTGCAGCGGGTGCTAGGCGAAGTCACCCGCGACACCACGTTTGCGGGCCAGTTCTTCCGCCAGCACATCACCGGCCACGAGCTGCCGAAGTACGACGAGCTGCTGGCCTCGGCCGGATTGCTGGTGCGCCGCGCCCACCCCGGCCAGGCCACGCTGGGCGCCCGCCTGCAGTTCAACCCTGCCGACAGCAGCGCCACGCTGGGCACCACGCTGCTCGGCAGCCCGCTCTATCTGGCCGGCCTCGACCGGGAAGATGTGCTGCTGAAGCTGGAAGGCCAGAAGCTGACCGGCAACCCGCAGGTGCAGAAGCTACTGGCCACCCACAAGCCCGGCGACGTGCTGCAGGTGGAAGTGCGCGCCCGCGACGGCAAACGCACAGTGCCGGTCACGCTGCAGGAAAGTACCGATCTGGAAGTAGTGCTCAATGACAAGGCCACCCGCAAGCAGCTGGCCTTCCGCAAAGCCTGGCTGAGCGGCAAGGCGAAGTAGCGGCTTGAGTGGCCTGATTCTGTCATCCTGAGCAAAGCGAAAGACCTTGTCACGTCGGAACGATTCGTATGCACGATGGTCGTTCTGACGTAACAAGGTCCTTCACTTTGCTCAGGATGACAGATATTTACCGTTACCGGCGGCGGCCAAACAGGCGCAGCAGAAACAGGAACAGGTTCACGAAGTCGAGGTAGAGGGTGAGGGCGCCCAGCACGGCGGCTTTGCGGTCGGTGGCCTCGTCTTCGTAGCCGAGGAAGGCCAGCATCTTCACTTTCTGGGTGTCGTAGGCGGTGAGTGCCGTGAACAGCAGCACGCCCACGAAGCTGGAAATCCAGTACAGCAGCTCGCTGTTCAGGAAGATATTCACCACCGAGGCCAGCACCAGCCCAATCAGGCCCATAAACAGCAGGTTGCCCCAGCGCGAGAGGTCGGTGCGGGTGAAGTAGCCGTAGAGGCTCATCAGGCCAAACGTGCCGGCCGTGATGAAGAACGTGGAGCTGATAGATTCCATGGTGTAGACCATGAAGATGATGCCCAGCGTGAGGCCATTGAGCGCCGAATAGCCCATAAACGCCGCCGTGGTAGTGCCCGCCGACCAGTCGAAGGCCTTGCGCGAGAGGAAACCGACCAGCGCAATCTCGGCGATGATCAGGCCCAGAAACACAAACCGGTTGCCGAACACCAGCTCCTGCAGCGTGGCCGAGCCGGCCACCAGCATGGCCACGGCCCCGCTGACGGCCAGCGCGCCGGCCATCCAGCCGTACACCTGCGTCATAAAGCGCGACGTCACCCGGGAGGCTTCCTCGGGCGAGAGGGTGAGTTGCGGTTGCGGCTCCTGATAGTTTTCAGAAGTAAAATCTTCCATGAGAATAGAGTGAGAGTTGGTAATAAAGTTGCGGCAAATTAGAGGTTTGCGGCAGGTTAACCTAACACCCAACATCCCGGCCGGTGCCATAGCGCAAAGCCTCTACCTTTGCGCCATGCCCGCCCCCAAGGACCGCCGCCTGCCCCACATTTACCTCATTATCCTGATCGACGTGATTGTGGGGGCGGCCATCGGGCCGGTGATGCCGGAGTTTGTGCGGGGCCTGCCGCAGCCGCAGCTGTGGCTGTCGATGGGCACGGGCCTGTTTCTGGGGGTGCAGCTGTTTTCGGCGCCGGTGCTGGGCCGGCTTTCTGATGGCTACGGGCGGCGGCCCATCTTCATCTTTTCGGCGGTGGGCACGCTGCTGGCCAATACGCTGCTGCTGCCGGTGCGGGCGGGCCTGTTTTTCGTGAACCGCGCCTCCGACGGCCTCACCAACGGCATGTACGCCACCGTCCGCTCGGCCCTCACCGATATTTCGCCGCCCGAGAAGCTGTTCAAGAACCTGGGCATCGAGGGCGCCATCATCTCCCTGGGCTTCGTGCTGGGCCCGATGGCGTCGGGAATATTACTGACGCTGCTGCAGGTGGCGCCGGGCCAGGAAGCCGCCTACGTGGTGCGGCTGGCCGTGGTGCTGGCCGCCCTGAACGTGGTGCTGAGCGTGCTGCTGCGCGAAACCCACACCCGCCGCAACGGCGTGCGCGGGGCCGAACTGCGCACCGAGCTGGCGCTGGCCCTCAACCCGCTCACGCTCTGGGCCCGGCTGCGCGAGAAGGAAGCCACCACGCCCGGCATCCGGCGCATTGTGCTCACGCAGGTGGCCCTCACGCTCAGCACGGGCTATTATTTCTACTTCGTGCCCTTCATCAGTCAGGGCCCGATGCACCTGGACGCGCGCGGCATCTCCTACTTCTTTATGTTCTTCGGGGCCCTGAGCATTGCCCTCAACTACGGCTTCTACACCTACCTCGCCGACCGCATCAACCAGCGCAAAGCCATTGTGTGGCTGGCGGCGCTGGGCGTGCCGGTGCTGGCCGCCTACGGGCTGGTGGGCACGTCGGTGGTGGCGCTCTACGTGCTGGTCGTCATCGACTGCTTCACGCTCTCGTTGATTCAGGGCTTGCTGGAGGGCCTGCTGGCCCAGCGCACCACCGACGCCGACCGGGGCGAGATTTTCGGGCTGAATCAGGCCTTTCAGGGGCTGGCCAGCTTTGCTACCACGCTGGTGTTCGGGGCGCTGTCGGTGCTGGACTTGCGGCTGCCGTGGGCCTGGTTTGCGCTGTGTTTGGCGGCCGTGGCGGTGCTGGCCGGCTGGAACCGCGCCACGCCACCCGCCACGGCTACTCCTGCAGATACCAGCGCAGCGCCGTCCAGATAACCAAACTGACGGCGCCCAGCGCCAGAATGCGGCGGCCGTGGGTTTGGTCGGCGGCGGCAAAGGCCGGCACCTGCCGGCCGTCGGGCAGCAGCTTTTTGTGCGAGGCCAGGTGCCAGCCGATAAACAGCCCAATCACCCCGCCCAGCAGCGCCAGCGCGTAGCCTGCCACTATCCAAGTACGCTGACTTTTCTCGGGCCGGGCCAGGGCCGCCAGCCGGTTCTGGCGCAGCAGCTGCACAGTATCTTCCGACACGTCGCGGCCGCGCTGCTGCAGAATCCGGCGCGCCAGCGTCACGTCGAAGTTGCTCCATTCGTCGGGTTTGGCCAGGATGTCGAACAGCTCATCGTCGGTGAAGCCAAATAGGTAATGGTCGTCCTCAACTTCGGTGGTACGCTGCTCGTTGACAGCCGCCTCCAGGCCGCGGGCCGTCAGGAAGTCCTGCTGCCGCAGCTTCACCGTGAACTGGGCGCGGGTGGCGTTGTACGCAAAAGCGGGGTCGAAGCTGTGCTGGTCGGAGCTGGTTTCGAAGGGGATTTCCTGCTGTTTGAGCAGCTGGAGCAGCGGCTGGGCGGCTTCGGCCGTCAGAAAGGTCTGGTACTGGATAAACTCGGAAGGCATAACGCAACGGGAATAATTCGGCGCTAGATACCAACTTTTCGGCGGGCCGGTGGTACCTTTTCAGAAGCGGCGCCGGCTTCGTGCCACTTTTCTGCGCCGGCGTGCGTCTATCGGGTGTTCGTTGTCTTGATTCCTTGCGTTATGCTTGTTCTCCGTCTATCCACTTTCGCTACCGGTCTGCTGTTGGCCGGCGGCGCCTTCGCCCAAAGCCCGCTGCCGGGTGCCACGCTCGGCGTGGGCACGCCGCTGCTGACCGGCCTGCGCGGGCCGCGCCAGAACGTGCAGCTGAGCGCCGGCATGATGACGGCCGGCCGGCTGGGCACGGCGGCCTGGGTGAGCCCGATTGCCAGCTACCGTCTCACGCCGCGCCTGAGCGTGTTCGGCGGCCTCACCTACCTGCGCCTCACGCCCGGCGCGGCCTACTACCCCAGCGCCGCCGCCGACAACCAGCTGCGCCCCTGGACCGGCTACAACCAGTTTCTGATGCAGGGCGGCGCGCAGTATCTGGTGTCGCCGCGGCTGGCCCTCACAGGCACGGCCTGGAAGGAAATTCCGGGCACGCAGCCCCGCATCAACCCCTACGCCGGCTTCGGCAGCATGGGCTCGGGCATGAGCTTGCGGGCCGATTACCTGATTACCGAAAACCTGTCTATTTCGGGTGGGCTGCGCATGAGCAACGGCCAGGGCACCAACTTCCCGGGCTACGCGCCGGGACTGTCGGGCGGGTTCTGGTAAGATTTTCTGGCCGCAGCTGCAGCACAAAAGCCCCGGAACCTTCCGGGGCTTTGTTGTTTCTTTGGCATCCTATCGGCTTCATTTCGCTCTATGGCCTCCGCCCCGCGCTACGTCAGCAACCCGCAGCTGCCCATCATCAAACCCAACTATCCCGGCAACAAGATGATTGGCCGGCAATACTGCAACGGCGAGGAGCTGTATGAGCCCACATTTGGTACGTTGCTGAAGTGGCAGCTGAGCGAGAATCCGCAGAAAAAAGAAAAGAAAGCCGACCTCTGGACACCGGACGTGGTTGACTGCACCGAATTCCTGCGGGGCCAGGACGATGGCCTCGTGTGGCTGGGGCACGCCAGCTTCGTGCTGCGGGTGGCCGGCCGCACGCTGCTTTTTGATCCGCTGCTGTTCTCGTCGCTGGGGCTGCGCCGCCGCCACGCCCTGCCCTGCCGACCCGAAGATCTTACCAGTATTGATTTCCTGCTGCTCAGCCACGGCCACCGCGACCATCTCGACGAGAAATCCATGCAGCTGCTGGCCCGCCAGAATCCGCAGGCGCAGGTGCTGACTTCGCTGAGCATGACGCCGCTGCTGCGCCGTTTGGCCCCGGGCCTGCCGGTGCAGGAAGCCGGCTGGTGGCAGCAGTACGAGCTGGGCCCTGAAGCGCCGTTCGAGCTGTTCTACCTGCCCGCCTCACACTGGCACCGCCGCGGGCTCGCCGACCTGAACCAGGTGCTGTGGGGCAGCTTCCTGCTGCGCCTGCCCGACGGCCGCACGATTTATTTCGCCGGCGATACTTCGATGGCCGGCCACTTCGAGGAAATCGAGAAGCAATTCGGGCCGCTGGATGTCGTGCTGATGCCCATCGGGGCCTACAAGCCGGCCTACATGATGCAGATGAGCCACGTCAATCCGCACGAAGCGGCCAAGGCGGCCAACCTGCTGCGCGCCGGCCACGTGGTGCCCATGCACTACGGCACCTTCGATTTGAGCGACGAGCCGGCCTCCGAGCCGCTGCGCGAGCTGCAGCAGGTGGCGGCCGGCGGCATGCTCCGCGGCGAGCTGCACGCCCCGGCCGTGGGCGAGGTGCTGCACTGGCAGGACTGGGAGTAGTTTCATCGGGAACGTCATGCAGAGGCGCAGCCGAAGCATCTCGTCAGTGTGGCAAAATCAGTTACTACATTGGCGAGATGCTTCGCCTGCGCCTCTGCATGACGTTCTTTGTTAGCTTTGCCCTATGTCTCCTACTCTGATCCTGAGCCTGATTGCGGGCTACTTTGTCGTTCTCATTATTATTTCGATTCTCACGTCGCGCAAGGCCACGAGTGAGTCGTTCTTTATTGCCAACCGCAACGCGCCCTGGTACATGGTGGCGTTTGCCATGATTGGCACCTCGCTGTCGGGCGTCACGTTCATTTCCATTCCGGGCATGGTGGCCACGCAGAGCTGGAGCTACATGGCCGTGGTGCTGGGCTACATTGTGGGTTACCTCGTGATTGGTACCGTGCTGATGCCGCTCTACTACCGGCTGCGGCTCGTGAGCATCTACACCTATCTGGAGCAGCGGTTTGGGTTCTGGAGCTACAAAACCGGGGCGTTTTTCTTCCTGATTTCCCGGGCCGTGGGGGCGGCGTTCCGGCTATTTCTGGTGGCAGGCGTGCTGCAGCTGGCCGTGTTCGACGGGCTGGGTGTGCCGTTTGCCGTCACCGTCACGGTCAGCATCTTCCTGATTTACCTTTACACCTTCCGCGGTGGCCTCAAAACCATCCTCTGGACCGATACTTTCCAGACCATGGCCATGCTCGTGTGCGTGGGCGTGAGCATCTACCTGATGGCCGATGAGCTGAACCTGGGCTTTGCCGGGCTGGTGAAAACGGTGAAGGAAAGCAGCATGTCACAGATCTACTTCTCCGACCCCAAAGACGATAAGTTCTTCTGGAAGCAGTTCGCCTCGGGCGCCTTCATCACCATCGTCATGACCGGCCTCGACCAGGACCTAATGCAAAAGAATCTGAGCTGCCGTAACCTGGCCGACGCCCAGAAAAACATGTTCTGGTTCACGATTGCCATTGTGGTGGTGAACGTGTTTTTCCTGTCGCTGGGCGTGCTGCTCTACCAATACGCGGCCGCCAAGGGCATTGCGCTGCCCATCAACCCGGTCACCGGCAAAATCATCGGCGACAACGTGTTTCCGCTGCTGGCGACCGGCCACTTCACGCTGTTTGCGGGCATCGTGTTCATCCTGGGCATTATTGCCGTTACGTACGCTTCTGCCGACTCGGCCCTGACGGCCCTCACCACCTCGTTCTGCGTGGATATGCTCAATATCAAGCAATACGAGGAGAAAAAGCAGACCCGCGTGCGGCAGCTTACGCACTTCGGCTTCTCGCTGGTGCTCATCGTCATCATCCTGATTTTCCGCGCCATCAACGACCAGAGCGTCATTACGGCCGTGTTTAAGGCAGCCGGCTACACCTACGGGCCGCTGCTGGGGCTGTACTCCTTCGGGCTGTTTATGAGCCGCGGCCTGCACGATCGGCTGGTGCCGGCCGTGTGCGTGGCCGCCCCGCTCGTTACGTGGTTCATCAATGCCAACTCCAAGGCCTGGTGGGGCTATGAGTTCGGGTTCGAGATTCTGATTCTTAACGGCCTGCTCACGTTCCTGGGGCTGCTGGCCGTTTCGCGCCCCCGCGCCGCCGCCGAATTGAACCCTGCTTTATAAGGAGTGTTTACGGGGAAGTAGCCGTACCTTTGCGCCACGTACCGCGAAATTCTGTTTCGCGACGAGCGGAGCGAGTAGTTACCATCTGCGCGGGCTGCGCAGTATCGGACACTCGCGCTGCTCGTCGCGAAACAGAATTTCGCGGCACCCTTCCTCCTATGAAACACCTCTTCCTCTTTCTGCTGACGGTAGTGGCCACCCACGCTGCGCAGGCCCAGCAGCCGACCGCGCCCAAAGCGCCGGTTGAGCTGAAAGCCGGCCGTATGCAGGCGCAGGCCCGCCCGGCCGCCAACCGGCCCGACGTGGCGCCCCAGTATCCGGGCGGTGCGCAGGCCATGGGCGCTTTTTTTCAGCAGCAGATCCAGTATCCGGAGGCGTCGCGCGTCAAGGGTATTACCGGCAACGTGGAAGTCACAGCTACCGTCGGGGCCGATGGCCGCCTGACCAACCCGGTGGTGGCCAAATCCTTGGCCCCCGACTGCGACGCGGAGGCGCTGCGGGTGCTGGCCCTCATGCCCGCCTGGAAGCCAGCCACCCGCAAGGGCGAGCCGGTGCCCGTGCAGGTGCGCCTGCCGGTGCCGTTCGGCAACTCCCAGATCCTGAAGGTGGAACAAGGAAAACCCAAATTTGACTAACGAGTTGAAATAGAAGAAGTCAGGAGTGAGACTTGGCGGTTGTCATCTTGTTGACGCCCGACAAGCCTCACTTCTTACGTCTCCCGTCTCACTTCTATATACAGAATGGCCCGAAGCGGAATGAATACCAGCGGCGCAACCCTTGATCCGGACGTGCCGAAAAAGAAATTATCGAAGGAAAGCTTCCGGCAGGGGTTGCGGATTTTCCGCTTCACGCTGCCCTACCGCGCCAAGTTTGTCGTGGGCACGGTCCTGCTGACGCTATCCAGCTTTAGCACCCTGGCCTTCCCGTGGCTGATTGGCAAGCTGGCCGATGCCGCCAGCGGCAACCCAGTAGTGCTGCCCAACGGCACAGCCGTTTCCATCAACCAGATTGCGCTGGGTTTTGCGGGACTGATTCTGCTGCAGGGCCTGTTTTCGTTCGGGCGCATCTGGTTTTTCACGCAGGTGAGCGAGTTTACCGTCCGCGACATCCGGCAGGCGCTCTACCGCAAGTTCGTGACGCTGCCCATTCCGTACTTCGAGAAAAATCGGGTGGGCGCCATCTCCTCGCGCATTACCTCCGATGTGGGCATCATTCAGGATTCGTTTTCCCTGACGCTGGCCGAGCTGTTCCGGCAGGTGACGACCCTGCTGGCGGGCATCGTGTTTATCATGATAGTGTCGGTGAAGCTGTCGATGTTTATGCTGCTGACGTTTCCGCCGATTGTGGTGCTGGCCATGGTGTTCGGCAAGAAAATCCGGGGGCTGGCCAAAACCACTCAGGACGAGCTGGCCAAAACCAACGTCATCGTGGAGGAAACCCTGCAGGGCATCAACACGGTGAAGGCCTTCACCAACGAGCAGTTTGAAACCCAGCGCTACACAGCCTCTCTCTCTAACACCGTGCGGGCCGCGCTGAAAAGCAACCTCTACCGCGGCGGCTTCGTGTCGTTCGTCATCATTGGCCTGTTCGGCGGCATTGTGCTGGTGCTGTGGCGCGCCGCCACGCTGGTGCAGGCCGGCCAGATGACCATCGGCGACCTAACGCAGTTTGCTTTGTACACCATGTTCATCGGGGCCTCGGTGGCGGGCCTGGGCGAGCTGTACGGCAAGGTGCAAAGCACGCTGGGCGCCTCGGAGCGGATTCTGGAAATCCTGGACGAGCCCACCGAACCTACCCACCAGCCGGGCGCGCAGCCCATCCAGCTGCAGGGCAACATCGCCTACGAACACGTGGCCTTCCAATACCCCACCCGCCCCGATCTGACGGTGCTGCAGGATATTACCTTCTCCATCCGGGCCGGCGAGAAAATTGCGCTGGTGGGCCCCTCGGGCGCCGGCAAAAGCACCATTGTGCAGCTGCTGATGCAGTTCTACGAGCTTAGCGGCGGCCAGATCACCATCGACGGCCGCCCCATCCAGTCGTATGACCTGACGGAGCTGCGCCGCCACATCGGCATCGTGCCCCAGGAAACCATCCTGTTCGGCGGCTCCATCCGGGAGAACATTGCCTACGGCAAAACCAACGCCACCGACGAGGAAATCATGCAGGCGGCCCGCAAAGCCAACGCCTGGCAGTTCATCAGCTCCTTCCCCGAGGGGCTCGACACGCTGGTGGGCGAGCGGGGCATCAAGCTCTCGGGCGGGCAGCGCCAGCGCGTGGCCATTGCCCGCGCCATCCTGAAAAACCCGGCCATCCTGCTGCTCGACGAAGCCACTTCGGCCCTCGACTCGGAGAGCGAGAAGCTAGTGCAGCAGGCCATGGACGAGCTGATGCAGCACCGCACCAGCATCATCATCGCCCACCGCCTGAGCACCATCCGCAAGGTGGATAAGATTCTGGTAATCGACGGCGGGCGCATTGTGGAGCAGGGCACCCACGAGGAGCTTTCGCAGGCCGATAATGGCCTGTATGCTAATTTGCTCAAGCTGCAGTTTGAGATGAGCTAGGCAGTATAGAGCGTAGCGCTCCGGCGCAGCCAGCATATTTTTCAGCCGCTCCGGAATTCGGAGCGGCTTATGTTTGTCTTGTCCTTCCCTACTTCGGGCATATCCGATTTTCGTTAACCATGACCGTCACCCGCCTCAAACAACGTCTGGCTTTGCTTTCGCTCGTGGTGAGTGTGGCGTTGGTGCTGGTGAAATTCTACGCCTACTTCCTCACCCACTCGCAGGCCGTCCTGACCGATGCCCTGGAGAGCATTATCAACGTGGTGGCCAGCGGCTTTGCGCTCTACAGCGTGTACCTGGCCAGTTTGCCCAAAGACGAAAACCACCCCTACGGCCACGGCAAAATCGAGCACCTGTCGGTAGGGTTTGAGGGTGGGCTGATTCTGATGGCGGGCGGCTACATTTTCTACTCGGCCGTGAAGGCTCTGCTGGCGCCGCACGCGCTGGAGCAGCCGGGCTGGGGCATGGCGCTGCTGGCCGCTACGGCCGTCGTCAACCTGCTGGTGGGCTTCGTGCTGGTGCGGGCGGGCCGCAAGCACCACTCGCTGGCGCTGGTCGGCGATGGGCAGCACCTGTACCTGGATGCCGTCAGCACGCTGGTTTCGTGTCTGGCGCTGGTGCTGGTGATACTCACGGGCAAGGTGGTGTTCGACGCCGCGGCCTCGGTTATCCTGGGGCTGTTTATCGTGGTGAACGGCTACCGCATGGTGCGCCGCTCGGTGGGCGGGCTCATGGACGAATCGGACGAGGCCACCGTGCTGCAGGTGATAACGGAACTGCAGCAGCAGCGTCGCCCCGCCTGGATTGATGTGCACAACCTGCGCGTGCAGCGCTACGGCTCCAACCTGCACATCGACTGCCACGTGACCATGCCCTACTATTTCAGCTTGGAAGAAACCCACACCGAAGTGCACCGCATCGAGGAGCTGGTGCGCGACCGGTTCGAGGTGGACGTGGAAATGTTCGTGCATGCCGACCCCTGCATCTTCTCGGCCTGCTCGCATTGCCTTCTGCCCGACTGCCCGGTGCGCCAGCACGCCTTCAGCCAGGAAATTCCCTGGACGCTGGCCAACGTGGTGAAAAACGAGCGCCACCAGTTGGTGGAGTCGGTGTAATGTCCCTCATTATTCCTCTCCGCTAGCCCGTGCCTACTACCTACCCGCTTTTACTGCCCGGCGTCCGGATGACGGCCGATGAATTTGTGGCCGTGAACTTCCGGCTGTGGCGGCAGCGGCCCCGCACCCGCTTCAACCATTGGCTGCTGGGGCTGGCGGTGCTGCTGCTGGCCGGCAGCGTGGCGCTGGATATCAGCCGGACCGGCCGCATCAGCAACCAAAGCACCGTTGTGTTTCTGGCCGTGGCGGTGCTGTATGCGCTGGTGCGGATGCAGCTGGTGCGCTACCAGCTGCGGCGCGGCTACGCCCGCAACACCGGCCTGCACGCGCCCATCAGCTTTGAGCTGGATGCCGAACGGCTGCGCGGCCGCAGCGCCGACGGCCACTTTGAGGCGCGCTGGCAGGTGCTGCGCCGCGCCGTGTGGGTGCACCCCGACTGGCTGCTGCTCTACCCCACCGAAGCCGCCTGCTACTACCTGGATCTGCGCCGCCTGCAGGCCCCGGCCACGCCCGAGCAGATGCTGGCGCTGCTGCAGCAGCACCAGATTCCGGTGCAGGAGCTATAGTTTCAGTAGCATGGCGTAATCAGCTGACCGGAGCATTTTTCCTTCTGGCTACCTATCGAAATACCACAAATCCTGCGTTGCAACGCGGGGTTTGCTACTTTTGGGCCGTTACCCCATTCCATCATTTCCCCTTTCATGAAAGCTCTTCTCTCGATTTCGGCCGGCCTGGTAGTGCTGGCGGCCCCGATGGCCACTCAGGCGCAGATTGCCACGCCCGCGGCCAGCCCCAAAAGCACCATCACGCAGCGCGTGGGCCTCACCGACATCACCCTCACCTACTCGCGCCCCAGCGTGAAGGGCCGCATGGTGTTCGGCGACTCCACCTCTAAAGCCATTGTGCCCTACGCCAAGCGCTGGCGCACGGGCGCCAACCAAACTACCACCGTCAAATTCTCCGACGACGTGACCGTGGAAGGTAAGAAGGTGCCGGCCGGTGAGTATGGCCTGTACACGGTGCCCGGCAAAGCCTCCTGGAAGATGGTGCTGAGCAAAAACACCAAGCAGGGCGCCAACGTCGACGGCTTCAAGGCCGAAGACGACGTGGCCACCTTTATGGTGAAGCCCTACAAAACGGCCGCCACGGTGGAAACCTTCACCATGAACTTCACCGACCTCACCCCCGCCACCGCCAACGTGGACCTGCAGTGGGAGACAACCGGCGTCAAGTTCAAGGTAGCCGCCGATGTGGAGCCCAAGGTAATGGCCCAGATTGCGGAGAAAGTAACCCAAAACGCCTCGCCCACCCCCAACGACCTGGCCGCCGCCGCCGTCTACTACTACGACAACGACAAGGACCTCAAGCAGGCCCTGGCCTGGATGCAGAAAGCCAACGAGAAGGAGCCCAAGTTCTGGAACGTACACACCGAGGCTAAAATCCGCATGAAAATGAAGGATTACAAAGGCGCCCTCACCGCCGCCGAGCAGTCGCGCACCCTGGCCCAGACCGCCAAAAATATGGACTACGTGAAGATGAACGACGACATCATCGCCACGGCCAAGAAGAACGGCGCCAAGTAAGCGCCTGACGATTGCCTCACCCCCTAGCCCCCTCTCCTAGGGGAGAGGGGGAACTAGCTGCTAATTTTTGGATCTAGTAGGCGCCCAATAAATCAGAAAAGCCCGCCGGACACTCCGGCGGGCTTTTTTTAGTGCTATGATTGTAGAGCTAGTCCCCCTCTCCCCTAGGAGAGGGGGCTAGGGGGTGAGGCAATCGTGAGCCCCACGCAAAGCCCGGCACAAGCTGAAGCTTATGCTACAGTTTTCTTTCCTGCCACCGACAGCAGCAGACTCATCCCCACCACCAGCAGGCTGCCGATGATGTTGAACCACAGGTAGCCGATATCGGTCTTCCAGAACAGCAGCAGCACCACGGTTTGGGCCACGATGGCCGACCAGAATACCGCCGTGCCGCCCACGCGCTTCAGGAAGAAAGCCACCATGAAAATCCCCAGAATGGTACCGTAGAACAGCGAGCCGAGGATGTTCACGGCCTGAATCAGGTTTTCGAGGCGGGCGGCAAAGGTGGCGAAACCGATGCCGAGCACGCCCCAACCGATGGCTGCCCAGCGCGAGGCGCGCACGTTGTGGGCCTCGTCCACGTGGGGGCGGCTGGGGCGGTACAGGTCGATGACGGTGGTGGAGGCCAGGGCGTTGAGGCCGGCCGCCGCCGAGCCCATGGCCGCCGACAGCACCACCGCAATCAGCAGCCCCACCAAACCCTGCGGCATGTTGTTGAGCACGAAAGTCAGGAACACGTAGTCGGTGTCTTTGGCCTCGGACGAGGGCACGGCTTTCTTGATGAGGGCCTGGGCCCGGTCGCGCAGGCCGCGGGTGGCGGCGGTGGTGGCCTGCAGATGGGTTTCGGCGGCGGCCAGCTGGGCGGGGTCTTCGGTGTGCAGGGCCTCTACCAGCTGGGTGGTAGCCTGGCGGCGCGCCAGAAACAGCGTGGCGTGGGTTTGCTCCAGCTCGCGCAGCTGCGGGCCGTAGGTGGCGGAGCGCGCCACCTGGTCGCGCACGGGGCGGTTGAAGGTGAGCGGCGGCGGGCTGAACTGGTAGAACACGAACAGCAGCACGCCCACCAACAAAATGGCAAACTGCATGGGCACCTTCACGAGGCCGTTCATGAGCAAGCCCAGGCGGCTTTCTGTCACGCTACGGCCGGCCAGGTAGCGCTGCACCTGGCTTTGGTCGGTGCCGAAATACGAGAGGGCCAGAAACAGGCCGCCCGTCATACCCGACCAGAAATTGTAGCGGTCCGTGGGGTCGAAGGTGAAATCGACGAGGTTGAGCTTGCCCTGGTGGCCGGCCACCTGCAGGGCTTCCTTGAAGCCTACATCCGCCGGCAGATAGTGCACCAGCAGGTAGCCGGCCACCACCATGCCCGTGAAAATCACAGCCACCTGGCCCTGCTGCGTCACCATCACGGCGCGGGTGCCGCCGGCCACGGTGTAGGCAATCATGATGCCGCCCAACAGCCACACCGTGAGCATGATGTTCCAGCCCAGAATGGCCGACAGCACCAGCGCTGGCGCGTACAGGGAGAGGCCGTTGCTGAGGCCGCGCTGTACCAGAAACAGCGACGCCGCCAACGTGCGCGTGCGCCTATCGAAACGCCCCTCCAGGTACTCGTAGGCCGTATAGACGCGGAGCCGGTGGTAGATGGGCACCGCAAACAGCGCAATCAGCACCATGGCCAGCGGCAGGCCGAAGTAGAACTGAATGAAGCGCATCCCGTCGTCGTAGGCCTGGCCGGGCGTACTGAGGAAGGTGATGGCCGAGGCCTGGGTGGCAATGATGCTCAGGCCCACGCCCCACCAGGATGCGTCCCGGTCGCCGAGCAGGTAGGAATCCAGCGAGGCACCGGCGCCGCGCGTGCGCCACGCCCCGTAGCCGACAATAAACAACAGCGTGCTGCTGAGCACCAGCCAATCGAAGGTACTCATGCAGCGAAAGCGCGGGTGAGGTAGGTGAAAAAGGCTACTTCCGCCACCAGCGCGCCCAGCACCAGCCAGTACCAGGCCCGCCACGAGGGCAGCAGCGGAGGCTTTTCAGATTCAGGGATAGCAGACATAGAAAACGAAGGTAAAGTAAAGCATGGCAACACCCGCCAAAATAACGCGGCTTTCGACTCCCAGACACAGAGTGACGCAGAGTTTCCGCTACGTGCCAACCGGGCGGGGCCGCAGCCAGCCGGTGGCCAGCTCCCAACCGCAGGTGAGCAGCAGCCCCAGCGCCGCGCCCGCCACCACGTCGCTGAGCCAGTGGTATTCCAGCACCACCCGGCCCAGGCAGATCAGCCCCAGCCAGCCCAGCAGCCACGGCCGCGCCCTGGGAAACCGCAACGCCCAGGGCAGCAGCAACCCGGCCGCGCCGGCCGCGTGCCCCGAAGGAAACGCATCGAACCGCCCGGCCGCCTGCCAGAAACTACCATCGGGGGCAATATGCTCGAACACCTGCCACGGCCGGGGCCGATTGGAGTACACCGCCAGCAGGTTGCGCAGGCCCTGGCTACTTATTATCGTCAGGAGCGCCACCAGCCAAATGGTGCAGTGGGGCCACCGCCGCAGCCGGGCCACCACGAACAGCAGGAGGAGCAGCAACCACAACCACGGCGTCAGAAGCTTACCCGCCACCGCGTCATGCACCTGCATCACCCCAATAAAGAACAGCCGCAATGGCGCGCCGTATTGGTGCAGCAGCTCGGCCAGCGGCGCATCAACAACGCTAATCAGCAGCAAAGCAAGCGGCAGAGAAAGCCCAGCAACCGGCAGTAGGCGTAAGTAATAAAGCATAGCACGTATAGCTGTGGCACGGACTTCAGTCCGTAGCCCCCACGGTCGGGAAACCTGCAACCAGTTTAGCACGCACAGCCCGGGGCTACGGACTGAAGTACGTGCCACTTTTGCGAGCTACCTGCCCAACGACACCATATTGGTTAATATCCGGTAGGCGCCTGGCACGCCGGCGGGCAGCTCCCGGAACAGCGAGAGGCCGGTGTAGATGTAGTGGCCTTTGCCGTAGTCGGCTACCAGGATGGCGCTTTGCTTGGCCGGTTCGCCGGGGTCGTTGCTGCTGAGCACGGTCTGGTACTTAGGGTCCCACTGGCTGGGGTAGTAGAGGCCCTGCTCCTGCACCCAGCCCTCGAAATCCTTGCTCGTGATTTTATTGGGCGTGTTGAGCAACGGCTGGGTGGGGTTGAGGAAGGTGACGGGGGCGTTTTCCACCGTCACCCGGTCGGTGCTGAGGGTGAGCGGATAGGGGCCAATTTGCGGCAGCACGGTGCCGCGGCTCACCACGTACTGCACCACCAGATTGCCACCGTTTTCCACGTACTTGAGCAGCGTGGGCTGCAGGGTTTTGAGGCGGTCGAGGGTGTTGTAGGCGCGCACGCCCAGCACCACGGCATCGAAGCGGCGCAGGTTCGGCTCGGTGAGGTCTTCGGGCTTGAGCAGGGTCACGGTGTAGCCGATCTGGCGCAGGGCGTCGGGCACCTCGTCGCCGGCCCCCATCAGGTAGCCGATTTCCTGGCCTTTGCGCTTGAGGTCCAGCTTCACCAGCGGGGCCACGGCTTCCGGAAACAGCGTTTGGGTGGGGATGTGGGTGTAGGCAATGGTCTGGTAGCCGCGCGCGTATGCCTGGCCGTCCACGGTAGCCACGGCCCGCAGCTCCGATTTGCCCTCCGCGGCGCCTGCACCGGGCTGCACCCGGAACTGCACGGTCTGCTCGGCGTCTTTGGCGGCCAGCTCGAAGGAAATGCTGGCGGGCTCGGCCGTCCAGCCTTTGGGCAGGCTCAGGGCCAAGGTGCCCTTCACGCCCGCTTTGCCGGCGCGCAGCGTCACGGGTACCGTTTTGGGCTGGTTATCGGCAAACACGTAGGCGTGGCCGCCCACGTTCACCATCACTGGCGGCACTACCGTCAGCGGGCGGTACTTCTCCCCTTCCACCGGGTCGGTGCTTTTGTATTGGACGGGGACGGTGAGCGGAATTCCCTTCCCGTTGATCATAAATGCCATTTGAACCGTTACCATACTCTCATTTTCTGGCTTGCCGCGTTGCTGTTGTTCACTCACCTGGTACATTCCAGTAGTTCCCGGCTGCACTAACCAATATGGTTGCGAGGTATTCAATACGCTAGGCATAGCAGCAGAAAACTTTTTAACCTGCACCTTATGTAGCAACGGCTCTGCCTCGGCCATCGGTACGGTATAACGCATTCGGATCGAGATGCCCTCATTGGTAAGCATCTTCTTCACCGTGGAGTCATTACCACCATGCATATACTCCCCTAACTGTACATTCAGCAACTGTACGGGCACGACAGAACGGTTTAGTGCGCCTATCGTCAGGAGCAGCGGCTGGCCAGGCACTACCGACGGCTCTGCTGCCGTGGCCTCTATATGCAGGCCCAGACAAGCCCGAATCAGCTCATCTACAGCTCCCAGCTTAGCTCCTACTAGAGGATCATAACTTCGTTTTTTTTCGCCGAAGCCCGCTAGCTTGTAGATAGGCTGGTGCAAATCAGCCAAGGCGGCCACACTCGCACTCGGATTGGCCGGGTCGTACTTCCGAATCACCTCGTCAATCATCTTCCCTACGGCCGCGCCGCCGGGCACCCGGTTCCAGGTCATATCCACGCCCTCGAACAGGTCGGTGGTGGCTTTGTCGCCTTTCAGGGGCTGGAAATACTCCAGGGCCTCGCCGCGCTGAGCACTGCTGCCGAAGCCCTGGCTGCGGTGCTGGGAGCGGCTGCGGGCGGCAATTTCGCCGTAGCTCTGCCCCAGTAGCGGGTTGAAGCCGCCGGCGTCCAGCTTCAGGTAGCCACTCATATCGTCACCGGCCTTCACGAAGAAGCTGCCGGTGTTCCAGAGCAGCCGCTTGGCCTGCCAGGGCTGCACGTATTGGAGCTGCTCGGGGAAGCGCTTGGGATCGGCGGCGGCCGAGAAGGCCTCAATGGCCAGCATGGCGCTGGCCGTGTGGTGGCCGTGGCCGGCGCGGCCGTCGGGCGGGAAGCGGGTAATCATGACGTCTGGGCGGCGCTGCCGGATCACCCAGACCATATCGGAGAGCACCTGCTCCTTGTCCCAGATGGTGAAGGTTTCCTCGGGCGTTTTCGAGAAGCCGAAGTCGTTGGCGCGGGTGAAGAACTGCCGGCCCCCATCGATGCGGCGGGCCGCCAGCAGCTCCTGCGTCCGGATAACGCCCAGCCCCTCGCGCAGTTCGGGGCCGATGAGGTTCTGGCCGCCGTCGCCGCGGGTGCAGCTCAAGTAGCCGGTTTCCACGAGGCGGCCGTTGGCGAGGTAGGCAATCAGGCGGGTGTTTTCGTCGTCGGGGTGGGCGGCCACGTACAGGGCCGAGCCCAGCACGTTCAGCTTCTTCAGCCCCAGCAGAATTTCACTGGACGACCAGGTTTTGGGGGCCTGGGCGGCGGCTTCGCCAACTAGTAATGAGGAATTAGTAATGAAGAGTGCCGCCAACAGGGCGACGTGCAGGAGACGAGTACGCATACGTTTGGGCAGCTTGAAGGCGTGAAGATAAGCCGCCCCGGCCGACCCTGTCCGGGGAGGCGGAACGAGTGGTGCCACGAGTTGCCCGAAGGGCCTCGTGGTATCACTATCGTTGGACGGCGCGGCTGGTTGTCGTTCAACGGTAGTGGTATTACGACTGGAAAAAGCCGTAGTACCACACCGGCCCCCACTTCCTCGTGCGTCCGGACGGGGCGGAACTGTGTCTGTGGTGTTGAAGTTGGCAGGTGATGATCGTGAAGACCCTGCCTGCGTATAGGCCTCTTTTAGTATCCGCTCGCTATCTGCTGATGACGTTTTCCGTTCCTTCCCGCCTGCGCCTGCTGGGCTTGGCCCTGCTGCTGCCCCTGCTGGGCACGGCCCAGAATGCCGTTTCTACCGCCCCACAGCCTGCCGTGCCGCCGCAACAGTGGTACCTGCTCGACCCGGCCGCCGACGGCGTGATGGGCGTGAGCGTGCGCAAAACCTACGACGAGCTGCTCAAAAACCGGCCCTCGGCCCCGGTGGTGGTGGCCATCATTGATGCCGGCATCGACACGGCCCACGCCGACCTGCGGCGCCTGCTCTGGACCAATCCGCGCGAAATTGCCGGCAACGGCCTCGACGACGACCAGAACGGCTACGTCGACGACGTGCACGGCTGGAACTTCCTGGGCGGCGCCGACGGCCGCAACGTGGACGTGGAAACCTATGAGGATACCCGCCTCGTGGCCCGGCTCCGGCCGCTCTACGAGGGCAAAGCCCGTACCGCCGTGCCTGCCGCCAAGCGCGCCGAGTATGATCTGTATCAGAAAGTAAAGAAAACCCAGGCCGACAAGATTGCCGAGAACAAGGAGCGGGTCACTTCGCTCGACCAAGCCTATACGGTCAATAAAAAGGGCGCCGACAACCTCCGTGAGGCCCTCGGCCTGGCCCGCCTCGATACGGCTAGCCTGCGTGCCGCCACCCCCACCGACCCCAACCTCTACCGCGCCGCCCTCAGCCTCTACGCCAACCTGCGCGCTGCCGGCTACGCCGATCTGGAGTCGGTGCTGGCGGATATGAAGGAGGGCCTCGACGACAGCCGCAGCCAGCTGGAGTTCGGCCTCAACCCGGCCTTCAACCCGCGCGCCACCATCATCGGCGACGACCCCACCAACACCCAGGACCGCCGCTACGGCAACCGCGACAACCACGGCCCCGACCCCATGCACGGCACCCACGTGGCCGGCATCATCGGCGCCGACCGCACCAACCTGCTCGGCATCCTCGGCATTGCCGACAACGTGCGCCTGATGGCCGTGCGGGCAGTGCCCAACGGCGACGAGCGGGACAAGGACATTGCCAACGCCATCCGCTACGCCGTGGATAACGGGGCCAGCATCATCAACATGAGCTTCGGCAAGTACTACTCGCCGCAGCGTGAGGCCGTGGATGCGGCCATGCGCTACGCCGCCACCAAAGGCGTGCTGCTGGTGCATTCGGCCGGCAACGAAAACGACGACATCGACGTGAACGTGGAGTTTCCGTCGCCGGTGTACCTGGATGGGAAGGCCGTGCCGAACATGATTACGGTGGGTGCCAGCGCCCGCACCAACGACCAGAACCTGGTAGCGGACTTCTCCAACTACGGCCGTAAAAACGTGGACGTATTCGCGCCCGGCAACCAGATCTACTCCACGCTGCCCGGCCAGCAGTACGGCAACAAGAGCGGCACCAGCATGGCCTCGCCGGTGGTATCGGGCATAGCGGCCGTGCTGAAATCGTATTTCCCTACCCTTACCGCCACCGACCTGAAGCGCATCATCCTGCAGTCGGCGGTGGTGTACCACACCAAGGTGCTCAAGCCCGGCACCCGCAAAACGGTGGATTTCGCCGAGCTGTCGAGCACCGGCGGCCTCGTGAATCTCTACCGCGCCGTGCAGCTCGCCGACGCCGAAACGGCGAAGTAGCAAGCCCGCAGTAGTAGTAAAGCCGCGTAGCGGCGACAGATCGGGAAGAATGTTTCCACTGAATCTGTCGCCGCTACGCGGCTTTGGTGCTCTTGCCGTAGCGGCTCCGGTTTCCTGTCTGAAGCCGCTGCTGCGCGGCTATTCTGCCGGCACCGGCTCAGGCTGCAGCCGCGCCCCGGTGGGCAGCCCCCACGGGTTGAGGCCGGCCGTGCCAGGCAGCACCGCCAGCAGCACGCAGGCCGGCACGTTCACGACGGGCACCAGCAGGGCCAGCGCGTACCAGCCGCTCAGATACAGATCGTGGAGGCGGCGCACCGAAAACAGCGCCGCCAGGGCCGTGCTGACGGCCAGCACCAGCCCGGCCAGCAGCACCTGATACCAGACCTGCGGCGCCGGCAGGAAGCTGGCCGGCAACAACGGCACCAGGGCCAGCAGCAGCCGCAGCATATAGTCGGAGCGGCCCAGGCGGCCCTGCAGAAAGTTGTACTGTTTCATAGTGATTTATGGAATGATATAGCGGGTCGCTACCTCCGGCAGCACTGGTGGCGGCCGTTCCCAAAATCCGGGCCAAAGCCGGCGCACTTGCCTGATTTTTCAACGTTTAGGCACCAGGGGCGTATGATAAAGGACGCTTCACCCTGATTTGTATGCTCATACCTCAACTTATTTTCTTGGATAAACTGCGCAATAAGACCACCCCCGACACCCCGCTGGGCAAACCGAAACGCCCCCTGAAACGCCGGCCGCGCCGCACGGCCGCCGCCGCCCGCCGCTGGTTCCGGCACCACCTGTTCAGCGCCATGTATCTGGCGCTGGGGGTGCTGTCGGCCGCATTCGGCCTTAAGGCCTTTCTGCTGCCCAACGACTTCATCGACGGCGGCGTGACGGGCATTTCGCTGCTGGTGCGCCAGCTCACTGGCCTGCCTTTGTCGTTGCTGATTATCGTCATCAACGCGCCGTTCATCATTATGGCCTACTTCCAGATGGACCGCACATTGGCCTTCAAGTCGCTGTGCGCCATCCTGGCCCTGGCCGCAGTGCTGCTGGTAGTATCGTTTCCCACCCTGACGCAGGATAAGCTGCTGATTTCCGTGTTTGGAGGCTTCTTCCTCGGGGCGGGCATCGGGCTGGCTATGCGCGGCGGCGGCGTGCTCGACGGCACCGAAATCCTGGCCGTGTTCCTGAGCAAGAAAACCAGCCTCACCGTCGGCGACATTATCCTGCTTTTCAACATTGGCATCTTCGCCGTGGCGGCCTATGTGCTATCCATCGAAACGGCGTTGTATTCCATTCTGGCCTATCTTTCGGCCGCCAAAACCATTGACTTCCTGATTGACGGCATCGAGGAATACACCGGCGTCACCATCATTTCGGGCCGCTCCGATGCCATCCGGCGCATGATTACCGAGAAACTGGGCCGCGGCGCCACCGTGTACATGGGCAAGCGCGGCTACGGCACCCACGGCGACCAGCCTAACCCCGTCGAAATCGTGTTTACCGTCGTCACCCGCTTGGAACTCTCGCGCCTCAAGGGCGAAATCGACCAGATTGACCGGCAGGCCTTCATTGTCATGCACAGCGTGAAAGACACCAAGGGCGGCATGATCAAGAAGCGGCCTTTGCACTAGAAACAGTACTGAACGTCATGCAGAGGCGCAGCCGAAGCATCTCGCCAGCGTGGTAAAGCCGTTATGTTGAGCTGCTACGTTTGGCAAAACGGACTTTTACCTCAGCGTTTCACGCCTACCTTTGCCGCATGGCCGCACCGCTCCTCCTGCAAGACCTTTATATCTACCCCGTCAAGTCGCTGGGCGGCATTCGGGTCACCCAGGCCGAAGTGACGCCCCGCGGCCTGCGCCACGACCGGCGCTGGCTGCTGGTTGATGCCCAGAACCAGTTCATGACCCAGCGCCAGACGCCCGATATGGCCCTGCTGCGGGTGGCGCCGGCCTACAACGGCTTCTTGCTCACGCACGCCCAACGGCCCGATTTACTGCCGCTGTACGTGCCCTTCGAGGCCACGCCCGAGCGCACGCTGTTCGTGACCATCTGGGACGATATGGTGTTTGCCTGGCGCGGCACCCGCGCCGCCGACGAATGGGTGAGCGAGGCGCTGGGCCGCCCCTGCAAGCTGGTGTACATGTCGGATATGGTGCGCCGCGACGTGGAGCCCGAACATAACCCCGAAGGTCAGCTGGTGAGCTTCGCCGACGGCTACCCCTTTCTGCTCATCGGCCAGAGCGCCCTCGACGAGCTCAACGGCCGCCTCGCCGAGCCCGTGCCCATGGACCGGTTCCGGCCCAACCTCGTGTTCAGCGGCGGTGCCCCGTTCGAGGAAGATACCTGGGCCGAATTCCAGGTCGGCGACGTACCATTTCGGGCCGTGCGCGCCTGCGGCCGGTGCGTGCTCACCACCATCGACCAGCAGTCGGCCGAGAAAAATGCCGCAGGTGAGCCGCTGCGCACGCTGGCCACCTACCGCACCCAAGGCAGCAAGGTGATGTTCGGGCAAAATGTAACCGGCCGCGGCCGCGGCCTGCTCCGTGTGGGTTATGCGCTGCAGGTATCAAGCCTGAAATAAGCCAGCCAGCCTTATTGCCTGATTTGCTGCCACAGCCTTTTCGGGCAGCAACGGGGCAGCACAATGCCGTTCAGTTATCAGACTATTTTCAGCAGTTTGTACATATCCTTGAAATATGTACATTTGCTAATTCTTACGCTTTTTCTTGTGTTTTAAGAAGATCAGGCAGACTTGTTTCGCTACGTCGTCTGATTACAATACCGTCATAATACCCTCCCGCGCTACAATCTGCACTACCCGGCATGGCTGCATGCTGGCTGGCCTTCGGGCTGCACACCTGTTGTTTTCCCACTTACTCTTTCTCTATGACGCGTACGCTTGCCGGCCGGGTTGTCGTTCTGCTTCTGTTTTTTGCGGGTAGCTTTCCCCTGGCTGGCGTGGCCCAAACGCTTTCCAGCGCCCAGCTGCACGCCCCCTGGGACGAGCTGCTGCACCAGTACGTAACGCCCGAGGGGCTGGTGAACTACCAGGGCCTGCTGGAGCAGGAAGACCGGCTGCTCGACTACCTGCTGGCCCAGCGCAAAGTGTCGCCCGAAGCGGCTGGCTGGTCAGCTGCCGACCAGGAGGCCTACTGGATCAATATCTACAATGCCGCCACGGTGTACCTGGTGCTGCAGTATTACCCGCTCAGCAACGTCAACGATATTCGGCTGAAAGGCAAGGTGCATTCGTTGTGGGAAGCGCCCAGCGTGGAGGTAGGCGGCCAGCAGTACTCGCTCAATCAGATTGAGCGCGAAAAACTGACGGCGCGCTTCCACGACCCGCGCCTGCACTTTGCGCTGGTGCAGGGCGCGGTTTCGGGGCCGCAGTTGCTGCCCGAGGCCTACGACGGCGGACAGCTGCCGCAGCAGCTGGAGCGGCAAACCCGCCACTTCCTCAATGACCCCAGCCGCAATACCCTCGCGGGGCCCCAACTCCAGCTGTCCGGCCTGTTCAGTTTCTACGCTACCGAGTTCGGGAGCGGACCGCAGCTGCTGGAGTTCATCAACCGCTACGCCCACATGCCCGTGGCGGCCACCGCCCCGGTTGATTTCCTGCCCTTTAGCTGGGCCCTCAACGACCGACAGCCGCTGTCGACGACGCAGGCCTTGCGCAAATAGGCCACAAACCACGCCCGCGGAAGCATCTGAAAAGCCGGCCTGTCGTATCAGGGGTAGCTTTTCACTTATTTCTGCCCCATGGACCGAGCACTGGTGCTAGCGTTTCTGCGCGAGCTGGCCACCCACAACCACAAAGCCTGGATGGACGAGCACCGGGCCGACTACCAGCAGGCCCGCACCGAATTCATGGCCCTGCTCCGCACGCTGCTCGACGGCCTGCAGCAGTTCGAGCCCGAAACCCGCGGCCTCACGCCGGCCGAGGTGATGTACCGCCTGCACAAAAACGACCGTTCGCAGCGCGACCCCGAAACCTACAAGCGCCACATGAGCGCCGGCCTCAAGCCCGGCGGCCGCCACAGCCCCTGGGCCGGCTACTACGTGGTGCTGGAGCCGGGCGGCGAGTCGTACGTGGGGGCCGGGCGCTGGGAGCCCGAGCCGCAGCAGCTGGCCCGCCTCCGCCAGGAAATTCACTACAACGGCCCGGCGTTTCATGCTTTGCTCCAAGACCCCGAATTCAAGCGCCACTTCCCGGCCGGCCTCGACCCCAGCGACGCCCTCAAAACCGCCCCCAAAGGCTACGACCGGCTCGACCCCGATATTGAGTGGCTGCGCCTCAAGCGCTTCTTTGTGTGGCGCGCCATCCCCGATGCGGAGGTAATAAGCCCCGATTTTCCGGCCCGCGTACTGGAATCCTGGCGTGCCGCCCAGCCGTTCGTACGCTTCCTCAATGAAGCCATGAAGAGTTAGGGCTTGGGGCTTAGGGCTTAGGGTATAAGTGAAAGGCCCCGCCGGGTTACGGCGGGGCCTTTCACTTATACCCTAAGCCCTAGGCACCAAGCGCTGTTCCCTAAGCTCTAAAACAGCCCAAACAGGGTGCTGTTGATGCTTTCGATGATGACGCTCAGGTCTTCGGGGTTGTTGACGTAGTCGAGATTGTTGACGTCGATGATGAGCAGCTTGCCGTGCTTGTAGCTGCTGATCCACTCCTCGTAGTGCTCGTTGAGGTGCTTGAGGTAGTCGATCTTGATGTTGTTTTCGTAGTCGCGGTTGCGGCGCTCGATCTGCTGCACCAGCTTGGGCAGGTCGGCGCGCAGGTAGAGCAGCAGGTCCGGAGGGTCCACCATGCTCACCATCGACTCGAACAGCCCCAGGTAGTTGCGGTAGTCGCGCTCCGTCATCAGGCTGGACTGGTGCAGGTTGGCCGCGAAGATGTGGGCATCCTCGTAGATGGTGCGGTCCTGGATGACGCCCTTGCTGGCTGCCTGCAGCTTCTTGATCTGCTGGGTCTGGCGGAAGCGGCTGTTGAGGAAGTACACCTGCAGATGAAATGCCCAGCGCGGCATATCATCGTAAAAATCCTTCAGGTACGGATTGTGGTCGACGTCCTCCAGGAATACTTCCCAGTTGAAATGGTGGGCCAGCTTGTTGGCCAGCGTGGTTTTGCCGGCCCCAATGTTGCCGACGATGGCAATGTGCATACGTCTGATAGAAAAGGCGGCCAGCCGCCTTGGCCCGGCCCGAACCACAAAAGTACACAACCCGCCGCAAGTCGGAAGCAGATAGGTTCACGGCATGCGGGCCTTCGCCTACGTTTTCTCACCCGACATGCACAACCAACTGGCGGCGCTGGAATTCTTTACCCGCATCCGCCCGCACGTGGCCATCCGGCTTTTATACGATGCCGATTCCGCCTACGAGTGGCTGCTTACCTACCTGTAGCCTACCAGCCCAAACAGCAACAACCCCGGCACCGCACTGCCATAGTACGTTGCCGGGGTTGCGGTTACGAGGATCGGTGAGTGTTACTCGGCCATTACGCCTTTCACGTCGCGGGCCTTTTCCAAGGTGCGGAACTCGCCCTGCCACGAGCGGATGCGGACCCGCTCTTCCAGCGGCAGCTGCTCGCGTACCTGCTCGTAGCGGGCGTTCAGGCGGCCCAGCACGGCGGAGGCGTTGCTCCAGTCGGCGGCGGTCCACTGGCGGCGCTGGGTACGGGTGGCCTCAATGAAGCGGCTGTAGAGGTCGGGCAGCTCGGTGGCACGGGCCCGGCTGATGGACGCGTTTTCGCCCAGTAGCTTATTCTGGGACTGCTGCGCAGTTTCAGGGGTGCGGGCGGCGCGGTCAAGGCTGTCCTGGCGGGACTGCCACGAGCCGTAGCGCTTCTTCTGGATGTCGTATTCGCGCTTGCCTTCCACCGTGAGGCTGTCCACGGCCTTGTCGATGCGCTTGCTCTGACGGTCGAATTCCTCCGTAACGCGGGGCGTTTCGCGGGCAATATCGTCGGCCACGCGGGTTACGTTGTCGCTCACCCAGTCGGAGAAGATGCGCAGGTCGCGCTCCACGGCTGAGGCCGTGCTGCTGGCCGTAGTCCGGGTAGTGCTGGGGGTAGTTTTGGCAGCCGGAGCCTTGGTAGCCGGCGCTTTCGGGGCGGGCGTTTGCTGGGCCAGCGCGGCCGAAGCCGACAGGAACACAGCCGCTAGCAAGAGGGAAAGTGGTTTCATGAGGATGGGAAAAACGGGAGAATATCAGCAACGCTGACCAGCAGCGTAGCCGTATGCCACAACAGGCAACTTCTGGCCCAAAAACGAGTGGCCGACCGTTTTGGGTTCGGTTTTCCGTGAAATAATGCCGTTTTTGCGGCCTATGTCACGCGTTGAACCTACTTCTGCTACCATCCGGGCGGCCACTACGGCCGACATTCCTACCATCGTTGAGCTGGCTGAAGCCACCTGGGAACCCACCTACCGCTTCATCATCTCGAAAGAGCAGATCGACTACATGTACCGCGTGATTTACACGCCGGCCTCGCTGCAGCGCCAGATGACCGAGCAGGGCCACCAGTTTCTGCTGCTGCTGGATGCCGAGCAGCAGCCGGGCGGCTTCGCCTCCTATTCGGCCAAGGAGCTACCCGGCGCCTATCACCTCAACAAGATCTATATCCTGCCCTCAAACCAAGGCCAGGGCTTTGGGCAACTGCTGCTGGGCGCCGTGGAAACGGCGGTGCGGGCGGCAGGCGGCCACATTCTGGAGCTCAACGTAAACCGCCACAACCCCGCGCTGGCGTTCTACGAGCACGCCGGCTTTGTGCGGCACCGCGAGGAAGACACTGCCATCGGCCCCTACTGGATGAACGACTACGTAATGCGCAAGGAGCTGCTGTAGCACAGGCTTCAGCCTGCGTCGCCCTCCAGCTCAGCCCGATAACCCCGCTTTTTTTCTCAGTTTTTTTCCCGGCACAGGCTGAAGCCTATGCTACATTCCTTTTCTCTATGGCAACCACCAAACTCACCGTCCTCAGCAATGGCTCCCTCCGCGTGGAGGGCACCGATTTCGAACTCGTAGACGCCCAGGGCCAGCCATACGGCCTGGCCGGCCGGGAGCGGATCAGCATCTGCCGCTGCGGCCTCTCCGCCAACAAGCCCTTCTGCGACGGTTCGCACAAAGGCCACTTCGAGCACGACGCCAAGGCCTTCGACCTGCCCGCGCCGAAAGTATAGCCGGTAGTAGCGCGAACTTTGTAGTTCGCGTCCTCGCGCCGCTGTAATCGTTCAGGGTCACGAACTGCAAAGTTCGCGCTACTTGACGATACCAGACGCAAAACCGGCCCCGCTCCTGCTAAAGGAACGGGGCCGGTTTTGTGTTAAACTGACTTGCCGCTTAGAACAGCGAGTTCACGAAGTCCACGTATTCCTGGCGGGCTTCGTCCTGGCTTTTGCCGCGCACGCCGGCCCAGGCGTCGTATTTGGCAATGGCTTTGAAATCGAAGCCGCCCGGCCGGTCGCCGGAAACGTCGCCTTCGCTGCCTTGCTTGTAAAGGGCGTAGAGCTTGAGTAGGGTTGAGTTGTCGGGCTTGGCGGGCAGCTCTTTGCTGCGGGCGGCGGCGGCTTCAAATTCTTCGGGAGTGGCCATAAGTTGGAGGGATGAAGTGGTGGAATGGTGGGTTTGGCGCCGCAAAGTGCCGAACCGGTGGCAAAAGATACGGATTGCCGGAAAAATAGGCGGCATGCAGCGTTTTTTCTTCGTGTATCTTTCTAGCCTTCTCTCCCACCCTCCTTTTGCTCTGCGCTTATGCTGAAAAAACTACTCCCCGGCCTGCTGGCTGCCACCCTGCTGCTGCCTGCTACCGCCCTGGCCCAGCGCACCTACCTGCACTGCGGCCGCCTGCTGGACATGCGGTCCAACGGCCGCGCCCAGACCGAAATGACGCTGGTAGTGGAAAAAGGCCTGGTGCTGGCTGTGGAACGCGGCTACACCACGCCCCCCAGCGCCACCGATAAAGTCATCGACCTGAAAAACCGCACCGTGCTGCCGGGTCTCATCGACTGCCACGTGCACCTGGAAAGTGAAACCAGCAAAGACCAGTACCTCAAGGAATTCACCCAGAACCCGGCCGACGTGGCCTTCGGCACCCTCGACCACGCCCGCGTGACGCTGCTTTCGGGCTTTACTACGGTGCGCGACCTGGGCGGCTCGGGCGTGAACATTGCCCTGCGCAACGCCATCAACCGGGGGCAGGTGGTGGGGCCGCGCATCTTCACGGCGGGCAAGGCCATATCGGGCACCGGCGGCCACATGGACCCCACCAACGGCTACCGCCTCGACCTGATGGGCATACCCGGCCCCACCGACGGCGTGGCCAACGGCCCTGAGCAGGGCCGGCAGGCCGTGCGCGAGCAGTACAAGCGCGGCGCCGACCTCATCAAGATTGCCAGCACCGGCGGCGTGCTGAGCGTGGCCAAAGACGGCAGCAGCGCCCAGATGACGGAAGAGGAAATCCGCACCATCGTGCAGACGGCCCGCGACCTGGGCCTGAACGTGGCCTGCCACGCCCACGGCGCCGAGGGCATGAAGCGCGCCATCCGGGCCGGCGTGACCAGCATCGAGCACGGCACGCTCATGGACGACGAAACCATGCAGCTGATGAAGAAATACGGCACCTGGTACGTGCCCACCATCACGGCCGGCAAGTCGGTGGCCGACTCGGCCAAAATCCCGAACTACTACCCGGCCCTCGTGACGCCCAAGGCGCTGGCCATCGGGCCCAAGCTGCAAGGCACGTTTGGGCGGGCCTACAAGGCCGGGGTGAAGATTGCCTTCGGGACGGATGCGGCCGTGTTCCGGCACGGCGTGAATGCGCTGGAGTTCCGCTACATGGTGGAGGCCGGCATGCCGCCGCTGGAGGCCCTGCGCAGCGCCACGGTATCAGCGGCGGAGCTGCTGGGCCAGACGAGCAGCCTGGGCACGCTGGAGCCCGGCAAGCTAGCCGACGTGGTGGCCGTGGACGGCGACCCGGTGCAGGATATCAACGCCATGCAGCGCGTGCGGTTTGTGATGAAGCAGGGTGTGGTGTACCGCAGCGAGTAATTTTTCTACCGCCGAGTAGCTGGCAAAACGCGAAAAATTGGCCCACACCTCCGTTTTCCACCAGCCTTGATTTGCGGATGGCTGGGCTTATCCTGCCGATTTTTGAGCAATTTGCCGGCTCATGCCTATCGGCCAGCTTTTGTCGTAATGCCTCTTCGCAAGTCTCTTTCCTTTTGGGTGCTGCTGGTTTGCTCCGCCTCTATCCTGCTGACTTCCTTCTGGTATTACCCGCGCTGGAACAAGCCCCAGACCGAGGCCCTGATCAGCTGGGACGCGTCGGGGTACTACATGTATCTGCCGGCTACGTTTATCTACCACGACCTGAAGAAGCTGGATTTCCTGCCGGCCATCACCCAGAAATACTCGCCCGACCCCTACCAGAACCAGGCCTACCTGGACTCGACCAGCGGCAACCAGGTGATGAAGTATCCGGCGGGGCTGGCCGTGCAAAGCCTACCCTTTTTTGCGGCCGGCCACCTGGCCGCCAAGACGCTGGGCTACCCGGCCGACGGGTTTTCGGCGCCGTATCAGCTCAGTTTGCAGCTAGGCGCGGAACTGGTGGCTATTCTGGGCTTTGTGCTGGTGTGGTATGCGCTGCGGCGGCGGTTCAGTGAGGAAGCCACGGCCCTGACGCTGGTAGTGCTGGCCCTGGGCTCCAACTACCTCAACTACGCCGCCATCGACTCGGCCATGACGCATAACTGGCTGTTTACGCTGTATGCGGGCCTGATTCTGCTCACCCAGGCATTCTACAAGCGGCCCACGCTGGGCCGGGCCCTGGCCATCGGCGCGGTGTGCGGCCTGATGGCCCTGACCCGCCCAACCGAAGTGCTGGCGTCGCTGATTCCCATTCTGTGGGGGTTGCGGCCCGACCGGCAGGTGTTGGCGGCCCGGCTGGCGTTCTGGCTTCGGCACCTGCCGCATCTGCTGCTGGCCGGCCTGGCTGGCGCGGCCATCGGCAGCATCCAGCCGCTCTACTGGCACTACGTTACGGGGCGCTGGCTGGTGTATAGCTACGGCGACCAAAGCTTCAGCTGGCTGCGGCCCCACCTCTACGACGGTATCTTCAGCTTCCGCAGCGGCTGGCTGACCTACTCGCCGCTGATGGCCGTGGCCCTGTTGGGCTTCGGGGCGCTGTGGCGGCGCTACCCGGAGGTTTTCTGGGCCATGCTGATTTACTCGGTGCTGTTCATCTACGTCACGTTTGCCTGGGACATCTGGTGGTATGGCGGCTCGTTGGGGCAGCGGGCCATGGTGCAGAGCTACCCCGTGCTGGCCTGGCCCATGGCCGCGGCCATGAGCTGGCTGCTCGCCCAGCGGGTGCGCGTGGCTGCCTTTGCCGTGCTGCTGCTGCTTGGCATCTACTACAACCTCTGGATGACGCACCAGGCCCACGGCGGCTCCGGCCTGATTGCGGCCGGCGACATGACCCGGTCGTTTTTCTGGCAGGTGGTGGGCCGCAACGCCGTGCCGGTTTCCACCTTCTGGCTCCTCGACAACCCCGACCAGCTGGTGAATGACTCCGACCGCAAAAACGTGCGGGAGCTGTGGCACACGGATTTCGAGCAGGACACCACGGCCGGCTGCGGCACGCCGGCGCTGCAGGGCCGCTGCTCGCTGGCCCTCGACCAAACCCACCAGTCCAGCCCCGATTACCGCATCAATATCTTCCAGAACGACGTGCAGTGGGTGCGGGTGCGCGCCCGCGCCAAATGCGTGCAGAAGGAATGGGACACCTGGAAAATGACCCAGTTGGTGGTCAGCTACCGGCAGGGCGACGACAAGGTGAAGGAAGGCTTTATCAGGCTGCAGCGCGTAGTCGGCCAAGACTGGCCCGCCGAGGTCTACCTCGACCTGCAGGCCCCGCGCAACCAGTCCTACGACAACATCCGGGTGGCCTTCTGGAACGCCGACGGCCCCCAGCGCATCCTCATCGACGAAGTGCGGGTAGAGGCGTTTGAGCGGTGACAGGTGACAGGTGACATGTGACAAAATAAGAACGTCATTCCGAGCAGAGCGAGGAATCTCGCCAGCGTGGTAACTCGGGTCGTCCCTACGTCAGCACGCGAGATTCCTCGCTCTGCTCGGAATGACGTTCTTCATTAACCCGTTACCCCGTTACCTCATCACCAAAAACTACTCCTTCTTCGCCTTCGTCAGCATGAGCTTGAGATTGAGGCGCACGATGTCGCCCATGGAGCGGCAGCGGCGGAACTGGTCGGTGTGGTGGTGCAGGCCCAGCTGCTCCTTGAGTTGCTCCACCTTCTCCGGCGGCGACACCTCGTCGCGGCGGAGGCAGTCGATGAGGTCTTTGAGGCGGTAGCGCTCCGAACGGGCCCGGCGGGCCATTAGGGCGCGTTCCTCGGTCTGGTACTGGCGGGTGGTTTCGGCGTTGAGCAGGCGGCTGCAAAGCTGCACCACGGCCCGGTTGTCCTTGAAATACTGAGGCAGGTACATGGTCTTTTTGCCCTCGTAGCACTGCTGGTCAAAGTCGATGGCTCGCACGCGGTACTGCTCATCTTCGAAGTCGGGCGTCACGTCGATGACGTAATTGTAGGCCCGCATATCGCCCAGCAGCCGCGCAAAGCACCGCTCGTTGAACTTCACAAACTCCTTGGCAATGCGCACCTGGTTGAGGTGCGGGGCCGCCAACCGGTCGCGGATGAAGTCGTCGCCGGGAATGCCCACAATATGCTCCTCGATGATGGTATCGCCGAAAACGAGGTAGTTGAGGCTGTTGGGCGAGAGCAGGTGCTCCAACTCCAGGCCGTACACACGCGAGGCGTCGGCGCGCTTCACGTAGAAGTAGTCGTAGTTGTCGTTGAGCTGGTTGACGATGCGCACCCGAAACGGGTTGGAGTTGCCAAAGCGGCAGTAATCCACCCGGTCGGCCAGCAGGTGCTCCGTAAAGCTCAGGTCGCCGGCCGTTTTCAGGATGGCGTACACCTCGGCCAAGCCGGTTCCCAGCTCGCGCAGGGTCTGGGGCTCGTAGAACACGGTTTCCCACATCGTGTCGCGGCCCTGGCGGTCGGCCAGCGGGTAGGAGCCGCTGCTGCGCGTGAGGTCCTGGTACGTGACGGGCAGCGTGGCTTCGCGGTCGTAGTGCTGCAGGTAGGTTCGGAGCGGCTCCTGAATGGCGTAGGTGATTTTCTTTTTGGTGATAAGCGTCACGGGCGGGCAGAGCTGGAACGGTGGGACGGAAGGCGCGGCGGCTTCAACTGGAAACAGCACAAATTCAGGGGCTTTGCCGGCGGCGGCCCGGCAAGGTATTGTGTTTTGGGAACGTGAGTTTTGCTTATACGCAGAACCAGCACGCAAACACTCACTGAGTTACGACTTCCCGGTGTCAATCCGCTAACTTCGCTGCGGTCCACCTCACGGCCCTGCCCTTCCGCTATGAAAAAACAGTTTCTCCTTTTGTTGTGCCTGGTGCTGTTGGTCCCGGTTACGTCGCCGGGCTGGGGCTTTTTTGCGCACCGCACCATTGCGCAGATTTCCGTGTATGCCCTGCCGGCCAGCATGCAGGCCTTTTATTTCCGGCATATGAAGGAAATTGTGCGCCTATCGACGTCCCCCGACGAGCGGCGCGACTCCGACCCCACGGAGGCCAGCAAGCACTTCATCGACCTCGACCACTTCGGCGACAACCCCTTCGGCGCCATGCCCAAGGCCTGGGAAAAAGCTGAGGCCAAATACACGGCCGACACCCTGCGCAAGTACGGCACCGTGCCCTGGACCATCATCGACGTGAAAGACCAGCTCACAACGGCCTTTAAGCAGCGCGACACCGTGGCCATTGTGCGGCTCTCGGCCGAGCTGTGCCACTACGTGGCCGACGCCTACGTGCCGCTGCACACCACCGAAAACTACGACGGTCAGCTTACCAACCAGGCCGGCATGCATTCGCTCTGGGAAAGCAAGCTGCCCGAGCGCCACATTGCCGAGTACAAGCTGGATTCGGAGTCGGCCAAATACGTGAAGGAGCCGCTCAACGACGTCTGGAAGGTGCTGCAGGAGTCGTACGGCTTCCTGGGCGAAACCTTCGACCGGGAAGAGAAGGTGACCCGGCAGTTTACACCCGAAACCAAGTACAGCTTCTCGCATAAGTTCGGCAAGACCCGCCGCTTCTACTCCGATGCCTTTGCCGATGCCTACCACAAGGAAGTGGGCGGCATGGTGGCTTTCCGCCTGAAGCTGGCCCCCACGTTCATCTCGTCATTGTGGCTGACGGCGTGGAAGGATGGCGGCAGCCCCAACCTCAACGAGCTGATGGGCCGCAAGCCCGACAAAGCCGACAAAGACTCGCTGGACGCGCAGCTGAAAATCTGGAAAGACAACGGCCTAGTGCCCCAGCAAATGCTACTGGCCATGCAGAAGCAGGCCGTGGTGGTGCAGGCCGACCAGATCAACGCGGCCAAAGATATGGCGCCGCCGATGCTGGAAACCACTTCGCCGCCGGTAGCCCCCGCGCCGGCTGCCGCGCCCAAAGCCGCCACGGCCGCCACCCCGACGCCTGCCCCAGCGCCCGCCGGGAAGGGCCCGGAAAAGGTGAAGACCAAAACCAAGTCGGCGGACGGCGGCAGCACCAAAACCAAGGAAAAGGAGCCGAACCGCAAGAAGAAGGCCGCCCAGAAAGACGACGGCTGGGGCGCGCCGGCCGGTTCGGGCTGGTAGACTACCGGCGGCCCTGCTACCTTTGGCGTCGGCCAGGTTCCGTGCGGAGCCCGGCCGACGCCTTTGTTTTGTTTCCGCTGTCCGCCTTGCTTCCGGCTATGCTACACCTTCCTTTTTCGACCCCAAAAGGCACTTTGACGGGCATTTTGCTGCTGGCCGCAGCCAGCCTGACACTGCCGGCCTGCAACCGCCAGCAGCCCGTGGAAGAAACGGCGCCGCCGGTCGTCTCGAACGAGAAGCCCACGCCCGGCCCGGCCTTGCTGGCGCTGGCCGACAGCAGCGCGGCGGCCCTGCTGCTGCCCTACGGCCGGCAATATCCGGCCTCGGGCGTGGTGCTGCACACCCGCCACGGCGCCATCCGGGTGAAGCTCTACGACGATACGCCCATCCACAAAGCCAACTTCCTGCTGCTTTCGCGCCGGGGCGTGTTCGATGAAACCGTGTTCAACCGCATCGTGAAGGGCTTTGCCATCCAGGGCGGGCGCTCCGAGCACCGCACCATCCGGGTGAACCGCTACCGGCTGCCGCCCGAGTTCCGGCCCGCCCACTTCCACCGGCGCGGGGCCCTGGGCATGGCCCGCTACGACGACGAGCAGAACCCTGGCAAGCTCTCTTCCAGCACCGATTTCTACTTCGTGCAGGGCTCCACCATGACGCCCGCCCAAAGCCAGGCCATGGCCGGCCGGCCCCTCACGCCCGAGCAGCAGCGCGTGTACGCCACCATGGGCGGCGTGCCCTCGCTGGATGGCAAGTACACCGTGTTCGGCGAAATCACCGAGGGCCTGGACGTCGTCGATAAAATAGCCAACGAGCCCGTCGACGCCTACAAATGGCCCCTCAAGGACGTGGGCATCCGGGTGGAGATACTGCCATAAAGTGGTTTGCTGTTAATAAAGAACGTCATGCAGAGGCGCAGCCGAAGCACCTCGCTAGTGTGGTAGAATCAATTTACCATACTGGCGAGATGCTTCGGCTGCGCCTCTGCATGACGTTCTTTTTGGACTTAGCTACCTCACACGACAATCGCGCTACGGCCGGCGCACTTGTATCAGATGGCTTTTCGTGACGTCGCCGGGCTGGAGCTCAAGCAGCTCGCGCAGCTCGGCGCGGGTGTAGACGATGGTTTTGGGGGTGGGCTCGAAGGCCAGCTGGCGCAGGTCGGCGTCGGGGCTGGGCGAGTCCTGGCGGGCGGGGTGCAGGTACACGCTGTCGGGCGCTACCCGGAACAGGTGGTAGAAGTAGTAGCGCGGGGCCGGACTGCCCTGGGGCTGAAACTGCACCACGTACACGTCGCCTACCTGCGGGTCGGCCACCTGCTCCTGCACACTCTCAGAACCGGAACAGGCAGCCAGCAGCGGCAGCCACAACAGCAAACGAAACATCTTAAGCATGGCAGCAAGTTAGGCAAGTACACCAGATTCCGGGCGCTGGCCCCGGTCTGAGCGGCGCAGCCGCGGCGACCGGTGGCCCAAAACCGGGCCGGTCTCCAGACCGGCAATAGGCCCATGGCGGCGCGGGGCGGGATGGCTGCTGCGCATCCTCCGGTCGGAGACCGGGGCGGTTTGGCGGCCACCGGTCGCCGCGGCTGCGCCGCTCAGACCGGGTCAGTCGGGCCAGTTGCTGCCAAACACGAAAAAGGCGGCCCGCGCTGTGCGGGCCGCCTCTCAGCAATTCAACCATTGAGCAATTACGCCATTCAGCCTACCAGATTTTGGCGCGCTCGGTCTGCACACGCACCATCTTGGCGTCTTCCTTGCAGCCGAAGGCCTCGTAGAACTGGGGCATGTTCATGAGCGGGCCGTTGGTGCGGAACTGGGCCGGCGAGTGCGGGTCAGTCATCACCTGCTGGCGCAGGTACTCCGGCCGGGCGTTGGTGCGCCAGATCTGGGCGTAGGCCAGGAAGAAGCGCTGCTCGGGCGTCAGGCCGTCGTACTTGGGCCGCTCATTGGTGCCGTACTGCTTCTGCAGCTGCTTCTGCAGGGCGGTGTAGGCAATGTTGAGGCCGCCTAGGTCGGCGAGGTTTTCGCCCATGGTCAGCTTGCCGTTCACGTACACCGAGTCCAGCGGCGAGAAGGCATCGAACTGCTTGCCGACGATGGCAGCGCGGGCGTCGAACTTCTCGGCGTCTTCCTTGGTCCACCAGTCTTTCAGGTTGCCCTCGGCGTCGTACTGCCGGCCCTGGTCGTCGAAGCCGTGCGTGATTTCGTGGCCAATAACCGCGCCCATGCCGCCGTAGTTTACCGCGTCATCAGCCTTGGGGTCGAAGAACGGAGGCTGCATGATGCCGGCCGGAAACACGATTTCGTTCATGCTCGGGTTGTAGTAGGCATTCACCGTGGGCGGGGTCATGCCCCACTCCTTGCGGTCAATCGGCTTACCAAACTTCTTCACGTTGTCGTTGATGGCCCACTCGCGCGAGGCCAGCACGTTCTTCAGGTACGATTCCCGCGAGATGGTGAGGGCTGAATAGTCCTTCCACTGATCCGGATAGCCGATTTTCACGGTGAAGGCGTTCAGCTTCTTCATGGCTTCCACCTTGGTGGCGGGGCTCATCCATTCCAGCTGCTGAATGTGCTCGGCGAGGGCAGCTTTGATGTTGTCGACCATGGCCATGGCCTTCTGCTTGGCTTCGGGCGTGAAGGCCTTGTCTACGTAGAGCTGGCCGAACGCCTCGCCCAGCGCGCCGTCGGTGGAGCGCAGCATGCGCTTCCAGCGGGGCTGCTGCTTCTTGGCCCCGCTCAGTACCTGCGTGAACTTGAAGCTCTCATCGGCATACGCCTTAGGCAGCGCCGACGAAACCGACGTTACCAGGTGCCAGCGCATGTAGGTTTTGAGGTCGGCCAGCGGCTCGGCCTTCATCATTGCACTCACCTCCTTGAAGAAAGCCGGCTGGCCCACAATCACCTCCTTGGCCGCGCCCAGGCCCATCTGCTGGAGTACACCGGGCAGGTTCAGGTTCGGAAACTGCTGGTTGGCCGCCGCCACCGTCATCTTGTTGTAGTTGGCGTACGGGTCGCGCAGGTCTACGCGGCTCTTGCTGGCTTTGGCCATGCGCGTTTCCAGGCGCAGCACCGTGGCGGCGTTCTTGGCAGCCGTGGCGTCATTTTCGCCCAGCATCTTGAACGTGTTGACCAGATAGGTCATGTAGGCCGAGCGGATGCCTTTCGAGCGGGCATCGTCCTTGAGGTAGTAGTCCCGATCGGGCAGGCTTAGGCCGCCCTGATACAGGTTTACGGCGTACTGGGTGCTGATTTTGTCGTCCTGACCAACGTAGCCGTTGAAAAAGGCTCCGGTCTGGATTTTCTGGGCCCGTACCACGGCGCCCTGCAATCCTTTCAGGTCTTTGATGCCGTTGATGCGGTCCAGCTCCGGCTTGAGGAACTTGAGGCCGGCAGCCTCAATGGCCATCGAGTCCATGGCCGTGGCGTAGTAGTCGCCAACTTTCTGGGCGTTGGTGCCTTTGGCCGCCGAGGTGTTGGCCGAGGCTTCGTCCAGAATCTGCCGCATCACGGCGTTGTTCTTGTCGGCCAGCTCGTTGAAGGAGCCCCAGCGCGTTTCAGCAGCCGGAATCGGGTTGTTTTTCAGCCACGAGCCCGAAGCATACTGAAAGAAGTTGTCGCAGGGCGAAACCGACAGGTCGCGGTTGGCTACGTTCAGGCCGATGCCGGGCACGATGGGCGCTTCCGTAGGGGTGGATGCCGTGGTGGCCGGGGCGGTGGTAGCCGCCGTGGGCGCCGTGCCAGAGGCGCAGCCCGACAGGGCCAGGCCGGTGGCGGCCAGGGCTGCCAGGGTCAGCGTATTGCGGTTTTTCATGGGAATTTGATTGGTGGAAAGGCAGTTTGCAGGTACCAAAGTAAGCGGAAACTGCCAATTGGTGCGCCGCCCGCAATAGCACGCGGCAAAGAAGTGGTTGGTTTTGGCCGGGTTAGCCGCCTGTTTACCAGTCGTAGTACACGCGCCACGGTGGCAAATCGAGGTGATGCGAGAAGCGCTGGCCCAGCCAGTTTTCGCCCACGGCCGCCTCATCCCGCACCAGCAGCACCGGCCGCAGCCGTAGCAACGAATCCAGGCGGGCCGGCGGCATATCGATGGCACTCAGGTTGGTCTGGCGCCAGCGCGAATCCCGCTCGAACTGCGTTTCGCGCCGCAGGTAGTGGTTGCCGGCATAGAGTGAAATCGGCACGCGACCCTGCGCAAACGCCAGCGAAGGCAGCAGCTCATTATAGACCAGCACCGGCCGATCGGCGAGGCCGTGCTCCTGTAGCAGCGCCGCCACCGGCCGCGTCCCGTGGAATTTTGCTTCATTCTGCTGAAAAACGGGCTTGGCGGCCAACACCAGCGTAGCCGTGAAAACAGCCGCGACTGGCAGCAGCCGTATGGCCGAAGGCAGCTTTCGGCTGCGCCACGCACTCAGGGTTAACACAACCAGCCCAGCCAACGGCAGCAGGGCAGCGGCAGGCGCCAGCGTGAGTTGCAGAAGTTCAGCTACGGCGGGCAGCCCGGCCAGCGCCAGCAGCAGCAACACCCACAGCGTCACAAAGCCATGGTACCAGCGGTGGGCGGCGGTTTCGGGTAGCACGTGCAGGTAGTAGGCCGTGAGCAGCGCCACGCCCGGGAACATGGGCAGCACGTACAACAGCAGCTTGGACTGCGACAACGAGAAGAACACCAATGGCACCAGCACCCAGAACACCAGCACGTTGCGCCATATTTGCGGCAGCCTGGCCCAGCCCGTCCGGATGGCCTGCACAATGAACAGTGCAGCCCACGGCAGGCTGGTGGCGGGGGCCAGCACCAGGTAAAACCACCACGGCTTGGCCCGGTCAAAAGCCTCGGCGTGGGCAAACCTGTCGAGGGTATGCCCAATCACGAAGTAGCGCAGGAACGCCGGATTTTCGCGCAGCAGCAGCAGGTACCAGCTCAGCCCCACCAGTATAAACAGCCCGATGCCCAGCGCGTGATGCCTAGTGAAAGGTCGCGGCGCCTGCCCGCGCCGGAAGTAGTGCCCCACCACTGCCATCAGCGGCAGCACGAAGCCCACCGGACCTTTCGTGAGAAATGCCAGCCCCAGTGCCAGCCAGAACAGATACAGGCCCCACCAGCGTCCGTCGTGGTAGTGGCGCAGGATGCCGTAGGCGGCGGCCAGCTCCAGGGTGGCCAGGTAGGCATCGGTCGTGACGTTGAGGGCCGACACCAGCACCACTGGCAGCGTGCCGTAGATGATGGCCGCCGTGCGGGCCCGGGTCTGGTCGCCGCCAAAAAACAGCTTGCCCAGGCCGTATACCAGCAGCACCTGTGCCAGCACGGCCAGCACCGGCAGCAGGCGCACGCCCAGCGCCGTGGGGCCGGCCAGGGCCAGCCCGGCGGCCGTGAGCCAATACGTGAAGGGCGGCTTATGAAAATGCCCGATTCCCAGCAGCCGCGGGTGCAGCCAGTCGTGGCTGGCCAGCATTTCGCGCCCGATTTCGGCATATCGGGCCTCACTGCTTTCCAGCGGCCCCCAGGCGTTCAGGCCGGCTAACAGACTAACAGCCAGCAGCAATACAAAGCCCCACAGCCAGTAGCGGGAATACGGAAAAGTACCGGCAGGCGTAGGCAGGGGCTGACTCATTAAAATAAAATTAAAACAAAGAACGTGACATTGCGTCTATTCCTAGCCGAGGCACCGGCCAGCTACGGAAATAGCATCTACCCGCAATGGCGTGCGTTCTATCCGTTAGTTGCCGAACTTCCCGATCTTTGGCACATTCATTCTATCGCTGCTGCATGCGTACAGTACTGGTGACCGGCTCGGCTGGCTTTATTGGCTCACACCTTTGTGAGCGGCTCCTGGCCGATGGTCACCGCGTCGTGGGGGTCGATAATTTCGACCCATTTTACAGTCAGTCGATTAAAGAAGGTAATCTGGCGGCGCTGCGGCAGCACCCGCACTTTCGCTTCTGCCAGGCCGATTTGCGGCAGGGCGCGGCGGCGCTGCAGGCAGCACTGCCGGCCGGGTTTACGTACGAAGCCGTGGTTCACTTAGCGGCTAAGGCCGGGGTAGGCCCCTCGCTGCGCGAGCCGGCCGCCTACATGGAAAACAACGTGCTGGGCACCACCCACCTGCTGGAATGGATGCGGCAGCAGGAGGTCAAGACGCTGGTGTTTGCGTCGTCGTCGTCGGTGTATGGCAACACGCCCCGCACGCCGTTCCGGGAGGACGAGTCGCTACTGGCGCGCAGCATCTCGCCCTACGCCGCCAGCAAGCTGGCCGGCGAGGCCCTCACCTTCACCTATCATCATCTGTATCAGCTGAGCGTGCTGAATGCGCGCTTTTTCACGGTGTATGGCCCGCGCCAGCGCCCCGATCTGGCCATCCATAAGTTTGCGCGCCTGCTGCGGGCCGGCCAGCCCATTCCGGTGTACGGCGACGGCAGTATGGCCCGCGACTACACCTTCGTGGCCGACACCGTGGACGGCATCGTGCGCGGCCTGGAGTACCTGCTGGCCCACCCCGGCGCCTACGAAACCGTGAACCTGGGCAACAGCCAGCCCGTGCCGCTGCTGGAGCTGGTGGCCGCCATCGGGCTGGCCGTGGGCGTGGCGCCGGTGCTGCAGTTCCAGCCCGCTCAGGCCGGCGACGTCGACATCACCTACGCCGACAACGAGAAGGCCGCGCGCCTGCTGGGCTACCAGCCCCGCACCACCCTGGCCGAGGGCTTGCGCCAGTTTGTTGGCTGGCTTGACACGCAGGTGGCCCCGGCTGAACCGGCTACCTTAGCGCCAGCCGGGCAGGCTCCGGTTGCCCTCACTCCCCGTTCGTAGTTCCTGATGCCCACTGGTTTGTTTGCTGATTTCGAGAGCCCGCGGCTGCGCGTGGCTTTGGTGGCGCTGGTGTGCGCCTTTTCTTTTTTTGTGCACCTGGGCCAGGCCGAGGTGAACCTGATGGAAGCCCGCAACTTCGTGGCCGCCCGCGAAATGGCCGCCGGTGGCTCCTGGCTCATCCCGACGATGAACGGCGCGCTGCGCCTGGCCAAGCCGCCACTGCCCACCTGGGCCGTGGCTGGCGTCATCAAGCTCACGCAGCAGCCCGCCAACCCCGCGCTGCTGCGGCTGCCAGCGGCCGTTATGTCCACGCTGCTCGTGTTTTTCTTCTGGGGCTTGCTCCGCGAGCTGACCCGGCAGCTGCCCGGCGAAACCGAGGCCCCGGGCCGCACCGCCTGGCTAGGGGCGCTGGTGCTGGCCAGCAGCCTGCTCATGATTACGGTCGGGCGCGAGGGCCACTGGGACATTTTCGCCAACAGCCTGATGGTGGGCACGCTCTGGGCGCTGGCCCGGGCCTGGAATACGGCCAAAGGCAGCGGCTGGTGGTTTGCGCTCAGCGGGCTACTGCTGGGCGGCGCCATCCTCAGCAAAGGCCCCGTAACGCCCTACGCCATGCTGCTGCCGTTTCTGGTGGCCTTCGGCGTGCCGCGCCTGAACCCGGAGCGCGGCTCGCTCACGCCCGCCCGGCAGCGCGGCCTGCTGCTGCTGGCGGCGCTGGGGCTACTGGTGGGCCTGGCCTGGCCGGCCTACCTCGCCATTCAGGACACGGTGGCGCCGGCTGCGCTGGCCGTGGCCCGGCTGGAGGCTACCTCGTGGGTGGAGCGCCACTCCCGCCCGTTCTGGGACTACTGGAACTTCGCGGTGTTTGCCGGTATTTGGGCGCCGGTGGCGGTGGCAGTGCTGGCCGTGCGGTTTGCGCGGCCCCGCGCCGGCCGCTACGTGCCCTACACTACGGCGCTGGCCTGGCTGCTGCTCTCGTTGCTGCTGCTGAGCCTCGTGCCTGAGAAAAAGGAGCGCTATATGCTGCCCCTGATGCCGCCGCTGGCCATCCTGATGGCCGGGCTGCTGCGCCACTTCGAAACCGCCCTGCGCCAGCAACCTACGCTGCAGCCCGAAACCCGGCTGCTCCGCATCTGGGCCGGCCTGCTGGCGCTGCTGTTTGCACTGGTGCCGGTGGCTATGGCCGTGGCTAACCTGCCGGGCTTTGGCATTAGCTCGTCACCGTTCGGCTGCGCGCTAGTGTTGTTCTGGGGGCTGGCCGTAGTGCTGGGCCGCGCACTGCGCCACGTGGTGCGGCCCGCCTTCGTGACGGGCGTGGCGCTGACGGCCATGGCGGTGCTGGTGTCCCTGATCCTGCCGGCGCATGCAGTGTGGTCGGAGCGCAAGGCCGAGCCGGGCCTGCGCCGCGCCGATGCCCTGCAGCGCAACCCGGCGCTGGCCCGCCTGCCCTGGTACACGCTGGAAGAGCTGCACATGAAGGAAGTGTGGCGGGCCGGCCGCGCCGCCCCCTCCTGGCCCCGCAGCGCCGATTCGGTGCTGCTGCGCCCAACCCGCCCGATAGCCGTGCTCACCGGCTCGAAAATAGCCCGGCAACTGCCCCCCGCATGGCGCGACCAAATGCGCCTGCGCGTCGTCGACAGCTTCTACCTCGACCGCAACCGCAAGGGCGGCTTCTGGCACGTCACCATCGTGGAGCCGAAATAAGTTATCAGTTGCTGGTTGTCAGTTGCTGGTTGTCAGTTGTCAGTACCGTTTTTCAACTTACAACAAGCAATAGATAACTACAGTGTAGCCACGTAACGGCGGCAGGCACGTAACATGTGTTTGCTACTAACAACTGACAACCAACACCTAACAACTATATAAACTAACTATCCCTGCTGCTCCCGGCGCAGCAGCACGATGTTGCGGGCGTAGACCACGGTACCGAAGATGTTGCCCACAATCAGGACTACATCGACGGGGCGGCGCAGGATGGCGTAGGTCAGGATCATCACCGAGCCCACGAAGCTCACCACCCAGAAGCTCAGTGGTAGAATCGACTCGCCTTTGCGCTCCGAGTACAGCCACTGGTACACGAACCGGAGCAGAAACACGGCCTGCCCTACTGCGCCCAGCAGCAGCACCCCGGCCGGAATACCGTGGCTGAGCATGGCCTGCAGGCCAAAATGCTGGTTGCCGACCGCAAACCACGCCAGCATGGCCAGCGGAAACACGTAGGCGCCCACCCGAAACGGCGCGCTCAGCTTGCGCCACTCGCCCAGCAGCTGCAGGTTGCGGATGTAGATGGCGTAGCTGACCAGCTGCGCCGCCAGAATCACGGGGTCCTGGCGCAGCATGCCGTAGATAATCATCAGAAACGATGAAATCAGGCTGATCTGCCAGAACAGCGTGGGCACCAGCACCCGCTTGGCCCGTTCGCTCTGCACCCATTGCAGCACAATGCGGCTGCTGAACAGCAGCTGCGAGGTAAGCCCGATGCCCAGCGCTACCTGCGTGGCACTAAGCATGCGCCTCGGGGCGGTGTTGCTCACCTATTTCGTAGTTTTTCCAGCGGCTCCGGATCCAGCGGAAGCCGAACGTGTCCACCAGCGGCTTCCAGGCGCGGTTCCAAAGATTGTATTTGGCCGTGCCGGCGAAGCGGGGGAAGTGGCGTACTGGCAACTGCTTCACGCGGCCGCCCTGCAGCTGCACCAGCGCCCCCAGAAAGCGGTGCATGCCGTGGAACAGCGGCAGCCGCCGGGCATACTCAATCTTCATGATTTTCAGCGGGCAGCCCGTGTCCTCGATGCCGTCGTTGATGAGCGTGCGGCGCACGGTGTTGGCAATTTTCGAGGACAGTTTCTTCACCACCGTATCCTGGCGCTTGGCCCGGATGCCGTTCACCATGTCGTATTCGGGCAGGAACTCGAAGAACTGCAGAAAATCCAGCGGCGTGGTCTGGATGTCGGAGTCGATGTAGCCGACCAGCGTGGTGCGGCAGTGGTCGACGCCGGCTTTGATGGCCGTGCTCAGGCCCCGGTTCTCGCTCAGGCTGATGAAGTGGTAGGCCGGGTTCTGGCGCGTAATGTCGCGCAGCAGCGCCAAAGAGCCGTCTTTGGAGCCATCGTTTACGAACAGCACGGTGGTGGGCACCGGCGTCTGGGCCAGAAATTTATCCATCTCTACCACAAACTGCGGCAGGCTTTCTTCTTCGTCGTACACCGGCACGAGCACGGTGAGGGTTTGCTGGGAAAGATACGTGGCAGCGGCGAGCGGTTGGGGCATAGATAATAGAGCAGACCAGAAAATCAGCAGCAAAGATACGTAACCCATACTGGCAGATCCGGCCCGAAGTTGCGGGCCTTGTGTCCCGCCATACAAGTACTTGACCGCTGCCGGAATTTGCGTAGGTTTAGCCCCATATTTCTACCTGTTAATTCCTATCCATATGCCTGCTTGCTACGTGCTGGCCCTGAGCGCCGCCGCCCTGCTGCCTGCGCCCGACACGACCATTGCTGCCACCCCACCCCGGCAGATTATCAAGCTGGGCATACAGGGTTTCGGGCCCGGTTTCTTTGCCCTGACCTACGAGCGGCAGCTGTCAAGCCAGTGGTCGGTGCTGGGCAGCGTGGGCTACCTGGGCTACTCGCGGCGCAGCGGCACCATCTTCTACGACTACGACGGCAGCATCATAGAGGACAACTACACGACACGGGAGCGATACTACAACACCAACGTGCAGCTGCGCCGCTACTTCCGGCGCCACACGATCCGGCCGCTGGCCGGCTGGTTTGCGGCCGCCAACCTGCACACCTACCTGCGCAACAGCAGGGAGCAGCATTCCCGCTACACCAACCTGAACTACAACCTCTCCCGCACCACCGCGCAGGTGCAGTTCCTGCTGGGCCGGCAGTCGTCGTTGGGCCGCCGCCTGACGCTCGACAGCTATCTGGGCGTGAACCTACGGCGGCGGCCGTCCGCTTCGACAAACCGCACGCAGGGTGTGTGGATTGAGGGCGGCGTGGGCCTGCAGGTGGGCTACCGGTTCCAGCCGCTGGCCCGCCGCTAGCGTTTGCGCTGGCGCCCGCGCTGGCATGGGCGGCGCGCAGGCCCTACCTTTACGGCCCATGCCACCGCTCTACAACCGCCGTTCCGAACCGGGTTTGCCCGCCCCTGCCGCGCCGCCCGTGGCTTTGCCGCTGGCCGAGCTGCTGCTGCGCGTGAAGCAGACCCTGACTGAGCGGTTTGCCGACTCCTACTGGGTGGTGGCCGAAATTGCCGACCTCACACTGCCGCGCTTTGCCGGCGCCCACTGCTACCTCACTCTCACCGACCAGCACCAGACCGGCCGCGGCGCCCAGCTCAAGGCCCAGGCCCGCGCCACCATCTGGAGCCAGCGCTACCAGCAGCTGGCTCCGGCCTTCGCCGAGCACACCGGTCAGGAGCTGCGCCCCGGCCTGAAAATTATGCTGCGGGTGCAGGTGAAGTTTCATGAGCAGTACGGCCTGAGCCTCGACGTGCTGGCCCTCGACCCCACCTACACTGTGGGCGAGCTGGCCCGGCAGCGCCTCGAAACCATTCGTAAGCTCGAAGAAAAAGGCCTGCTGGAGCGGCAGCGGGCGTTGCCGCTGGCTTTGGCCCCGCAGCGGCTGGCCATCATTTCGTCGCCGACGGCGGCGGGCTTCCAGGATTTCGTGCGCCAGCTGGAGGAGTCGGCATATGCGTTTTCGCTGGCCCTGTTTCCGGCCGCCATGCAGGGCGACGACGCGCCGGCCAGCATCCGGACCGCGCTGGATGCCATCCGGCCCCACCGCCAGCGGTTTGATGCGGTGGTTATCATTCGGGGTGGCGGCTCCAAAACCGATTTGCTGGCCTTCGACGACTACGGGCTGGCGGCCGCCATTGGCGCGTTTCCGCTGCCCGTGCTCACCGGCATCGGGCACGAGCGGGACGAGGCCGTGGTGGACATGGCCGCACACCTGGCCCTGAAAACGCCGACTGCCGTGGCCGCCTTCCTTTCCGAAAGGCTGGCCCGCCTCGATGCCGTGTTCGAGAGCTATGGCGCCCGGGTGCAGGAGCTGGCCCAACAGAGCCTCTATGCCGCCGCCGCCCACCTCGACCGCCTGGGCCGCCGCACCCACCAATCGGCGCAAGGCTGCCTGCAAGACCACCACACAGCCCTGCGCCAGCGCGTGCGCGCTACCGCGCCGCTGGCCCGGCAGCGCCTGCGGCAGCAGGAGGTGCTGCTGAGCCAGCAGCGGCAGGCCTTGCAGCGGGCCGCCCACCACGCGGCCGAAGACCAGCACCGCCACCTGCGCCGCCTGGGCCAGCTGCTGGCCCGGCGCTTCCGCTACCTGCACCGCCGCCGCCGCGAGCAGCTGCTCACGCGGCGCTTCCAACTGCAGCTGGCAGCTGAGCGCCTGCTCCACCGCGCCGAAATCCGGCTGCTGGAAATGACGAGGAAGTGATGGGGTGATGAAGTGATGAGGTCATCACTTCATCACCCCATCGCCCGCATCACCTCATAACCCTATCACAAAAAATCACCTAAATGGAAACCACCTACCGCGACGCTATAGCCGAACTGGAAACCATTCTGCGGGCCCTCGAAACCGACACTGTGGATGTGGACGAGCTGACGGCCCGCGTGCAGCGCTCGGCCACGCTCATCCGCCTCTGCAAGCAGAAGCTGCGCACCGCCGAAGACGCCATTGACCGGGTTTTCGAGAACCTCGACCAGGACGAAGAACTGCCCGAGCCCGAAGCCCCCGCCCCTACGCCACCCACCAAGCGCGCCCCCAAAACCCCGCGCGACACCAGCGGCGGCCTGCTGTTCTAGCGGCGGTGCAGTAGCCGGTAACCGGTAAAGAAAAAATGAGCGGCTTGCATACAATGGGGTTTCAGCTATATTTGAATGGCTCAAATCCATACTGTTTTTGTTCCATTCCGCCCTCCTGCTTTACACACCGTTTACCTGTTGCGCATGAACCCTACAATCCGCTCCTACTCCGACGACGACGAGGCAACCATCGGCCAGAGCATCACCCTCGACGAAGCAAAAACCTGGACCGGCACCTACCAGCACGACAATCCAGACAAGTTGCGCTCGGTGTACTTCTCCAGCAGCGTCTTCACGGAGCTCATAGCGCAGGGAGGCAAAGGCATCCGGATCTACTTGGCCAATAACGGCAGCACCGATACGATGGTGCTGGTGAGTGCCAACTCCTCCACCGACCTGGTAGACGACGGCAACAAGCTGTTTGATGGTGGGCAGGTCACGCCTCCTAACCACGTAGCCAGCCCACTGCAACACTAATCCTGCTGCTATGTCGACGCCGGAATCCGCTAAGCTGATTCAACTGTTCTACGCATTGAGTTACCTTGGCCAAGCGTCGATACTAGTGCCAATAGTGATTGGGTTTCAGCGCCGACAGCGGCTGGCGCCGGCTTCTCGTATCATCTTTTATTGCTGCCTGATGTGGCTGGTAATGATGGCATTCGGAGAATTCGCTCGCAAATTCTGGCATTACAATGTAGTCATCTGGGATGCGGTAGATATCCTAGAAATGTGGTTTATCGGGGTAGCCTACCACCGAGTCCTGCGGTTCCGGCTCCGCCGCCACTTTTTGCCGCTGGGTATTCTGTACACGGCATTTGCTCTACTGGACATTTTTGTGTTGCACGGGCTGATGCGGTCAATAACTTACACGATTGTGCTTAAAAGCACCCTCTTTGTGGTGCTGACCCTACTGTATTTCGAGCAAATACTGCGGGAACTGCGCAATATCCGGCTGGAGCACGACCCGATGTTTGTCATCAGCGTGGCTTTATTGCTGTACTACGCCGGTACAGTCGTAGCCATAATGATGCGGGGCTATTTTATTGATCAGGATGCCATCTTACAATCACAAATAGTCTACGCCGTCAACTCCGTGCTCAATCTGGTCATGCACGGGCTTATTGCGCGGGGCTTCTGGCTGGCGGGGCGGCAGCCGCAGCTGGCCGTGGAGCCGCTGACGGCGGCCACGGCTCAGCGGCCAGCTTAGCCGCGGCCGTAGAGCCGCCTCGCCATTCAGGCTAGCAGGGCAGGTATCTTACGAATCGTCTTTCCTTCCTGCTACGTTTACCATGCCAGACTTGAGCGACATCATGTACTGGCTGCGGGTGCTGTATCTCGTCTGCCAAGCATCCATTCTGATACCAGTGATGGCCGGGCTGCTGTGGCGACGACGCTTGCCGCGCAGTCTGCGCATACTGGTTAGTTGCTGCCTGATGTGGCTGGTGTTGATGAGCTTTGGCGAATACGCCAGCTGGGCCTGGGGCAACAACAATGGGGTCTATCAGTTGGTCGACACTTTGGAACCCTGGTTTATTGGCGCGGCTTACTATCACACGCTGCGGTTGCCCTGGCGGCGCTACTTTCCATTGGTTGGGGTGACGTTTACGGTGCTGGCGCTGTTCGACTATTTTGTGCTCAGCGGCCTGTGGCAGGCCATCACGCAAACGCTTATTTTCAACGACTACTATGCCACTCTACTGCGCTATATCCTGATGATCGGGCTGGTGCTGCTGTATTTCGAGCAGTGCCTGACGGAACTGCGCCGCATAAGCCTGTGGCAGGATGCTATGTTTGTGGTGAGTGTAGGATTCTTGCTATTCTACACCAGCACGCTCATGCTATTCCTGACCAAGCACCTGATTCTAGGACCCGAGCGCCGCCTAGCATTCGCAGGGCTGGGCGTCATCAATCTGGTACTGCACCTGCTGCTGACGCGGGCTTTCTGGCTGGGTCGGCAACCGCTGCCGGCTACCGCCGCCGCGGCCACACCACGGTAGGTGGCGGTGCCGACGGGCAGCTTCATGGTGTACCTTACGCCGTGGATTGCCTTACGAGCCGTTTCCTTCTCGTTGCTTCCGCTTGCTATGCCCCACCCGAGCAACATCATGTATTTGTTGAAGGTGCTGTTCCTGGTTTGTCAGTCGTCCATTCTATTACCGGTGGTGACTGGGTGGATGTGGCGGCAGCAGCTGCCGCGCAACTTGCGCATTCTGGTGTACTGTTGCCTGATGTGGCTGGCTATGATGAGTTTCAGCGAATATGCCGGCTGGGCCTGGGGCAACAACAATGGCATAAACCAGTCAGTTGAAATTCTGGAATTCTGGTTTATTGGCGCAGCTTACTATCACACGCTACGGTTGCCCTGGCGGCGCTACTTTCCGCTGATTGGGGTGGTGTTCACGGCACTGGCGCTGTTCGACTTTTTTGCAATAAGCGGTCTGTGGCAGGCCATCACGCAGACGCTCATCTTCAACGACACTTATACCACTCTGCTTAAGCACCTGCTGGTTATCGGGTTGATGCTTCTGTATTTCGAGCAGTGCCTGACCGAATTGCGCCCTATGAGCTTGTGGCAGGATGCCATGTTTGTAGTGAGTGTAGGATTTCTGCTGTTCTATTCCAGCACGCTCATGCTGTTTCTGGCGCGGCACCTCATCACGGCCAGCGTGGGGCGCATAGTGTACACGGGGCTTGGAGTCGTCAATCTGGTACTGCACCTGCTGCTGACGCGGGCGTTCTGGCTGGGCCGCCACCCGCCGCCGGCTGCTGTCGGCGTAGTCTTGCCACGGTAGGTTGCCGGCCCGGCCCGCAGCAGCAGTCTGCCTAAAATCCGTGGCGGCTGTGGTGATTTCGAGGCGCGTGGCGTACTTTCCCATCCCTAACCTGCGGGTAGTAGCGTAGGCTACTGGAGCAAAACATAGTAGCTTTACCTATTCACCTGGCCGTTTTCGTTTCCTACTCCTTGTCTGCTTCGCACATTACCTGCGCCGCCCGGCGTTCGTCTCTTTCGCCTTCATGAACAACTGGCTGATTCCGGTGCTGCTGGCTACTCCGGTGCTGCTGCTGCTGGCGTTGGGTATCGTGGCGTTTGTGCTGCGCTACCAGCGGCGGCTACTACGGCAGCAGGAGCAGCTGCGGCTGGCCCGCGAAATGGGCCAGCAGCAAGCCCTTGAAGCGGCCCTGTTGGCGCAGGAAGAAGAACGCCGCCGCATTGCCGCCGACCTGCACGACGGCGTGGGCACCACCTTGGCCATCGTGAAGCTGCACCTGAGCACGCTGGGCCAGCCTACGCACACCCAGGAAGCCACCGCCCTCCTCGACCAAGCCATTACCGAAGTGCGGCGTATCTCACGCAACCTGCTGCCGGCCGCCTTGCAGAAGTTCGGGCTGCCGTTTGCCCTAGATGCCCTGGCCCGCACCGTGCCCGCCGACGGTGCCACCCACCTCACCCTGGAGCAGAAAGGCCAGCCCCGGCGCCTCGACCCCAAGTACGAGCTGATTGTGTACCGCGTGGTGCAGGAGCTGCTCGGCAACGGCCTGCGCCACGCCCACGCCGAAACCATCCACATTGCCGTCGAATTCGGCCCCAATACCCTTTCCGTCTTCTACTCCGACAACGGCGTCGGCTTCGACCCGGCGCTGGTGGAAGCAGCCCCACTGCCCGGCGCCCGCACCGGCCACGGCCTCACCAACCTGCGCAGCCGCGTGGCGGTGCTGCAAGGCACCCTCCGCTACGAGTCGGAAACCGGGGGTGGCAGCCGCGTTTGGATATCCTGCCCCATTCCGTATCTTACTACCAATCAGGCTCCTGCCCTTTCTCCTACCCTATGACACCTCCTGTTATTCGACTTGCCGTTACCGACGACCATATCCTGTTCCGCAAGGGCCTGCGCGCCCTGATCAGCGGGTTTCCGGGCATGGAAGTGCTCTTCGAAGCCGGCGACGGCGAAGAGCTGCTGGAGCGCCTCGACCAGGGCAACCGGCCCGACGTCATTCTCATGGACCTGCAGATGCCCAACCTCGACGGCCTGCAGACCGTGCGCCTGCTGCGGGCCCAATACCCGTACATCCGCGTCATCATCATCTCCATGCACGACGAGCCCGAGCTGATTGAGAGCCTCAAAGCCGAAGGCGCCCACGGCTACCTGCTCAAAAACGCCAACCCTGAAGAAGTGCGCGGCGCCATTCTGGCCGCCTACAACAACAACGAGTCCCGCCCCGCGCTGGCTCCTTTGGGAGTAACTGAGTAATGGAGTAGCGGAGTATGTTTTTTGTCAAAAACTCAAAAGCGTCGGCTTCCTGAAGGAGGCCGGCGCTTTCGTGTTTCCGCAAGCTCCAAAAGCATTCAGGTTCCACCAACGCAAAAGCGCCTGCTCCTCATGAGGAAGCAGGCGCTTTTGCGTTAAGACACAGAAATTACTCAGTTACTCCACTACTCAGCTACTCTACAGCGTAGCCGACAGGCCGACCGTGAACGTGCGGCCCCGGTTGAAGAAGGCCTGAATCAGGTTGGGGTCGATGACGTTGGAGTTGTTGCGGTTCGAGACGTCGGTGAAGTAGTATTCGTCCAGCACGTTGAGGATGGAGGCCTTCAGGCCCAGCTTCACCCGGTCGTTGAACAGCGGCTTGATGTCATAGCCGAAGTGCAAGTCGAGGTTGCGGCTGGTAGGCAGGCGGTAGGAGTCGGTGCGGGTGGCCGGATTCCGGATGCTCTCGGGGTTGAAGGCGGCGTAGTACTTGGTGAACAGCAGAAACGATGGCCGGATGTACAGGCCCCGGATCGGCTCGTAGCGCAAGCCTAGCTGAAACTGGTTTTGGGCGGCGTCGCCTACGTGGGTGTTGTCGAGGTACACTCGCTCGTCGAGCTGGGTGCCGGGAGCGGGGTTGCCGCCTTCGTCGGTCTGGTTGAGCAGGCCTTCCCCAATCCAACGCCAGTCGCCGAGGGCAATGGCGGCGTTCAGCTGCAGGCGGCGGCTGATTTCCTGCGCCACGCTCAGCTCCACGCCCATGTGGCGGGCATCCACGTTGCGCACGTTGCTGTATATCGCCTCGCCGGAGGTAGTGTTCACCGAGTTGGTAGCTTTGTTGGCCCACAGCGTGTAGTACGTGTTCAGCGTGGCCTTCATGCTAGGGTAGTTGATGCTGTAGCCCAGCTCGATGCTGGTGATGCCTTCGGGGCGCACGTTCGGGTAGAGCAGGCCCTGCGTGGTGTACACCTGGTTGAAGAAGGGCACCTTGCTATTGTAGCCCACGTTCAGAAACAGGTTGTTGAACTCGCTGAGGTTGTAGTTGGCCCCGGCCTTCACGCTGTAGCCGGTGTAGCGGGCCCAGTCAGTTTCCACGGTGCTGCCGTCGGCATTGGTGTACACCTGGCCGTCGGCGGCGGTGTAGGTCTGGCCGAAGCCCACGGGGCGCTTGGCACCGTCCACGTCCACAGTTTTGGCCTGGAAATAATCAATGCGCTTGTAGCCGATGCGCGATATTGTGCCACTCACCACGGCCGACAGCACCGGCGTTTTGTATTCGAGTTGGCCGTAGCCGCCCAGCCACTGCGTTTTGCCGTCGTAGTTGTAGCTAAGCTTGTCGCCGACGCCAAGCCGTGTGGTAGGGTCGGAATTCCGGTCACCGATTGGGAGAGCATAGTTGCCACCCAGCAAATCCCGGATTTCGCGGTAGTGCAGGCCGTAGTAGGTGCGCCCATCTACGCCGGCCGACAGCGTGAGCTTGTCGGAAAGCGTGTAGTCGGCCCCGGTCACGAAGCCATACCAGCGGTGGCTGTTCACGTTATTCACCAAGAACTGCGTGGAGCGGCGGGTGGGATTGGGGTCGGCGTTGGCAGGCGTGGGCAGGCCGATGTTGGCATCGTAAATACCCTGGAAGTTTGTCTGGCCGGTGGTCGAAATGGTGCTGATGGTACTGGAGTTGCCGCTGGTCAGGCCGCTTACGCCGCCGCCGCGCCCGTAGGAAGCATACACCACCGTCGAGACGAACAGCTTGTCGTTTACCTGCCAAAAGTCGTTGAGGTTGATCTGGGGCTTGTGGTAGAAGTTGCTGCGCTCATTCAGCACTTTCTCCCCCTGCACATTACTCACGGTCCTGGTGGCGCGGTCGTAGTCATAGCGCTGCAGCGTGCCCCAGAACGGGTTGTACTTGAAGCCTTTGTCGCCGTTGGCCATAGGTGTAGCGCCCAGCTCGCGGGCCTTCGCCTCCGAGTACAGCCCTACGTTCGACTGAAACGAGCGGGTGCCGTGGCTTTGCGGCGAGCCCAGGCCCGTGAGCGAGAGGCGGTGGCTGCCCAGCTTCTTGCTGACGTTGCCGAAGTAGGTCCAGGCGTCGTCGAAAGCATTAGTCACCCAACCGTCGGAGGTGCGGCGCGAGCCGTAGAACGTGAAGGCCCAGTCGCCCTTTAGCGCGCCGCTGCTCAGCATCAGGGAGGCTTTGCGGTAATTGTTGGAGCCGGTTTCGAGGCGAGCCAACATGCTGCGCTTGTCGTCGAAGCCGCGCGTCAGCACGTTGATGGTGCCGCCCACCGAGGGCACCGCAATGCGCGAAGCCGACAGGCCGCGCTGCACCTGCAGGCTCTTGGTCACGTCGCCCAAATCCCAGTTCGACCAGAACACCTGGCCGGTTTCCATGTCGTTGACGGGCACGCCGTTCACCATCACGGCCACGTTGCGCTGGTCGAAGCCGCGGATGTTGATGCGCGAGTCGCCGGTGCCGCCGCCGCCCTGCGTGGCATACACGCCGGGCGTTTCGTTGAGAATCATCGGCAGGTCGCGGTTAGACAGCGTTTCGCGCAGCTTCACCTCGTTCACCGCCGAAAAGGCCACCGGCGTGGAGCGCTCCACGGCAATACCGAGCGAGCCTACTACCTGCACCTCGCTGAGCGTGGCGTTGTCGGAGTTCAGCGAGAAGGTAGCCACGGCGTTCTGGCTGCCAATCGTCACTTTCTGCTCGCTCAGCTTGTAGCCGATGAACGAGGCCTTCACCACGTAGGTGCCGGGCTTGAGGTTGGGCACCGTGTAGGAGCCGTTTACCTCGGTGCCGGCACCGGTGTTCACGCCGTTGCCGCTGATCTGCACGGTGGCCCCGGGCAGGCCTTCCCCGGTGAGCTTATCGAGCACCCGGCCCCGGATGGAAAAAGTACTTTGTGCTGCCGCCGACACGACAGTCAGAGAAGCAAGTAAAAAAGACAGTAAGGGTTTTTTCATACCAGAAAGCAGGACGCGCGGGGTTTGCGCTTAGCAAAGGTAAGGGATTGACGGGGAGCCGAAAAACGGAAGCGCGGGGTTTGCGGGAGCTGCCTGTCGGCCGTACATTTGGCCCTATTCTACAATTCCGTTTTTATCTGATTCAGCTCTATTTTTTTCTCGCATGCGCCTATTATTCTTGCTGCAAATCGGCATCAGCTTTCTGCTATGTATGGGTTGCGGCCCGGCTACTGCTCAGCTTTCAACAGGCGCGCCTGTGGTCATCAGCCTGCAGACCGAACTGCAGAATCTTTCCGTACCGGGCGTGTATGTGGAGCAGGTGATTGACGCGCGGGCTAGCGCCGAGCCGCTGGGCCTGGTAGTGCGCGGCCTGAACAGCACGTTGCGGGAAGTACAGCTGCAGCAGGGTTTCGTGCCGGAACTAGCCGGGCTCCTGCACAACCGCCTTCCAGCTGCCGGGGCCCGGCCTGTGGTGTTGCGCATTCTGTCTATGGGCGTGGCGGAGGCCCCCGTTGGCAACTTTCGCGTGCAAATGGCGGCTGAGCTTTCCGCCGAATGGTACGCCCGCCAGCCCGATAGCACTTATTACCTGTTGTGCCGCACCTCCCGCACCACGCAGCTTATCAGCAGCGCGGAGCCGAAAAACAGCCATATAGCTAACCTGGGGGCACTGCTGGAGGCCAGCTTACAGCAGATGGCGGGCGTCGACTGGGCGGCGCAACTGACGGCTAACCCGCGCTGCCAGGCAGCGGCGCTGCAACGCCGGCTACCAACCCAACCCTATGCGATTCAGAGCGAAGAGTGCCTGCGCCCGGGTGTGTACAGCAACTTTTTCGAGTTTCGCTACAATGCACCGGGCCGGCCGGGCAACGTGCAAGCCGATGCCCGCGCCTACCAGACCGCCGAGTGGCAGGGGCTGCGCGCCGTGGCCCCGTTTATGCTCACACCGGAAGGCCAGCATGTGGCGGTAGAACAAGCCTGGGGCTTTTGCGACGGCCAGCAGATATACATCCGTTTCGGCGCTGATTACTTTTTGCTGGAAAAGCGCGGCGCGGCCTTTCTCTTTTTTGCGCCGGCGCTCTACAACAACAATAACACGCTGCTTTTCAATGGTGGGCCGCCCAAGCATGCCTATTCGCTTAATCTATTCAGTGGGCTTACCACCAATTACGCGGGCCCATCGAACCTGATTTCCCTGAACAAAGAAGGCCTGGTTACCCATTTGATGGTGTACAGGCGGCGCCAGAAAAATGCTCCCCCGCTGCCGGTACAACTCAATGGCCAGGCGGCTGGCGAACTGCGGGAAGGCGATTATCTTTCGCTGCCCTGGCACGACAGCAACCAACCGGTGCGCCTGTGCGTGGGTACCGATGCCTGTCTGGAGTTAACGCCGAGCTTCAGCGAAGCCAATTACATCGAGTACCAGCCTGGGGCACCCGCTGCTTTGCAGCTGGTGCCGGTGCGCGAAGGCAAAACCCAAGTAACGCGCATGGCCAGCCGCTGAGCGTACTGCGCCAAGTAGCTTTTTATTCTTTGTTTCTGGATTTTCACTCATCCCTCGTGAAGCTTCTCTACTTACCGCTGCTATTGTTGCCCCTGGCCGGCTATTCCCAAAGCACCAAACTGGAAATCAGCCTCGCCCAGCAGGTTCTGCCGGCCGCCGGCACAGCCTTTCACTTCGATAAGCTGGTGGATGCCCGCCCCGACCACTCCAGCATCGGCAGCGTACACCGCGGCCTCGACAACCACCTAGTGCCCGCCGTGCTGGGCGGCAGCCTGGAAACCGAGCTGACGCCCATGCTCAAGCAGGCTCTGCCGGCCGGCCCGACGACCCGGCCGGTGGTGGTGCGCATCTACGCCCTGAATGTACACGAAACCATCACGGCCATGTCGGAGACAGGCAGCGCCGAGGTGGAAATGGACTTTCTGGAAGCCACTAGCCCCGATACCTACCGGCTGCTGCTCAGCACAGCGGAACTTGTGGAGGGCAAAGGCCTGGATGTCACCAGCAAACACCCCGACAACATCCGCCGCGCCGTGCAGCAAAGCCTGCAGCGCCTGGCTACTGCCGTGCCGCCCGCCACCGCCCCCACCCTGACGTGGGCGCAGGTGCTGGCCGGCGAAGAAGGTGCGCTGCCGCGCTTCCCGGTGCAGACCCAGCCGCTGCAGCGCGGCATCTACCGGTCGTTTGAGGAGTTTCGCCAGAACGCGCCCACGCTTACGGCCGGGCCGTTTGAGCTGCAGCGCAAAACCCGCAAGGGCGCACAATGGGCCGGCACCGAAGAAGTGGAAGCCTGGTACCTGCACCTCAGCGACGACCAGCCCCGCCGCTTGGTGCGCGGCGCCTGGGGCCTGAGCGACGGCGAGAAAGTCTATATCTTCTACCAGGGCCGCTACCCTTGCAGGCCGCTGCCAACTACTACAGCTTCGTCGGCTTCCGGCAGCCCGACGGCAGCAACGTGCTGGCCGGGGCCATGCTGGGCGGCCGCCTGGCCGGCGCGGCCATTGCCGGCAGCATCGGCACCAACCAGCCGCAGCTGTACGAGCTACGCCTAGCCTCGGGACGGGTAGCTACCAGCCTGCAGCCCGTCGGCGCAGACGGTTTTGCCGCCGCGGCCGACACTGCCGCCATCTACCTGTACCGCCGCGCCGACGCCGGGCCTGCCACGCCCCTGCGGGTGCTGGTGGACGGCAAAGAGGCGGGCCAGCTGGGACCCGGCCAATACCTGGCCTTGAACTGGCGCGACAAGCGCCGCGACATGGCTATCTGCGTGCAGGGCGAACAGGAAAAATGCCACACGTTTATGCCCCTGTTCGGTACCACTACGTTTCTGGCCTGCGCCCCGGGCAGCGGCGCCGCGGCGCCAACCGTGCAGCCAGTGGCAGCCAAGGAAGGTCTTTTCCAGCTCAAGCACATCAAAGCCCGCGAACGGAAGCCGGCCAACTAGCGCCGCTACTCCAGTTCCGTGGTGGGGTCCCAGAACAGGCGCCGGAAATCCTGCACCTCATCATCCAGCACGCGCACGCCTTCGGCTTCCAGGGCTTCCTGCATGGCGGTAGGCGTGGCGAAGTGCAGGCGGCCGGTGAGCTGGCCGTTGCGGTTGATGACGCGGTGAGCTGGCACGTACGCGTCGGCGGTGTGGGCGGCCATCATGGCCCAGCCCACCATGCGGGCGCCGTGCCGGGCCCCTAAGTAGTGGGCAATAGCGCCGTAGGTGGTTACGCGGCCGGCCGGCACCAGGCGCACTACTTCGTGCACTTCCTGAAAGAAATTGCGGTGAGCTTCCGTAGGATTACGCGGAATCATGGGCGGAGGGGCAGACGGTGAAGGACGGCGAAATATAAGGCAGCCGCAGTCCGCATTGGGCAAGGATAGCGCATCAGCCCGCAAAACTACCACCCCACAATTTCCGGCCACGGGCGCAACCCGGGGTTGATTTCGGTGTCTTAAGCGCATGGCTGGCCCGACCAGTCGGGTGGGGAAGTAAACCCCGGCCGGCTGATTCGCGTTGTCATCCGTTGCCCGGCCCGCACGACCAGGGGCCGCCGCAGACGGACAGAACTCCGACACTCAACTATGCAGACTCAGGAACACGAACCAGCAGAACTACAGGCCGCCGAAGAAACCCCCGGCAAAAGCCACGGGCTGCGCTGGCTGATCATTGCCGTGGTACTCATTGCCGCGCTGGCGTTCGTCAAGATAACGTATTTCCCCTCTCCTAACGCCGATGTCAAAGGCGGCGGTAAAGGGGCGGCTGGCGGTGGCAAGGGTGCCCCGGGCGGCAAAAGTGGCGGGGGCGGTGGCCTGCCGGTGCAGGTGTATGTGGTGAAGCCGACCAACCTCTCCGACGAGGTAGCGGCCACCGGCTCCATTCTGGCCGACGAGTCGGTGGTTATCAAAAGTGAGCTATCGGGCAAAATCACCAGCCTGAACATAAAAGAAGGCCAGCCGGTGAGCAAGGGCCAGTTGCTGTTCAGCATCAACGCCGATGAGGCCCAGGCGGCCATCCGCAAGCAGCAGTACAACATCAAGCTCTTCCGCGACCAAGAAAAGCGCCAGCGCACGCTGCTGGACAAGGAGTACATCAGCGCCCAGGAGTACGAGCAGTCCAACAACCAGCTGCTCACGGCGCAGTCGGACCTGAAGGCGCTGCAGGCCTCGCTGGACCGGGCCTACGTACGGGCGCCGTTCAGCGGCGTGCTGGGCCTGACCACGGCCACCGTGGGCACCTACGTGAGCCCAGGCTCTGAAATAACGACCCTTTCCCGCGTGCGGCCCGTGAAAATCGACTTTGCTGTACCGGGCCGCTTTGCTACCAAAGTGCGCGTGGGCGACGTAGTGAGCATCACCGACGAAGGCACTAACAAGAAGTACGAGGCCAAGGTCTACGCCATCGACCCGCAGATTGACCCCGTGAGCCGCACCCAGCCGGTGCGCGCCCGCTACGCCAACACCAACAACGAGCTGCGCCCCGGCGCTTTCGTGAAAGTGAACCTACAGCTCGGCGAATCCACCGACGCGCTGCAGGTGCCGACGGAAGCCGTAATTCCGGAGGCCAGCGGCTACAGCGTCTACACCGTGAAGGACGGCAAGATGGTACCCAAGAAAATCAAGATTGGCATCCGCTCCGATAAGGTGATTCAAATCACCGACGGCCTGGCCGTAGGCGACTCCGTAATTCGCACCGGCATTCTGCAGGTGAAACCCGGCGACGCGGTGAAGGCCACCAAGTAACACCAAGCTCCAGCTTGGTGAATCGTTGAACGGCCAGCCGGCGGTGCAACGATTTGATTACCACCCTAACGTCTCACCAAGCTAGAGCTTGGTGTTACTGCTACTATGAGCCTTTCCTCCACCAGCATCAACCGCCCCGTCCTCGCAATCGTGATGAGCCTCGTCATCGTGATTTTCGGTGTGATTGGGTTTCGCTACCTCAGCATCCGGGAATACCCGAGTGTAGACCCGCCGATTATTACCGTGTCGGCCAGCTACACCGGCGCCTCCGCCGACGTGATGCAGGGCCAGGTGACTGAGCCGCTCGAAGAAGCCCTTAACGGTATTGCGGGCATCAAGAACCTGACCTCCAACTCCCGCGACGGCCGCACCCAGATTACGGTGGAGTTTGACCTCGACGCCGACCTGGAAACCGCTGCCAACGACGTGCGCGACAAGGTTTCGGGCGCGCAGGGCCGCCTTCCGCGCGACATCGACCCGCCCATCGTGAGCAAGGCCAACGCCGACTCGCAGCCGATTGTGATGACCTACCTCAGCTCCAGCAAGCGCACCCTGCTGGAACTGACCGACTACGCCAACAACGCCCTGAAAGAGCGCCTCCAGACGATTCCGGGCGTGTCGGAGGTGCGGGTGTACGGCGAGCGGAAGTACTCCATGCGCCTCTGGATGGACCCCGTTAAGCTGTCGGCGCTGGGCGTGAGCCCCGTGGACGTGCAGGCCGCCCTCACCCGCGAAAACGTGGAGCTGCCCAGCGGCTCGGTGCAGGGCCAGAACACCCAGCTCACGCTGCGCACAATGGGCCGCCTGACGTCGGTGGAGGACTTCAACAACCTGATTATCCGCAAAGATGCCTCGTCGCTGGTGCGGCTGTCGGATATCGGCTATGCCGAGTTGTACCCCGAAAACGACCAGACCATCTTTAAAGTAAACGGCGTGCCGATGGTGGGCCTGGCCGTGATTCCGCAGCCGGGCTCCAACCAGATTGACATTGCCGACGAGTTCAACAAGCGCATTGAGCTCTACGGCAAAGACTTGCCGAAAGACCTGGTGCTCAAGCCCGGCTTCGACAACTCGGTGTTCATCCGCAAATCCATCACCGAGGTAGAGCACACCATCATCGAGGCCTTCGTGCTGGTGGTGATTATCATCTTCTTGTTTCTGCGCGACTGGCGCTCCACCCTTATTCCGGTGGTGGCCATTCCGGTGTCATTGGTGGGTATTTTCTTCGTGATGTATCTGCTCGACTTCTCCATCAACGTGCTGACGCTGCTGGCCGTGGTGCTGGCCATTGGCCTGGTGGTGGACGACGCCATTGTGGTGCTGGAAAACATCTACTCGCGCATCGAGGAAGGCGAAGACCCCAAAACGGCCGCCATCAAAGGCTCCGAGGAAATTCTGATGGCCGTTATCAGTACCACGGTGGTGCTGGCGGCGGTGTTCCTGCCGGTGGTATTCCTGACCGGCATCACCGGGCGCCTATTCCGCGAGTTCGGGATTGTGGTGGCCGGCTCGGTGCTGATTTCGGCGTTTGTATCGCTCACTCTCACGCCCATGATGTGCTCGGTGCTGCTCAAGCGGCAGGAAAAGCACAACTGGTTTTACCGCAAAACCGAGCCCTTCTTCCAGAAGATGATCGGGGGCTACCAGAGCAGCCTGCAAACCTTTTTGCGCAACCGCTGGATGGCGTGGCTGGTGGTGCTGGGCACGGGCGTGGGCATCTGGTTTTTCATGAAAGCCATTCCGTCGGAGCTGGCGCCGGTGGAAGACCGCAGCCGCGTCAACGTCAACGCAACGGGGCCGGAAGGGGCATCTTTTGAGTACATGGATGCCTACATGAACCAGATTACCAAGATGGCCATGGACTCGGCCGGCAGCAGCCTGAGCAGCGTGTTTGCCGTGACTTCGCCCGGCTTTGGCGGCGGCTCCAACTCCGGCACGGCCCGCGTGCTGCTGCTCGATGCCGACCAGCGCCCCCGCAACCAGGACCAAGTGGCGGCCGGCCTCAGCGCCGGCGTGAAAAAGCTGACCGCCGCCCGTACGTCGGTGTCGCAGGACCAGAGCATCGGGGGTGGCGGCGGCGGCGGTGGTGGCCTGCCGGTGCAGTTCGTTATCCAGACCCAGGACTTCGAGAAGCTGCGGGCCGCAGTGCCCAAGTTCCTCGATGCCGCCCGCCAGGACCCCACCTTCCAGTTCGTGGATGTGAACCTGAAGTTCAACAAGCCCGAGCTGCGCGTAAACATCGACCGCGAAAAGGCGCAGAGCCTGGGCGTGTCGGTGCAGAGCATCAGCCAGACGCTGCAGTCGGGGTTGAGCGGGCAGCGTTTCGGCTATTTCATCCGGGAGGGCAAGCAGTACCAGATCATCGGGCAGGTGGCGCGCGAAGACCGCAACCAGCCGCTGGACGTGCGCCTGCTGTCGGTGAAGAACGCCGACGGCCAGCTCGTGCAGCTCGACAACGTGATTCGCCTCACGGAAAGCAGCACGCCGCCGCAGCTCTACCGCTTCAACCGCTACAACTCGGCCACCTTCTCGGCCTCGCTGGCGCCCGGCAAAACCCTCGGCGACGGTATTGCGGCTATGCAGAGCATCGCCGAGAAGAACCTCGACGACACCTTTTCCACCGAGCTGTCGGGTGCCTCCCGCGACTTCCAGGAGAGCTCTAGCAGCCTCGTGTTTGCCTTCGGGCTGGCGCTGGTGCTGATTTACCTGGTGCTGGCTGCGCAGTTTGAGAGCTTCCGCGACCCGGTCATCATCATGGTGACGGTGCCGCTGGCGCTGTCGGGCGCGCTGCTCAGCCTGTGGTACTTCAACCAGACCCTGAACCTGTTTTCGCAGATCGGCATCATCATGCTGGTGGGCCTTGTGACCAAAAACGGTATCCTCATCGTGGAATTTGCCAACCAGCAGGTGGAAAACGGCAAGGACTACATGACCGGCCTGATTGAAGGCGCCACTGCCCGCTTCCGCCCTATTCTGATGACCAGCCTGTGCGCCATCCTGGGCATTCTGCCGATTGCCATTGCCACCGGCGCCGGCGCCCTGAGCCGCCGGGCCATGGGCATTGGGGTGGTAGGCGGCCTGTTCTTTGCCACCGGCCTCACGCTCTACGTAGTGCCCGTGATGTACTCCTACTTCGCCACGGCCAAAAAGCACAGCCAGAAGCAGGAGGCCGCCAAAAAGAAGGCCGTAACGGCATAATTGCCACCGCCGCTGCCGGCGTCCGATTTCCTTTACAGTTGATGTATTTCATGCCCCGCTCCTTCTTTTTCACTCTCCTACTGGCTTTGCCTCTGCCGATGCTGGCGCAACAGCCGGTGCTGCCCACCCGGGAACCAGCCTCGAAGCCCCAGAGCAAATCCCAGACGGAGAAGCCGGAAACCGTAGCCGACGCCCCGCCCCTCACGCTGGCCGAGGCCATCCGGCTGGGCCTGGAAAGCAATTACGACATTCGGGTTTCGCGGCAGGATGAGCGCATCGCCGAAAACAACGTGACCCGCGGCAACGCCGGCCAGCTGCCCGTGGTGAACGGCAACCTGACCCGCAACTTCAACCGCAACAACGTGCGGCAGGAGTCGTCGGCGCGGCCCGAGGCCAGCATTGCCAACGGCGCACAGTCCAACCTGCTCAACGCCAACGTAGCCGCCACCTGGACCCTTTTCGACGGGCTGGGCATGTTCATCGCCTACGACCGGCTGAAGTCGCTGGAGCAAAGCCAGCGCCAGCTCACCCGCGCCACCGTCGAGGAAACCGTGGCCACCATCACCGACGCCTATTATGTGGTGGTGCGCGAGTCCGGCAAGATCAGGGCCAGCGAGGAGGCCCTGAAAATCGGACAGGCGCGCATCGACCTCACGCAGGCCCGCGTGGATGTGGGCGTGAGCGCCAAAGTGGAAGTGCTGACGGCCCGCGTGGACTACAACGCCGACCGCTCGCTGCTGATTCAGCAGCAGGAAGCGCTGCAGACGGCCAAAATCAACCTCAACAACCTGCTGGGCCGCACTCCGCGCCTCAACTTCCGCCCCGCCGACTCCATTGTAGTGGCTACCGACCTGAGCCGGGAAAGCGTGGCGCAGGCCGTGCAGCAGAACAACCCTCGCCTGCAACAGGCCCGCCTCAACACCGAAATTGCCACCTACGACCGGAAGCTGGTGCGCGCCTCCCGCTTCCCGCAGATCGGCCTGACGACCGGCTACGGCTACAACCGCAACATCAACGGGGCCGCGTTCTTCGGCAATCAGCTCGTGACCAACACGGGCCGCACGTATGGCCTCAACTACGGCGTGGTGGCCACCATTCCCATCTTCGATGGTTTCAACCGCAACCGGCTGGAGCAGAACGCCCGCATCGGCGAAGTGCAAAGCAGCCTGCTGCTGGGCCAGACGCAGCTGCAGCTGGAAACCGAAGCCGAGCAGGCCTATGCCCAGTACCAGAACCGCCTGCAGTTGCTGGAGCTGGAAGAAGCCAACATTCTGCTGGCCCGCGAAAACGTGGCCATTGCCCTAGAGCGCTACCGCCTGGGCCTCTTAGTGCCCCTGGCTCTGCGCGAAGCCCAACGCACCCAGCTCGACGCCGAAGTACGCCTGCTCGACATCCGCTACCAAGCCAAGCAGGCCGAGATTATCCTGCGCCGCCTGAGCAGCGGCCTAGTGCAGGAAAGCGGGCAACCGCGCTAGGCTACGCGGCCGCCGCCGAAGCTTCGTCGGGTGAAACGCGGGTTTGACGGGCAAACCGGCTTGGCCCGGCGAAACCGGCGTTTTCGGGCCGGTCAGAGCGGTAGGTTTGTGTACTTCCTTTTCAGAGCTGCCGCAGTGGTAGCCCGGCCGGAAGCTCGCCCCGCACACCTATTGCACTATGTTCACTGTTGTCTGCCGTCTGGTTTTGGTTCTGGTTTTTGCTTTGCTAAGCGTTTTTTCGGCGTTTACGGCAGCGGCGCAACCGTTTTTCCGGTTGCCCATCCTGCGTACCGCTTCCAAGCAGAAAGCTGGCAAAATCCATCGGCCGGTGTACCGTACGTACAAGATGTACCGCCAGTAATAAGCACCGCAGACGCAACACAGCGAGGGGCGCAACCCACGGCCATTATGGTCCGGGTTGCGCCCCTCGCTGTGTTGTAGGTATGAATCAGGCAGGATACGCTACTTGGCCTCCGCTGTTTTCAGTTGCGCCAAAGCTTCCATGGTTTTGGCGCGGGTGCCCTTCTCCTTCTCGTCTTCGTCGATGGGCTGTTTGGGAGCGGAACCGAAGAACGCGAGGATGTTTTTCTTCACCGGAGCTGTCAGGCCGTCAAACTTGTTGTCGGCCAGCTTGCGCACCCATTCGCCGTAGGCCTCGTCGGTCAGCTCATACTCCCCTACCACCGTCGGGCGGCCGGTATCGAAGTCGGTGTTGGGCAGCACCTGCGTGGAAATGGTGGTCGTGTCAGTCGGCTCGGCGTCTACGTGGCGGCAGTAGTTGACCATCACGCTGCGGAAACTGGCCCGGAACAGCGTCTGCGCCTCCGGGGTTGGCAGCTTGAAGGCAAAGGGCTGCAAGGGGCCTATTTTGGGCAGCACCCGCACGAAGTACGACAGCAGCCGGGCGCCCGTGCCGGGCTTCTGGTAATCGGTACCGTACTTTTCGCGGTACTCTTCCTCACTCTGGTCGTAGATGTACTCGCGGCGGCGGGCCTGAGGGCTGAGGCGACGGATTTCCTTTTTCTGCGAGTGCCACGCGGCCCGGCTGGCAATCGGAATCAGACTACGCACCGCAAACCGAAACGAGCTGATGGCCAGGTCCACGTTGAAAATCACCTTGCCCAGCTCCAGGCCGTAGGTTTTGAGGAAAGCCCGCTCCAACACCGGCTTGCTCACCTGAAACCCGATGTAGCGCTGGTAGTCGGCGGTGCGGTAGCGGCCGGCGGCCAGCTGCACCACATCAAAGGCAAACTCCAGCTGCGTATGCTGCACCGGCGCTTCCTCGTAGCTGATTTCCGTCCCAAACTTGCGGCGCAGGTCGGGGTAGACGGAGGACATGGCTTTGTTGGTGCCTTCGGGATGCCCGATGATATCAGCCGTGTAGTGCGACAGCGCCCCCAAGGCAAAGGCGTATTCGTTGCGGCCGTGGGCCTCATCGAGCAGGTTGCGCACAAAGTCGCCGCTGCGCACGTAATGGGTCATGTTGGTAAAAAGCTCCGAGCCGAACGGGTAGAAGCCCATATCCTGGATGATGGAGCCGCCATAGGCGTAGCTTTTGGCCTCGATAAGTTGCTCTTCGGTGGCGCCCGGGTAGCGTTTTTGCAGCATCGGCATCAGGCAGCGCGACCAGGTAGAATCAATATTGGCCTGGTGGGTGAGCACAGAGTAGGCAGATGCGGAAGAGGGAAACAGCAGCAGCAGTGCCAGAATCCCGGTTAGCCATTTTAGCATAGGAAGCAGAAGGGCTAGGCGAAGGCCGGGCACAGCACCCAGAATCGGAAAGCATTGCATCTACGCGCCACCCGGGCCGGGGTTGTATGGCCGTATATCTCAACAACCCGTCGGTCACGAATCCTTGTGGCACGGAAACAAAAAAAGAGGGCCAAACACACGTTTGCCCCTCTTTATCCTTCTGCGCAAGACTATATCAGCCTCACTTAAAGCACAGCTATTCCAGTACCACTTTGCGCGTTACCGTATGTTCGCCCACCTGCACCCGCAACGTGTAGAAGCCTTTGGCCAGGCCCTGCACCGGCAGCGTCTGCTCCAATGCCCCACCGCGCACGGCCAGTTGCTGGCGCAGCACCTGCTGGCCGAGGGCGTTCAGCAGCGCCACCTGCACCGCCGCCACGCCGGCCTCTGCGCCACGCAAACGCAGCATGAGAGGGCCACCCAGGTGCGGCGTCGGGAACACGCTCACCTCGCCACCCGGCAACTGGCCGGTGCCCGTGCTCAGCGTAGAAGCCAAGGCAATAGTGAAGGCCCCCTGCGTATCGCTGGAGCCGTAGCCCGATACCGAGACGTAGTAGGTGGTGCCCGGCGTGAGCGAAGGCACGGCCAATGGACCGGCCGCCGTGCCGGAGCCGGTGCTGGCCAGGCAGGCCAGCTGCGTGAACGGACCGTTGCAGGATGTCGCGGAGAACAGGCGAACCTGACCGGCCGGACCACCCGTTACCACCAAGGTCCGCGGACCGTTGGAAGGAGCCACGAATGAGAACCAAACATCTTTCGGGTTAGAAGCCAGCGCGCAGCCGGGGTTGGCGTAGCCGTTGGCCGGCGAGGCCGTAGCCCCCAGGTTGGACGTCGTCAGGGGCGTGCCGTTGGCGGGCAGCGCTGTAGCCGTGCAGGGCTCATCGTTGGACAGCGGTGGCAGCAGCGTGGTGAACGTAGTGGTAACGGGAGCCGAAAACTGGCCGGCGCCACAGCTACTAGCCACTCCCACAGTGTAGTCCATCAGCCCCTGCAGGCCGGTGAGCTGGATAGGCGAGCCGCTGCCCGTTGCCGTAATGGCCGGGCCGGTGGCTGGGATAGCCACCACGGTGTAGCCGCCGGAGCCGGTTACAGGCGTGAAAGTGACCGTAGCGCCGGAGCCCGTAATGTTGCTCGCAACCACGTTGCTCACCCGCGGACAGGAAGAAATTGTGATGTTGTCGAGGCCGATATCGGTCGAGCCGAAGTCGGCGCGGGCCCGGAACCGGATGACCGTGGTGGCTGAGGTACTGGCCAGGGCCAGCGTCTGGCCCCGAAAGCCGCCGCTGGCGCTGCCCAGGCGCAACAGGAATGGCCCGAACGTGAGGCCGCCATTCGTGGAAATCTGCACCGTCAGCGAGTCGGAGCCGGTGGTGTTGATGTAGTCGAAAGCCAGCTCCCGGCTGCCGGCGCCGCTCAGGTTCACAAACAGGTCCAGGGTACCGATGAGGCCGCTGCTGGCGCTGCCGCTGTGGAAGCGGGCCGAGTGGGCACTGTTCTGGCTGCCGTTGGGCGTGTAGGCGTAGCTGGTGGCCGAAGTCCAGTTGGCAGCCGCGCCGTCGTCTTCACGCCGCCAAGAGTTGTTGCCTGTCAGCGGCGTGTTGCGCCAGCTGTTGCCGGGCACGTCGCGCGTGGCGCACCGGTCGAGCCAAGTGCTTTCAAACGTCTCGCTGAAGGGCAGCGCGGCGTAGGTGGGCGTCACGCACTCGGTGCGGAAAGCACCAGCCGTCGAACGACTGGAGGTGCTGCCGGAGCAGAGTTGCGTCACGTAGAACTGGTAGCTGGTGCTCGGCGACAAGCCAGGAATTGTTACCGAGGTGCCGGTGCTGGTGATGGTCTGGCCTCCGGTACCGGGCGTGAAGCCGGTGGGGCCGTAGTTGATGGCGAAAGTCCCGCCGCCGCCCGTTACGCTCCAGGCAACCACAGCCGCCGTAGCAGTGGTGCCCGTTACGGCCAGGTTGCGGGGCGTGGGGCAGCCCGTGGCAACCGGCGGCGTAAACGCATACAGCTGGCCGGTGGCAGGCAGCGTGCTGAGAGTATTGGTTTCCGCGGTGGAGCTAACCGTAGGCGAGGCACTGGTGCTGCCCAGCGACAGAAACGGAATGGGCGTGCCCGTGCCGGCAATACCGATAGACGCCGAAGGCGAATTCGCCGCCCCGCCCTCGGGCCGGTACACAAACTCGATACGGTTGGAAGTTTCGTACAGCTTCACCTGAAACGACACCACCGCCGACGTAGCGTTGTAGTTCCACGACCAGTTCTGCCACTCAAACGTGAACACCCGGTTGGGCGCGGTGCCGCTGGTCTGGTAGCGGGCCGCGCTGTTGGCCAGCTCCCCGCCCAGATCGTCCCAGAGCGGAGCCAGCAGCGGTAGCTGACTGGTCCCGCCACCGGTGGTCAGGTTGTTGGTCAGGCCGCTGGTGGCGTTGGCGTTAAACGACAGAAAGCCGTTGGAACTGGCGTACACAGTGGTGTAAGGAATTCCGTCGAAGGCAAACGGGAAGCCGATGGGCAGGGCGCCGGAAATGGCGTCGTCGTCCTGCACTACCGTAGCAACGGACGCAGTGCCCGGCAACGGCGCATACGTGCCGGTAGCCGCCGCAAACTGATAGGTATCGGCCTGGGCCCGGGCGTGGCCCGGGCTAAGGGCAAGCAGCGCCAGGCTACTGGCCGCCACTGCGAGCTGGCGCCAGCTACGGCGCGCACGATGAATAAAGGGTAGAGATTTTTGCATGGAGGAACCTGAAAAGTGGAAGAGAGGAAATAAGCCGGATCAGTCGGATGGCTCTGTTCATCTGGCAATTAGGCCTCAGAGAGCGGAAGTAAGATAAGGTCAGATGGCAGCAATCCAAACCAATACCGTCATTTTCCTACCGCTCCCCCGGCCAGCTCTCTCCCTGATTGCCAGCCACATGGCAGCTGACAGCCTTTCTCGCTTCCAATTCCTATCGATTCTGTTACGCGCCTCTTACTGGCCACAGGCAGTAGGGCCTGCCTATACCGCGCCGTTCCTGCTGGCAGCCTCCCCCAACCGCCCGAAACCGCCTCTACTCAATTGTCACCCAAAAGCTGGTGCCGCTCTGACGCCTACGGTGGTTGCCATCGGCCACCTGCCCAGGCTACAGCCGCCGCCTAGCAGGCTACCAAATCTGCCGGCAGCACCTGCTACGTAGGTAGTTGCGTCGCTCAACCTATCACCGCTATTATGGAAAAGGACGCCGCTACCACCCCCTCCCGCCGCCACCGGCTCAGCCGGCGCTCCTCCCGTCCGCGGCTGAGCCGGGAAACGCTGCTGGCGCTGATTCTGCTCGCGCTGCTGGTGGGCTTTGTGCTCTACCACGGGTGGCGCTACGGCTGGTAATCGCCAGGCCGGTACGCCTTATTCACCGGGCTAATTTCTGCCGGCTCGCGAAGGAGCTGCTTACTGGCCGGAAAACAAAAATCCCCTTAGCTACAGAAGCTAAGGGGATTTTGCAGTTCACTGTGCAGAGGAGGAGGGATTCGAACCCCCGGAGGTTTAACCCTCAACGGTTTTCAAGACCGCCGCAATCGACCACTCTGCCACTCCTCTAAAAGGCAATCGATACTAAAAAAAGGCAGTGACTTATCGCAGCTGTTCGCTCAATCGAGCTATGGTTGCGGGCAGCTTGCCAAGTAGAGAGGGGGGGATTCGAACCCCCGATACCCTTGCAGGTATAACGGATTTCGAATCCGTCGCATTCGACCACTCTGCCACCTCTCTAGGGTCCAAACTGAGTGGTTTGGGACGACAAAAGTAGCAGCACATCCTGCGCATCACAACTTTTGGCCACTTATTTTTCCAAAAATCCGGTCAGCCGACACCCATTTACCGGGTTTCCACTGATAATCAGGGGCTAAATTTTTGCCTGCTGATTGCGCAGGCGGTTCATCAGGCGCTGGGCGGCAGGGCCGGTGCGCAGCCGCCCGGTCACGGCATCAATGCTGACGTTGATTTCGAAGCCCAGAATCAGGGTCATACACACGAAATCCAGCCACACCATGAAGCCCACGAGCGTGCCCACCGAGCCGTAGAAGTGGTTGTAGCTATCAAAAATCTTCACGTAGAGGATGAACAGAAACGACACGAGGAAGATGAGCAAGGTGGCCACAATGGCCCCGGCCGACAGAAACGGCCACTTGTCGTGCACGGGCGGCACGTAGTAGTACACCAGGCAGGTGGTGAGCAGAAACAGCCCCACCACCGAGCCGTATTTGATGATCGTAATCAGCTCGGCGGTGTACTGCTCGGGCACGATTTCGTGAAACACCAGCGCATCAATGATATACGTACCGAAGAAGATACCCACCACCGACACCAGCAGCACCGACGACAGCACCACCGTCAGCAGCGTGGCAATGACCCGCTTACGCACGTAGGTGCGCTTCTTAAACGACGGGTACTTCTTCTCAAACGCGTCGAGCAGGGCCATGATGCCGTTGGAGCTGAGCACCAGCGCCGTGGCAAAACCAAACGACAGCAAGCCACCGTGCGGAATGTTCACGATGTCCTCGATGGTGCCGGAAATGGCCCGGTACATCTCCCCCGGAATCAGGTCGGCGAGGAACTGCAGAATGTCCAGGTTCAGGTTCGGAATCGGGACGTAGGGAATGAGCGTGAACAGGAAGATGATGGTGGGAAATATGGCAATGGTGAAGTTGAACGCCATGTAAGAGGCGCGCTTGGCAATACCATCCAGCCGGATTTCTTGCATCAGCCGGTCCACCACATCATACACCGAGGCCCGGCCGCCGGCAAACCGCAGCCGCTTCAGAAACACAATAGCCTTGCGGTACGCCCGACGGCGGCGTACATCAGGCAAGTGGTAGCGGCGGGTGGGCAGGCGCATGTGCGGTGAGATGAGTTGGTAATGAACTGTCATGCTGAGCTTGTCGAAGCATCTCTACCGCTTCGTTGGTCTGTTATCCAGACGAAGCGGTAGAGATGCTTCGACAAGCTCAGCATGACGTGCCTTTGGCTCCTTATTTCTTCAGAAACGCAGCCGGCGCGGGGGCATCTACGGGGGCTTTGGGCGGCGTGAGCGGGCTGCCGGCTTCGTCGTCGGTGAAATAGCCCGACAGCTTCTGCTGAATGTGCGGCGGAATGGGGACGGGGCGGCCGGTGCTCATGTTTACGAACACCATCAGGGTGTGGCCTTCGGTGAGCAGTTCCTGGGCCTCGTTATAGATTTCATACTCGAACAGCACCCGTGAGCCTTCGGCGGGTTGCTTGAGCAGCAGGCGCACTGTGAGCAGGTCGTCGTAGCGGGCGGGGCGGCGGAAGCGGGTGCGGATTTCGCCCACCGGCATCCCGACGCCTTCGGCCTCCAGGTCTTTGTAGCTGATGCCCAGCTGCCGGAAGGCTTCGGTGCGGCACACCTCGAAGTACGCCGCGTAGTTGCCGTGGTACACGTAGCCCATCTGGTCGGTTTCGGCGTACCGCACGCGGATCTGGGTGTCGGAAGAGTACATTGGTTTGGATGTAACACCAAGCTCCTGCTTGGTGAATCGTTGAACGATGTGAGTTGCACTGGCGCGGAAGTCAGCACGCAGCTCACCAAGCTGGAGCTTGGTGTTACTTCATAATGCCGCTTCGCGTGAGGGCGGCCTGGTAGCGGCGGGCGTTTACGAGGTGCTCCTGCTCATTGCGGGCAAAGGCGTGGTAGCCGCTGAAGTCTTCCTTGGCGCAGAAGTAGAGGTAGTCGTGGCTTTCGGGGTTCAGCACGGCGTCGATGCTGGCAATGCTGGGCAGGTTGATGGGGCCGGGCGGCAGGCCGGCGTACTTGTAGGTGTTGTAGGGCGAGTCTTTGGTAAGGTGCACGTTCAGCACCCGCTTGATGGTGAAATCCCGGTTGGCGTACACCACCGTCGGGTCGGCCTGCAGCTTCATGCCGCGGCGCAGGCGGTTGAGGTACACGCCCGCCACGCGCGGGCGCTCATCGGCATGCTGCTGCTGCTCAGCCTCCACGATGCTGGCCAGGGTGCTGACTTCGGCGCGGCTCAGGTTCATTTTCTGGCGCTTGGCGTCGCGGGCAGGCGTCCAGAACTTCTCGTACTCCTTTTTCATGCGCTGCATGAGGTTGTCGGGCGTGGAGTTCCAGTACAGCTCGTAGGTGTTCGGGATGAACATCGTCAGGATGCTCGTGGTGTCGAAGCCCAGGCTTTTGGTGTAGCTAGGGCTGCTAAGCAGGCTGTCGAACTGGCCGGGTCGGGCATCGATGGCCGTGTTGAGCTTCTGAGCCAGGTCTTCGCGCAGCCGGATGTTCTGAAACGTGAGCTTGAGCGGCGACTGGCGGCCGGTGCGCAGCGCGTTGATCAGCTCGCGGTTGGTGTAGCCGTTTTTGAGCTCGTAGCGGCCGGGCTTCACCAGCTTCTCGTACTTCATCACCTTGGCCACGAAGCGCAGACTGAGCTTGTCCACGATGGCGCCGGTAGCTTCCACTGAATCCAGCACCGACTTTGCAGTCTGGCCGCGGCGCACCAGCACGTAGGTGGGCGTTTTGGTTTCTACGTTCGGCGTAAAGAAAACCTGGTAGAAATAGTAGGAAAACGTAATCAGAATCAGGCCCGAAATACCGGTGATGTAGGCGAACCGGTTGCGGCGTTTCAGTGCGTTGGCTTTGTAGTCGATGCGGGGTTTGGCCATCGGGAAGGAGGGTGGTCAGATTACCGGAGTATGAAGTTCCGCAGGGCGGATTGGCGGGAGAAGCCGTTTGGAGTAGTTTTATGGTTCAAAAGTACGCGGAATCCGGTAGTGCCGTAGCTTGGGCTTGTTTGCTCTGCTCCGGAGCCAACCTTTGGCCCGGGTTTGCGTCCTTACCTGCAATACACCTGTTTACATTCTTCTTCCTTACCCTCGTTTCCCCATGCAACACTCCTACTCTTCGCGGTGGCAGCGGCTGGCCCTTCTGGCCGCGCTGGGCCTGTTTGGCACCAGTGCCCAGGCTCAGCTAGCCACTTACAGCTTCACCAACGCCATCGGCGACGAACCCACGTTCCCAGCTGATGCCCAGCCTATCAATGCTTCTTTCAGCCCGATGAGCCGTGGTGCTGGTATTACAGCATCTGCTGGTGGTGGTGCTTTCTCGGCTACCGGTTGGTCGATGGCCGCGCTGGATGCCACCGATTACTTCGCTTTCACGGTGCAGCCCGCCTCGGGCTTCCAGGTGCGCCTTGACAGCCTGGTGCTGGATGAGCGCCGTTCCGGCACCGGCGTCCGCGACTGGTCGGTGCGCTCCAGCGTCGATAACTTCGCCACTGATCTGATAACGGTAAACGTACCCGACGACACCAACACGCGCACCAACAAGAAGGTGGCGCTGCCTGCCAGCTTTGCGGCCCGCACCGGAGCCGTGGAGTTCCGGATTTACGGCTACAATTCCGAGGCAGTAGCCGGCTCGTGGCGCGTAGACAATGTTCGTACCTACGGGCTGGTTAGCGCCACCAGCGGCACTACCACGCCTGCTATTGAGTTCGGCGCAGCCGCAGCTACCGTAGCCGAGAACGTGGGTGTGGTGCAGATTCCGGTGCGCCTGAGCGCCGCCAGCGCGCAGGCCGTCACGGTGCAGGTGGTACTGGCCACTCCGGCCGGCACCGCCACCTCGCCCGCCGACTACACCTACACCACCCAGACCCTCACGTTCCCGGCCAACAGCACCGCCGCCCAGAACGCCACGCTCACCATCGTGGACGACGCCGTGGCGGAATCCAGCGAAACGGTGATTCTGAAGCTGCAGAACGCCCTGCCTGCCGGTTCGGCTACGGTATCGGCCGACAGCTATACCGTTACCATCACCGACAACGACACACCTACCGGCCCCACCGTTTCGACGGTTGCGGCCCTGACCGTAAACGACGCCAACGGTGTGCCTACCCAGGCCACGCAGGTGGTGTCGGCCCGCGGCACAGTGTATGGCGTAAACCAGCGTACGGCTGGCTACCAGTTCTCCCTCCTCGACAACACCGGCGGCATTGGCCTGTTTGCTTCGGCGGCCATCGGCACCAACGTGCTGGCGGAAGGTGACTCCGTGCTGGTTACCGGCACGCTGGGCCAGTTCAACGGCCTGAGCCAGATTACGATGACCGGCATTACGCCCCTGGGCCGTGCCCGCCGCACCTACCTCCCGCGCGCTGTAGTGGGGGCTCTCACTGAGAATGAAGAGTCGGAGCTGATTGCCATTGCGACGCCTGTTACCCTCATGACGCCCGCCCAGTGGACGGGTGCCGCCACGGCCTACAACGTGGACGTGATGACGGCCGCTGGTGTGATGTACCTGATGCGCGTTCCCGCTAACTCCGACTTCGCCGGTAAGCCTGCGCCTACCACGCCGTTCCTGCTCACCGGCATCGGCGGACAGTTCGACAACACCTCGCCTTACGATGCTGGCTACCAGATCGTGCCGCGCCGCTACTCGGATCTGGCTTTTGTGCAGTCCGCTGCTGAGCCAGCCTTCGCTAAGAGCCTCGCCCTGTACCCAAACCCCGCTACCAGCCAACTCACGCTCCGCGTTGCTGGTGCCCGCGGTGCGCAGGTGGAAATCATGAACTCGCTCGGCCAGGTAGTAAGCCGCACCACGGCGGCCAACGACCTGACGCCGCTGAACGTGGCTTCGCTGCCCGCTGGCGTGTACGGCGTGCGCCTCACCACCCAGGATGGCTCGGCTACCCGCCGTTTCGTAAAGCAATAAGGATCCGGCCCCATCGGCCACCCACGAAAAGGCTCCGGCATTGTGCCGGAGCCTTTTTTTGTACGCTCAAGCGGCGCTGCGGGACTCTTTTGACCGTCCGGTGTAACCTGCGGCGCAAAAAGCACGAACAGGTTGGCAGTTGTCTGTTACAAGGGCTACCTTGCCCGCTTCGACGCCACTTTGGGGGCGTCGGCCGTTTTCTCACTTCATCCCTCGTCTTGCTATGGCCGCTACGCTGCTCCGCATTCACCCCGAAAATCCGCCCCAGAACCGTATCCAGCAGGTAGTAGATGTGCTACGCCGTGGGGGTATCATTATTTATCCGACGGACACGGTGTATGGCATTGGGTGCGATATTCACAATGCGAAGGCCGTTGACAAGCTCTGCCGCATCAAGGGCCTGAACCCCGAGAAGGCCATGCTCAGCTTTATCTGCGCCGATTTGTCGCACATCAGCGACTATGCCCACGGTATCACCACGCCCACCTATAAGGTGATTAAGCGCGCCCTGCCCGGGCCGTTCACGTTCATTTTTGAGGCCAGCTCCAAGGTGCCGCGCCAGGGCGGCAAGCAGCGTAAAACTGTCGGCATCCGCGTGCCCGACAGCCAGATCATCATTCAGCTTGTGCGGGAGCTTGGCAACCCCATCATGAGCACCTCGGTGCGGGAAGACGAAAACACGCTCGACGAGTACGTAACCGACCCCGACCTGATTTTCGAGAAATACCGCGCGCTGGTTGACTTGGTTATCGACGGAGGCTTCGGCAACAACGTGCCCAGCACCATCATCGACTGCACCAACGACGACTTCGACCTGGTACGCCAGGGCGCCGGCGACATTGAGCAGTATCTGTAAGATTTAGAAGTGAGATAATAGCAGTGAGAGGTGAGACTTTCGTTCAAATGGCGCGTTGCCAGAACGAAAGCCTCACCTCTCACTGCTATTATCTCGCTTCTCTCTTGTGTTTCCAGCGGCGGTGCGTCCAGAGGTAGTCGGTGGGGAAGGCGTGGATATCCTGCTCCAGTTGGCGCACAAACGCCTCCGTGATGGGAAATTCGTTGGCGGGCAACGGCGCATCACCATCGTAGAGCTCCGTGAGGATGATCTGGTAGTAGCCGCGGCGCAGCCGGCGGATGCTCACGTACACCACCGGGCAATGGAAGCGGTCGGCCAGCCGGTCGGCGCTGGTGTAGAAGCCGGAATCCTGGTGCATGAATTCAGTCCAGTAGGGCCGGTCTTCGGGGCCGGCGGCCTGGTCGGAGAGCAGGCTTACCACCCGGGTTTCGCCGCGGCGCTGCAGCATATCCCGCAGGGTGTCGCGCATCGGAATCAGGCCGGCGCCGGTGCGGGTGCGTAGCTGGTGCATAAAGCTTTCGAAGAACGGATTGCTCAGCGGCTTATATACGCCATCGGCGTGCGCCGACAACCACACAGCTCCGGACGTCAGCACCCATTCCCAGTTGCTGGAGTGCGACGACAGACCCAACACCGTACGGCCCTGCGCGAAATGGCGCTCCATCACCTCCGGGTTACTGAACCACACCCGCTTCTTCAACTCGGCGGCTGGCATCACCGCCAATTTCAGCGTTTCCACCATCACCTCCGCAAAGTGCCGGTAGAATCCCTTTGTAATGCGCTGGATTTCTGCTTCAGACTTATCATGAAAGGAATTTCGCAGGTTAACGAGCACCACTTGCTGCCGGTAGCGCACCACGTAGGCCAGCAGCAGATAGATGCCATCGGCCAGCACGTAGAGGACGGGCAATGGCAGGTGCGCGAGGCCGCGCAACAACCAGTTTAGGGGGCGGTAGTACCAGGGATAGGGCTTGGGCAACGAGTTAGGCATGCCCCAAAGTTAACGGGCTGAGCCCGCTCCGGCCGGTGCATAGTCGGCAGCATCCTGCCGCACTGCGGTAGCTTGCGACGTAAGCAGCTGATTTTTAGCGTTACGCACTTCCACAGTCAGCGTGTAGTCGCCGCTGGGCAGCTTGCTCAGATCCAGCTCGCCCAGCACGGGCGTCGGACGCCCGGCCTGGCCGCGCACGGCTCCGTTCATAACTAAGGCGTCGGTTTTGGCAGCCGTTAGTCGCAGCCGGTAGCGCAGCACCAGCGGCTGGTCTTCGGCCACGTTGTAGAGCTCGGCGTACATCCAGAGCCGGTTAGCACCGCGGGCATAGAGGCCGCCGGGAGCCCGCGTGAGGCCGTAGCCTCCACGACTGAAGTTGCTGGCTTCGGCCCCACGGACCGGGGCGCGGGCCAGCAGCAGCAGGTCGCTCAACTGCGGCTTTGAGCCAACAGCGGCCAGCACCAGCGGCTGCTCCACCAGGCTTTGTTTGCCGGCTTGGTATTGGTCGCGCACCAGCGCCCGCAGCGTGTAGGTGCCTTCGGGTAGCAAAAGGCGCTTCTGAAAGCTGAGCGGATTCTTGATAACGGCCGTGGTGTCGCTGAGCACCGGCGGCTTAAGCACCACCGTTTCCTGGTAAACGGCCTGCCCGTCGGGCCGGATTACCTCCAGAGTGAGGGCCGCCGCGGCCTGGTACATCTTAGGGGCGCGGCGCATATAGCGCAGGCTTTTGCCCGACACGGTAGCATATATTTCAACCACCGCGCCCTTCAGGGCCACATCTTCATTGCGGAAACGCGCTACATCCAGCTGCAGCATGGGCGGGGTGGCAGCCTCCGCCAGGCAGGAAACCAGTAATAGAAATAGCAGGGAGAAGTAGCGCATCATGTCAGATTGACAAAACTGTAAGCAGGAAACAAGTGTACTACGCAACAAACCCGGTGCCACGGACAGTTTCCTGCAGCCAGCCGCAATACGCCGGTATTAGGACCTTTTTTGACACTTCTCTGTCTCTTTTCTGGAATCCTAGTCCAGGTCCTGGCCGTTATCCGGGTCGCTCCACTACCTGCCGACCCGCATAATTTCGTCATTTTCCCGGGCTTCGGCAGTGGTATCAGCCGTCATCCTGCTATGTTGGCGGCTGCATTGTTTCTTTTCGCTTCCCGCTGCTGCTCATGCCTGCCGTTTTATCCGAATTACCCTACCATCCACCAATCGCCTTTTTCAGCCAGCTGCTGGGGGCCGATGCCCTCTGGCTGGAAGGCCACGAACATTACCGCAAGCAAACCTACCGCAACCGTTGTCTGATCCTCACGGCGCAAGGCCAACAACCCCTCACCGTGCCTGTAATAGATGGTAACCGCAGCGAGAAAGTGGCCATTTCCGCCCTGGAAATCGACTATCGGCAGAACTGGATTCACCGGCACTGGCGCACCCTGCAAACCGCATACGGGGGCTCGCCGTACTTTGAATATTACGCCGACTACCTGCACGACATCTACTTGCAAAAGCCTGCGCTTTTGTTTGACCTGAACCTGCAGTTTCTGCACCTCTACCTTCGCTGTCTGCGCCTGCGGCTGCCCGTGCACGTCACTACTTCCTACCACGCTCCTGCCGCCACTTCTTCCACGCTTCTCCCCTTCCCGACTGACCTGCTCGACTGCCGCGACCACCTGACACCAAAGGCCCAAGTTGGCCAGGGACCTGACAGGACGTCGGGCCGGCCCTACCCCCAGACGTTTGGTAAAGATTTTGTACCAGAGCTCAGCATCTTAGACCTGCTCTTTATGCAGGGCCCGGCCGCCGGCAGTTTTCTCGCGTAGTGCCTACTGCCGCCCCCGAACCTTCGCCCGTTCCAATCTGTTTCAGATTATATCGGCCCAACCTGCATCCGGGCCCCAAGTCCGGTTGCAGGGTACCATTTTTCTTCACTACCTTATCTGCATGGAAGCTAAATTCTCAAATCGAGTCAAGGAGGTCATCTCCCTGAGCCGGGAAGAGGCCATCCGGCTCGGGCACGACTATATCGGCACCGAACACCTGTTGCTGGGAATGATTCGCGAAGGGGAAGGCACGGCTATCGGACTGCTCAAGAAATTGGGCGTGTCGGTAGACGAGCTGAAATACGCCCTCGAGCAAGCCACCCGCAACACGGCCACTCAGGGCACGAGCATCACCGGCTCCATCCCGCTGACGAAGCAAACCGAGAAAGTCCTCAAGATCACCTACCTCGAAGCCAAAATCTTCAAGAGCGAGATTATCGGTACGGAGCATTTGCTGCTGTCGATTTTGCGCGATGAAGACAACATTTCGTCCCAAATTCTCAGCAAATTCAACGTGAACTACGAATCTGTCCGCGATTCGCTGGATTACCACGGTAACACGGCGAACAACCCCACCTCCGGCCCCGAAGCCGACGACGACGACAACGACCGCCTCTTTGGTGGCGGTGCAGGCCGCGGCGGTGCCGGGGCTGGCGCCACGCCCAAGAAAGGCACGGAGAAGTCGCGCACGCCGGTGCTTGATAACTTCGGCCGCGACCTGACCAAGCTGGCCGAAGACGACAAGCTCGACCCCATTGTGGGCCGCGAGAAGGAAATTGAGCGCGTAGCTCAGATCCTGAGCCGCCGCAAAAAGAACAACCCGATTCTGATCGGTGAGCCTGGCGTTGGTAAAACGGCAATTGCCGAAGGCCTCGCCCTGCGCATCATCCAGAAGAAGGTATCGCGCGTGCTGTTTGGTAAGCGCGTGGTAACGCTGGACCTGGCCTCGCTGGTAGCCGGCACCAAGTACCGCGGCCAGTTCGAAGAGCGCATGAAGGCCGTGATGAACGAGCTGGAAAAGTCGCCCGACGTGATTCTGTTCATCGACGAGCTGCACACGATTGTGGGCGCTGGCGGTGCCTCCGGCTCGTTGGATGCTTCCAACATGTTCAAGCCGGCTCTGGCCCGCGGCGAAATCCAATGCATTGGCGCGACTACGCTCGACGAGTACCGCCAGTACATTGAGAAGGATGGCGCGCTGGCCCGTCGTTTCCAGATGGTGATGGTCGATCCGACCACGCCTGAGGAAACCATCGAAATCTTGCACAACATCAAGGACAAATATCAGGACCACCACCACGTAGTGTACACCGACAAAGCCATTGAGGCCTGCGTGAAGCTGTCGGACCGTTACATGTCGGACCGGTTCCTGCCCGACAAGGCCATCGACATTCTCGACGAGGCCGGCGCCCGCGTGCACATCAACAACATTGTGGTGCCCGAGGATATTCTCAAGCTCGAAGAGCAGATTGAGAACATCAAAGGGGAGAAAAACCGCGTGGTGAAAAGCCAGAAGTACGAAGAGGCCGCCAAGCTGCGCGACACGGAGAAGAAGCTTATTGATCAGCTCGAATCAGCCAAAAAGGACTGGGAAGAGGAGACCAAGAAGAAGCGCTACACCGTGAAGGAGGAGAATGTGGCCGAGGTAATTGCCATGATGACCGGCATCCCCGTTTCACGCGTGGCGCAAAACGAAAGCTCTAAGCTCCTGAAAATGGGCGAAGAGCTGCAGGGCAAGGTTATCGGGCAGGACAAGGCCATCAAGCAGCTGGTGAAAGCCATTCAGCGCACCCGCGTTGGCTTGAAAGATCCTAAGAAGCCTATCGGCTCGTTCGTGTTCCTGGGCCCAACCGGCGTAGGTAAAACGGAGTTGGCCAAGGTGCTGGCTACCTACCTCTTCGACAAAGAAGATTCGCTGGTGCGGATCGACATGTCGGAGTACATGGAGAAATTCAGCGTATCGCGCCTGGTGGGTGCACCTCCCGGCTACGTAGGCTACGAAGAGGGCGGCCAGCTGACGGAGAAAATCCGCCGCAAGCCGTACTCGGTGATTCTGCTCGACGAAATCGAGAAGGCCCACCCTGACGTGTACAACTTGCTTCTGCAGGTGCTGGACGATGGTATCCTGACTGACGGCCTGGGCCGCAAAGTGGACTTCCGCAACACCATCATCATCATGACCTCGAACATCGGGGCGCGTGATCTGCAGGACTTCGGCGCTGGCATCGGCTTCGGTACCAAGGCCCGCAACGAGAACATGGACGAGCTGACGAAGGGCACTATCACCAACGCCCTAAAAAAGACTTTCTCGCCCGAGTTCCTCAACCGTTTGGATGATGTAATTGTCTTCAACTCCCTGGAGAAGAAAGACATCCACAAAATCATCGATATCAGCCTGGCTAAATTGCTGAGTCGTATCCAGACGCTGGGCTACAAAGTGGAATTGACGGAAGCCGCCAAGGATTACGTGGCCGATAAAGGCTACGATCCAAAGTATGGTGCCCGTCCGTTGAACCGCGCCATCCAGAAGTATATCGAAGACCCGATTGCGGAGGAAATCCTGAAGGCTGAAATTGCTCAGGGTGACGTCATAACGGCCGACTATACGGAAGGTGCCGAGGAACTTGTTTTTGCGGTAAGCAAGAGCGGTGAGGAAATGAATCTGGCCAGCGACGAGCGGCCTGAGGAAGCCCCCGAGCCCACCGACGACGAGCCCAAGGACAACAAGAAGAAAGGCGAGTAATCGTCGGAGGTGATTAAGAAACGGCCGGTTCCTGTGAAGGGGCCGGCCGTTTTTGTTTGCCCGACCAGCCCAAGCCAGTTGCAGGAGTCAGCCAAATTCTGGTGCGGCTTTTCTTTACCGGTGCGTTACCTTTGGCATACTGTCCTATAAGTAGCAAACCAGACTCCCACCCCGCATGTCCGATCCGCACGCTGAAGCCCAACTGAGCAAAATCAAAATTCTCGCCCGTAAAAATGAGGAGGCCCTGCTCGGCGGCGGCCAGGCCCGCATCGATGCCCAGCACAAGAAAGGCAAGCTCACCGCCCGCGAGCGAATTGACCTGCTGTTCGACGAGGGCTCATTTGAGGAAATCGGCAAGTTTGTGATGCACCGCTCCAAGGATTTCGGCCTGGACAAGGAGTACTACCTCGGCGACGGTGTAATCACGGGCTACGGCACCGTTAACGGCCGGCTGGTGTACGCGTTTTCGCAGGATTTCACGGTGTTTGGTGGCTCGCTGAGCGAAACCCACGCCGAGAAAATCGTAAAAATCATGGACCTGGCCATGAAGAACGGGGCGCCTGTGCTCGGCCTTAATGATTCCGGCGGAGCCCGGATTCAGGAAGGCGTGGTGAGCCTCGGTGGCTACGCCGACATCTTCTACAAGAACACGCTGGCCTCGGGCGTGGTGCCGCAGCTCTCGGCCATCATGGGGCCGTGCGCGGGCGGCGCGGTATACTCGCCGGCCATCACCGACTTCATCCTGATGGTGGAGGACACGAGCTATATGTTCGTGACCGGGCCGAACGTGGTGAAGACCGTAACCCACGAAAACGTAACCAGCGAGGAACTGGGCGGCGCCAGCACCCACTCGGCCAAGAGCGGCGTCACGCATTTCTCGTGCGCCAACGAAGTGGCCTGCATCAACCACCTCAAGCAGCTGCTGAGCTACATGCCCCAGAACTGCGAGGAAACCGCCCCGATGGTGCCCTACGAGGCCGGTCAGGACGAAAGCCGTTCGGTGCTCGACACCATCATTCCCGAAAACCCGAACCAGCCCTACGACATGCGGGAGGTGATTGACGGCCTCATCGACGCCGACTCTTTCCTGGAGGTGCACAAGAATTTTGCCGAGAACATCGTGGTGGGTTTTGCCCGTCTGGGGGGCCGCAGCATCGGCATCGTGGGCAACCAGCCGGCGGTGCTGGCCGGCGTGCTCGACATCAACGCCAGCACCAAGGCGGCCCGCTTCGTGCGGTTCTGCGACTCGTTCAACATCCCGCTGCTGGTGCTGGAGGACGTGCCCGGCTTCCTGCCCGGCACCGACCAGGAGTGGCGCGGCATCATCACCAACGGCGCCAAGCTGCTCTATGCCTTCTGCGAAGCCACCGTGCCGCGCATCACCGTCATCACCCGCAAAGCTTATGGAGGGGCCTACGACGTGATGAACAGCAAGCACATCGGGGCCGACATGAACTACGCCTGGCCCACCGCCGAAATTGCGGTAATGGGCGCCAAGGGCGCCGCTGAAATCATCTTCAAGCGCGAAATTGCCCAGGCCGAAGATCCTGCCGCCAAGCTCCAGGAGAAGGTGGACGAGTACCAGCAGAAGTTTGCCACGCCTTACCGCGCCGCCCACCGGGGCTTCGTGGACGAGGTGATTCTGCCCTCCCAGACGCGCCAGAAGCTGATTCGGGCTTTCAAGATGCTGGAAAACAAGGTGGACACCATGCCGCGCAAGAAACACGGCAACATTCCGCTGTAAGATTCCGGCTATGCCCATCACCATTCGTCCCTCCACGCTCCAGGATGCCCCGGCCATTCGGCGGCTGTACCAGCGCGTGTCGGCGGAAAGCGGCGGCCTGGCCCGGCAGCCCGAGGAGGTTACCGAGGAGTATGTGCAGCATTTTCTGACGCGCAGCTTAGCGAAGGGTGTGGCATTAGTGGCCGAACGCACCGGTGAACTGGTAGCAGAAATCCATGTGTACAGCCCCGGCCTGCAGATTTTTGCCCACGTCCTCGGCGACCTGACGGTGGCAATTGCGCCCGCCGCGCAGGGCCAGGGCCTGGGGCGGCGGCTATTTGAGGAGTTGCTGACCCGCGTTCAGGCCCGGTTTCCGCAGGTGAGCCGGGTAGAGCTACTGGTGCGGGAAAGCAACGCCCGGGCCATTGCGCTCTACGAAAAGCTGGGCTTCCGCCAGGAAGGCCGCTTCGAGGGGCGGGTAGCCGGCGCGCAGGGCCTGGAAGCGGATGTGCCGATGGCCTGGCACGCGCCGATGCCGGCAGATTAAACCATCAGGCCCAGCCTTTGTATTCTATCTTTTGATTCTTCATTCCATGCGCCCAGAAAGCTTCGATTTCCTCCAGAAATACCTCAACAACCCCTCTCCCACCGGTTTCGAGAAGGAAGGCCAGAAAATCTGGCTCGACTACATCCGGCCCTACATCGACGAGTATTTCGTGGATACCTATGGCACGGTGGTCGGCGTCATCAACCCCGAGGCCAAGTACAAAGTGGTGATTGAGGCACACGCCGACGAAATCAGCTACTTCGTGAACTTCATTACGGAGTCGGGCTTTTTGTACCTGCGCAAAAACGGCGGTTCCGACCCATTAGTGGCCCCGAGCAAGCGTGTGAATATTCACACCAAGAAGGGCATCGTGAAAGCGGTGTTCGGCTGGCCGGCCATCCACGTGCGCAAGGTGGAGCAGGACAAGGCGCCTACCATCGAAACCGTGTTCCTCGACTGCGGCGCTTCCAGCAAGGAAGAAGTGGAGCAGATGGGTATTCACGTGGGTTCCGTCGTCACGTTTGAGGACGAGTTCATGGTGCTCAACGACAAGTTCTACGTGGGCCGCGCCCTCGACAACCGGGTGGGCGGCTTCATGATTGCCGAGGTGGCCCGCATGCTCAAAGAGAACAAGAAAACGCTGCCCTTCGGCCTCTACATCGTGAATGCCGTGCAGGAGGAAATCGGGTTGCGCGGGGCCGAGATGGTGGCGCACCGCATTCAGCCCGATGTGGCCATCATCACGGACGTGACCCACGACACCCAGTCGCCGATGTATGAGAAGAAGACCAGCGGCGACATTTTCTGCGGCAAAGGCCCGGTGATTACCTACGGCCCGGCCGTGCAGAACAACCTGCGCGACCTGATCATCGAGACGGCCCAGAGCGCCGAAATTCCATTCCAGCGCGCCGCCGCTACCCGCGCCACCGGCACCGACACCGACGCCTTTGCCTACTCCGGTTCCGGCGTGGCTTCGGCCCTGATTTCACTGCCCCTCAAGTACATGCACACCACCGTCGAGACCGTGCATAAAGACGACGTAGACAGCGTAACGCGCCTGATCTACGAAACGCTGCTGCGCATCGAGGACGGCCACGATTTCCGCTACTTCAGTTAAGCACGGATTTTTCGGATCAGACGGATTTTTCGGATTTCGTGGACGATTGTAGCGCGGCGCCTCGGTGTCGCGCTACAATTGTTGACCGGCTGTACCGTCTGCTAAATCCGACCAATCCGTCTGATCCGAAAAAATCCGTGTTCATCTCCGGTTTCACCATCATCCGCAACGCCTTCGTCAATGGCTATCCGGTGGTGGATGAAATGGTGGTGAGCGTGGGCAACAGCCGCCGCTGGTATGCCCGCGAGATGCGCGTCATCCGCAACGACGCCGATATCCGCTCCTACAAGGACGCGCAGGGCTTCCGGCACGCCAACGGCGGCAAGCTGCTGGCCGCCGCCGACGTCTTCAACTTCGACGACTACGACTCGCTGGAGCTGTTCCAGGGTACCCATCCGGCCGTGATGCAGCCGCGCGTGGCCCGCCAAAACTGGCCGGTGCAGATCGACATCAGCAAAAAGCGCTTCTTTGGATCCCGCAACTTCCGCCTGCTGTAGCCGCACCCGCCGTCCGGCCGCGGCTGCCTGGAATTATCTTTTCGCCAGGCGCCTGGCCTGGTGAGCAGTTTTGCGCCATGTGCGCGCCGGTCGCGAAGCGGAACTTCGCGGTACGTTTACGTTTCCTTCGTTACGTCATGCAACTCCCTCCCCTTTTCCCGCCGCTCACCGTCACGGACCAGATGGGCCGCCGGGTGGCGGTGCCGTTTCCGCCGCGCCGCATTGTGTCGCTGGTGCCTTCGCAGACGGAGCTGCTGTTTGCGCTGGGCCTCGGCGAACGGGTGGTAGGCGTCACGAAGTTCTGCATTCACCCGCCCGAGGCCAGGCAAACGGCCACGGTTATTGGGGGCACCAAGAATTTCGATTTCGAAAAGATTGCCGACCTCCGGCCCGATCTGATCATCGGAAACAAGGAAGAAAACTACCAGGAAGGCATCGAACAGCTGGCCGCACAGTTTCCGGTCTGGATGAGCGACATCAGCAACCTCGACGAGGCACTGGACATGATCCGGCGCGTCGGGTTCATCGGGGGCCGCAAGGAAGCCGCCGAGCAGATGGCCGCGCAGATTGCCGCGTCGTTTCAGCAGCTGCCGCTGCCGGCGGAGCTGGTGCCAGCCGCCTATTTCATCTGGCGCAAGCCCTACATGGTGGCTGCCACGGGCACCTTCATCGACGACCTGCTGGCACGCGGCGGCTTCCGCAACGTGTTCGGCCACCTGGCCCGCTACCCCGAAGTCACGCCCGAGCAGCTGCAGGCGGCCGCGCCCCGGCAGATTCTGCTGTCTTCGGAGCCCTACCCTTTTAAGGAAAAGCATCTGGCCGAGTTTCAGGCGCTCTGCCCGCAGGCCACCATACGCATCGTGGATGGGGAGCTGTTCAGCTGGTACGGCAGCCGGCTGCTGGAGTCGGCGGCGTATCTGCGGAGCCTGCAGCCTGTAGCATAGGCTTTAGCCTATGCCGGCAACCTCACTCCCACTCCTCTCCAATAAGAGAGGGGCTTTTTAGTCCTGACTTTCCAAGTTAAGCTCCTACAGCTAGTTCCCCCTCTCTTTTGGAGAGGGGGCCAGGGGATAAGGCGTCCGGCACAGGCTAAAGCCTAAGCTACATTGAACCCGGCTTTTTCCAGCTCGCTCCAGAACTGCGGATACGACTTGCGCACCACCTGCGGGGCCTCGATGGTGAGCGGCCCGAGCAACGCCAGCGGCGCAAACGCCATGGCCATGCGGTGGTCGTGGTAGGTGGCCACGGTCTGGCCGCTCACCCGAAACCCGTCGGTGCTGACGCGGAAGTGGCCTTCGGTTTCCTCGGTGAGGTAAGCCCCGAAGTTGGCCATCTCAGTCTGGAGCGCGAAAATCCGGTCGGTTTCCTTGATGCGCAGGCTTTCGAGGCCGCTCATCAGCACCGACACACCCAGCGCCGCCGCCACTACGGCCACGGTCTGAGCCAGGTCGGGGCAGTCGGTGAAATCCTGGGTGAAGGGCGTGCGGGTGCCGGTCTGGGTGAGGCGCACACCGTCCTGCACGTACTCGGTGGCCACACCCAGCTGGGCCATGATGGCCACAATGGCCTGGTCGCCCTGCCAGGAGTAGCGGCGCAGGCCGGGCAGCGTCAGCCAGGAGCCGGCCGGGGCCAGCGCCACCATGGCGTACCAGTAGCTCGCCGCCGACCAGTCCGACTCGATGGTGTAATCGGTGGGCTGGTAGCGGCCGGGGCGCGCCTCCACCACCGTGCCCAGGTCGCGGCAGTCGGCCCCGAAGTGCTGCATCAAAGCCAGCGTCATGCGGATATAGGGGCGCGAACCTACCTTGCCGGTGAGGCGCAGGCGCAGGCCGTGCGGCAGCGTGGGCCCCACCATCAGCAGCGCCGAAATGTACTGGCTGCTGATGTCGCCGCGTACAGACAGCTCCGTCAACTCGCCGGCCTCGGTGGCATCGTCGGTGGGGTTCCAGCCGCTGAGCTGCAGCGGCGGGTAGCCTTCCTGGCCTTCGTAGCGGATGGCCGCGCCGAGCTGGCGCAGGGCGTCCACGAGCACCGCAATGGGGCGCTCCAGCATGCGGGCCGTGCCGGTGAGGTGCGTATGGCGGCCCGTGGCAGCCAGATAGCCGGTCAGAAAGCGCATCACCGTGCCGGCATCTTCGGCATCGAAGCGGGGCGCGTCGGGGTTCAGCAGCAGGCGCTGCATGAGCTGGGTGTCGTTGGCGTCGGAGAGGTTGTCGAGCTGGCCGCCGCCGGCCAGGGCCTGCAGAATCAGAGCGCGGTTGCTTTCACTTTTGGAAGCCGGCAGCTGGGCCGTGCCCCGCAGCGGCTGCGCCGGCCGGGTGAGCGTGAGGGAAGAGTTGATGGCAAAGAGAGCTAAGCCGCCAGGCAGGCGCCCGGGGCGTGATAGAAAAAACAGCGGCCGCCGCCGCCCGGGGCCACGCAGCGGCCGGCCCGCGGCAAAAATAGCCCTCAACCGTGGACTATGGACCAGGTCGGCGCCACCGGGCCACCTACAGCCGGTGGTAGTAGCGCAACGACTCGGCGACGTCGTGTAGCGTAACCGGCTGGTCGTACACGCCCCGCCCGATACCTTCCAGCAGAGTGCAGTTGATGACGGAGCCCGAGTTTTTCTTGTCCTGCAGTGCGTATTCGGCAATGGCGTCGGTTTCCAGGCTCACAAAATGCACCTTCTCAAACACCGAAAACAGGAAGGTTTCCACCTGGTCCAGCTCGGCGGCGCTCAGCAGGCCGCGCTGCACGCTCAGCCAGGCCTCGCAGATCATGCCGGCCGCCACGGCCTCGCCGTGCAGGATTTCGCGGCCGGGCTGCGTGAGCAGGTAGCTCTCCAGCGCGTGCCCCACGGTATGCCCGAAGTTGAGCAGCTTGCGCGGGCCGGCCTCCAGCGGGTCCTGGGCCACAATACGCTGCTTTAGCGCCACCGACGCCTCGATGGTAGCCGTCCAGTCGTCGACGAACATGCCGGTGCGGCGCTGCTCCTCGAAGGCGGCGGCATCGGCAATTAGGCTGTGCTTCACGATTTCGGCGTAGCCCGATTTCAGCTGCCGTGGGTCGAGTGTTTGCAGGAAGCGCGGCTCGATGAACACGCCCGCCGGCTCCTGAAATACGCCTAGCTGGTTTTTAAAGCCGAGGAAATCGACGCCGGTTTTGCCGCCGACGCTGGCATCTACCTGCGCCAGCAGCGTGGTGGGTACCTGCACAAACCGGATACCCCGCTTGTAGAGGGCCGCGCAGAAGCCGCCCAGATCGGTAATGACGCCGCCACCCAGGTTCACCAGTATCGCAAACCGGTCGGCCCGGTGTTCGGTCAGCGCGTTCCAGACGGTTTCACACGATGCCAGGGTTTTGGCTTCCTCGCCCGCCGGCAGCTCTATTACGATATGTTGCTCAGGCAGATAGGGAGCCAGCAGGGGGTAGCACAGGCGCCCGGTGTTGGCATCAGTGAGCACAAAAACCTGGCTTATAGCCGGCCGACGCAGCATTTCTGCCAGTTCTGGCAAGGCATTTGCTCCAATTTGCAAGGTTCCGTTCAACTTCTTCTTGTTTTAAGAAAATCTATTACCAGAATCGGTTGCATAAAATGCAGAAAATGATTAGCATAGTGCAACCATACTACCCGCATTCTGATCATACAATCGAAACTTACTAACTATTACGTTATGTCCTTCTTTACCCGACCCGTGTGTCTGGCCCCGTTATTGGCTTTTAGCCTGTTATCCGCTGCCTGCAGCCGCGACTCGATGCCGCCGATGGAGCAGCAGCTGGTGGGCCGCTGGGAGTGGCAGCAAACCGCTACTGGTGCAAGCAGTATTCTCACCCCGGCTACTACCGGCCACGAAGTAGTGGTGGAATTCGACCGTCGGGGCCGTGCCATGTTCTACCAGGATGGCCAGCTACAGAGCGCCGCCGCGTTTTCGGTTCGGCAGCAGCGGCCGGGGCGGCATATTATTCAATACCGGGGCTACGCTGGCAGCCAGTACTACTCGGTTTCCGGCAATGTGCTCTACCTGCAGGAAATGACGGGCCACACCACCCGGCACAGCTACGTGCGCTTGCCGGCCGTCCGTGCCCTGTCAACTGCCAATTCCTCGGCGCTGTAATTTTCTCCGGTCGGGTTGCAACCATCCAAAGACGGGTTTGCTCATCTCTACAGAAACATAGTATTCACGCTATTCCCTTATCCGATGAAAGCTCTACCCTATGCTAGCCTGCTGTTGGCCGCTACTCTCTTCTCCGGCTGTGCCAAGCAGGAAGTTACCCCCGAACAGGCATCCGTGGTGGGCTCCTGGCAGTGGCAAAGCAGCTTCTGCGGCTGGGGCGGCGCCAGCTCACCGGCCACAACGGGCACCACCCGGCAATTAATCATTGGGGCAGACGGCCAAGCGAAAATGCTTGAAAACGGGGTTTTGCGGTATGTTACCCCCTACGTGCTCAGCCGCCATACTTCGCTGCTCAAAAAACAGGAAACCGACTTCATCACCTTCACGGCGCAGCAGCGGGAGTACATGGTGGAAGTAAGCCCCCAGACCCGAACCCTGAGCCTGGCCGACGATACCTACGACGGCTGCGGCGAAACCTACTCTTCTGCTTCCGGCCAATAGCCTGTCACTACCGCCATGCAGTTCCGCCCCTACTTCCTTTTCGCTATGGCGCTGACCGTATGCAGCACCAACATGGCTGCCCTCTGTTGCCGCGACGATACCGACCAACTGCCTGCCAACCTGGATGCCCTGGCGCAAAAGCAAGGCTATTGGGAATGGCAAAACAGCTTTACGGAAGGCCCGGTAGTGTCGCCGGCTACGGTAGGCTATTCGCGCCAGCTGGTATTCGGCACAAATGGGCAACTGACCATTCGCCACAACAACCAGCCTTTCTCGGAGGTCCCCTATCAGGTTTCCAGCAGTACGCTGCCACGCTGCGGCACCCCACAGCAACCGGTCAGCTTGGTTACGTTCACGGCCGAGCTGGCCAACAACGACCGTAAGGCCTACAGCCTGAGTACGGATGCAGCCGGCACGCATCTCATGCTTGTCGGGGAGGATGCCTGCTTCGATGGCGGCTACACGGAAAACTATCTTTGGAAGGCCGACTGAGGTGTTCTTTGCCAGACCTGCACCCATCTAAAAAGCCCGCCCATCCGATTCCACGGATAGGGCGGGCTTCTTCGTAAGCCTCTTGCGGTTACTCCGGGCGCTGCAGTATCTCGGTCTGGCGCCGGATGCTTTCTACGTGGATAAGCTTGTAGAGCTCGGCCACAAACTTCTCGTTTATGCCGGCTTTTTTCGCCCATTCCGGCCGCGAGCTGAAGATTTCCTGCCACCGGTCGAGCTGCAGAATCTTCACGTTGTTTTCCTTTTTGTACTCGGCCAGCTCGCCTACCAGCGCCATGCGCCGGGCCAGGGCCTCTACAATTTCGCGGTCGGCCACGTCCATTTTCTGGCGCAGCTCCTCGGCTTTGTTGAGGTAGTCTTCGTTGTCGGAAGATCGGTAGCGGTATTTCAGCTCAGTTAGAATCTCACCCAGGCGCTGCGGCGTCACCTGCTGCTCGGCATCCGAAAGGGCGTGGTCGGGGTCAGGGTGGGTTTCAATCATTAGGCCGTCGTAGTCGAGGTCGAGGGCCTTCTGGGCGATGGGCAGCAGCAGGTCGCGGCGGCCGCCGATATGGCTGGGGTCGCAGATCAGCGGCAAGTGCGGAAAGCGGGTTTTCAGCTCGATGGGCAGCATCCAGGTGGGCGCATTGCGGTAGCGGGAAGGCGCAAACGTGCTGAAGCCGCGGTGAATGGCGGCCAGGTCGGTGATGCCGGCGCGCTCCAGCCGCTCCAGCGCTCCGGCCCACAGCGCCACGTCTGGGTTCACCGGGTTCTTCACCATCACGGGCACACCGGTGCCGGCCAGAGCGTCGGCCAGCTCCTGCACCGCAAACGGATTGACGGTGGTGCGGGCCCCAATCCAGAGCACGTCGATGCCGTGCGCCAGGGCCTCTTCCACGTGGCGCGGCGTGGCTACCTCAATGGTGGTGGGCAGGCCGGTTTCGGCTTTCACGCGCTGCAGCCACGGCAGTGCCTCACGGCCCATGCCCTCAAAGGAGCCCGGCCGGGTGCGCGGCTTCCAGATGCCGGCCCGGAACAGGTCGATGTTGCCCAGCGCCTGCAGGCCGCGCGCCGTGGTCATTACCTGTTCCTCGGTTTCGGCGGAACAGGGCCCGGCAATGAGCAGCGGCTGCCCTTTGGCAGCGAGGCGGCTCGTGAAAAAAGAAGCAGCAGCAGGAGTGTTCATGAGAAGCAACGAAAGATAAATCGGGCAACGGCAAGCCCGGAATGAAAGCCCGCCAACTTATGTTGGCCAACTACCGTCTGCTGGCATAACCCAACCGGTTTAGCCTGGGTTTAACGGCTATATTTGTATCACCCATCCACCTGCCCAAAGCTACCACCCGATGCCCACAACCCAAGCCCCGCCTGTTTCCTTCACCGACACCGCCGTAGCCTTCGCCTCCAAGTCCGACGCCGAGCTGCGCAAGATGTATGCGCTGTTTGCGGCCATGAACAACAACACGCTGGTGAAAACCGGCGGTGGCATGATGAAGGCGGCCTTGAAATGGAGCCTGCCCGGCACCAAATTCCTGATCAAAAACTCCATTTTCAGCCAGTTTTGCGGGGGCGAAACCATTCAGGAATGTGTGCCAGTGGTGGCCGAGCTGGGCCGCTACCACATCGGCACCATCCTCGACTACTCGGTTGAGGGCGAAGGCAGCGACAAGAGCTTCGACCACACCCGCGACGAAATTCTGGCCACGCTGGATCTGGCGCACCGCTCCACGCACATTCCGTTTTCGGTGTTCAAGGTGACGGGCCTAGCCGACAGCGCCCTGCTGGAAAAGGTGCAGGCCGGCACGGCCCTCACGCCCGCTGAGCAGGCCAGCTACGACCGGGCCCACGCCCGCGTAGATGCCATCTGCCACCGGGCCCACCAGTATGGGGTGCGGGTGTTCGTAGATGCTGAGGAAAGCTGGTTTCAGGCCACTATCGACAACCTGGCCTACGAGATGATGCGCAAGTACAACCGCGAGTCTGCCATCGTCTGGAACACCTACCAGCTCTACCGCCAAGACCGGCTCGATGCTATTAAACAGGCCCACGACAATGCCCGGCAGGAAGGCTACTACCTGGGCGGAAAGCTGGTGCGGGGCGCTTACATGGAAAAAGAAGCCCGCGTGGCCGCGCAGCGCGGCTACGCCAATCCCATCAACCCCACCAAAGCCGCCACTGATCAGCTCTACGATGACGCCCTGCGCTACTGCGTAGAGCACGTGGAGCGCATCAGCATTTGTGCCGGCACCCACAACGAGGACAGTTCCCGCCTACTCACGGAGCTCATGCAGCAGCACGACCTCGCTCCCAACGACCCCCGCATCTGGTTTGCGCAGCTCTACGGCATGAGCGACAACCTGAGCTACAACCTGGCCCACGCCGATTACAACACGGCCAAATATGTGCCCTACGGCCCGGTAGATGCCGTGATGCCCTACCTGCTGCGCCGCGCCGACGAAAACACGGCCATTGCTGGCCAGAGCAGCCGGGAGTTCCGGCTCATTCAGAAAGAGTTGCGCCGCCGCCAGGGCCGGTAGTAGGATTTTGCCCAAGCGGCACGATTTTGGATATATAGCGTAAATTGATGTTCGCGGCTTCGCAGATTGTGAAGCCGCGAACTTTTTTTGTTATTTTCCGCCTCCATCATTCTCTTTCCCTACGCCATGTTTGGCCGAATTCGCAACCACTTAATCCGTTTTGCCCGTCATCAGGTAGGCACCATCAGCTACCTGAACCTGGTCCAGGAAGCGGAATTAGGGCTTAACCTGGATATTTCTCATGAGAAAAGTCGCCTCAATGAGTTACTGGCCGAAATTTCTGAGCAGGAACACGCGGCTGGCCGGCCCCTGCTGAGCTGCTTGGTGAAAGTCCAGGGCTCCAAAGGCCAGGGCGACAACTTCTACAAGCTCTGCGAACGACTGGGAATGGGCGAATGGCGTACCCTCAAACAGGAGGAGGACTTCCTGAAGAACATGCGCCGCGAATGCCGGGCCTTCTGGCAGGACCAACAGAACTTCGAGAAACACGGATAGAGCTGACTGGCAATAGAATAGATAAAATAAGATACTTAAACGCCCGAATTTTGTGTGTAACCCCCACAGAATTGGCCGCGTTTAGTAGCACAGATTCGACGCTCATTACCATCCACCCGGCGCCGGATTTTTTCTATTCTTTTCCCTTAAACTCTCCCATCTCATGAGCACTAACGATTCGAACAACCCAGCTAACTCAGGTACCGGTTCAGGCGCTAACTACGGCACCGGCAATGCTGGCACCGGTTACGGCACCGGCGCTAACACTACTTCGAGCGGCAACATGGGCAACGCCTCTACCGGCAACCCTAGCCTCGACAGCAACGATAATAACCCGCATCATGACCACAGCGCCACCCAGAAGGGTGCTGCAGTAGCTGGCACTGCCGGCGCAGTAGTTGGTGCAGGCGTAGACGCAGTCCAGAACGCAGCCGGTGATGCTGCCCGTGCCGTAACCGGCAACGACACCTCCTACGGCTCCGGCAACAGCTACACCACGGGCATGTTCCGTGACCGTGACAGCGCTGAGCGTGCTTATTCTTCGCTCTCGTCGCGTGGCTACAGCAAAGACGACGTGAACCTGATGATGTCGGACGATACGCGCAAGACGCATTTCGGTGACAACACAGCTGATACCGACCTGGGTGATAAGGCCATGGAAGGTGCCGGCGTAGGCTCGGCCATCGGTGGCACGGCTGGTGCCGTAATTGGCGCCATTGCTGCCATCGGCACTTCGATTGCACTGCCCGGCCTCGGCCTCATCATCGCCGGCCCGATTGCCGCTGCCCTGGCTGGTGCCGGTGCCGGTGGCCTGACGGGCGGTCTGGTAGGCGCTCTGGTAGGCTCAGGCATCCCAGAAGAGCATGCTGTGGAGTATGAAAATGACGTGAAAAACGGCGGCATCGTAATGGGCGTGAAACCCCGTAACGCAGAAGATGCCCAGTATTTCGAAGAGGAATTCCGCCGCAACAACGGTGACAAAGTACGCCGCTACTAAGCATAGCGCGCACTATGTAAAAAGACTCTCCCCTAGCCGGGGAGAGTCTTTTTTTGTTTAGTAATCAGCAGATCCGGCTATTATGGTATTCCGGCACTCTGGCCCGATTTTTAAGCGTATACTTCTGCTCGCAGGGTGCAACCTGTTTCGTCAGTTTGGTGCCTCTGCAATACGAGCCGTGCCGGACTGAAGGGCACTTAACCGGCAGTAGTTGGGTTTTTCTACCAGAACCAGCACCTTGGCTGCGCCGTACCTCTCAGGACGGCTTTTATGTACTTTTGATTTTCCTCCATTTCACCCGATTCTTCATGTCTTCTCCCCGAATCAAGATAGGCTTGTACGCCGCGGTGGTGCTGGCAGTATTCGTGCTGGCCTCCTATAAGCTGTACAACCGCGGTGATGCGCGTACGCCTCAGAAAGACGCCATTCTGGTGCAGGCCATGCTGCAGGGACTTACCTACCAGCACTACCAGCCCGAGAAACTCGACGATGCCTTCTCCAAGCGGGTATTCGACCTGTACCTGAAGCGCGTAGACTCCAACAAGAAATTTCTGCTGGCCTCCGATGTGGCCCAGCTCCGCAAATACCAGAACACCGTTGACGACGAAGTAAAGCGCGGCACCCATGAGTTCATGGACCAAACCAACCTTGTGCTAGACCAGCGCGTGAAAGATGTGCAGGCGCTGTACCGTGACATTCTGTCCAAGCCCTTCGACTTCACCACCGACGAAGCCTTCGAGACGGAGCCCGACAAGATGGCGTATGCTGCCGACAAGGCGGCCCAGCGGGAAGAGTGGCGCAAGTTTCTGAAGTACCAGACACTGGTGCGCATTTCGGAAATGATGGACACGCAGGCCAAGAAGAAGGACAAGCCGCTGGCTTCGACCACCGCTACGCCGTCGGCCGCCACTACCACTGAGCCGACCCGCACGCCTGCCGAAATGGAAGTGGAAGCCCGCAAGCGGGTATTGAAGTACTTCGAGGACCAGTTCAAGGATCTGTTGCAGAACGATGCCAACGACCGGCTGGCCATGTACGCCAACACCATTGCCAACACCTACGACCCCCACACGGAGTACTTCGCGCCGCGTGATAAAGAGAGTTTCGATGTGGCCATGACGGGCCGCTTTGAAGGCATCGGGGCCTCGCTGCAGGAAAAAGACGGCCTGATCAAAATCACGGACATCATCCCCGGCAGCGCTTCCTACCGCCAGGGCGACCTGAAAACCGGCGACATCATTCTGCGCGTGGCGCAGGGTGCCGAGGAGCCGGTGTCGGTGGAAGGCATGCGCCTGGACAAGGCCGTGTCGCTCATCAAAGGCAAGAAAGGCACGGAAGTGCGCCTGACGGTGCGCAAGCCCGACAACAACACCCGCATCGTGGCCATCATCCGCGACGTGGTGGTGATCAAGGAAACCTACGCGCAGTCGGCCACCATCAACGAGGCCGGCAAGAAAATTGGCTACATCAAGCTGCCTACTTTCTACGCCGACTTCAACGACAACGGCGGCCGCAGCTCGGCTGAAGATGTGAAGAAGGAGCTGGAGAAACTCAAGCAGGAGAAAGTAGATGGCGTGGTGCTAGACCTGCGCTTCAACGGCGGCGGCTCTTTGCAGGACGCCGTGGAGATGGCCGGCCTGTTCATCGACAGCGGTCCGGTAGTGCAGGTGAAGGGCAGCCAGGGCGCCGCCAGCGTCCTCAACGACCGTGACCCCCGCATCCAGTACAGCGGCCCGCTGGTGGTGCTCGTGAATAAGTACAGCGCCTCGGCTTCTGAGATTCTGGCTGCTGCCATCCAGGACTACAAGCGTGGTGTGGTGATGGGTGCCGCTAGCACCTACGGCAAAGGCACCGTGCAGCGCATCTTCGACCTCGACGACGCCCTGCCGGCAGAGTTCAACAGCATCAAGCCCTTCGGCTCGCTGAAGCTGACCACCCAGAAGTTCTACCGCATCAACGGCGGTTCCACCCAGTTCAAGGGTGTGGTTCCGGACATCATCCTGCCCGACGCCTACAGCTACCTCGACCAGGGCGAGAAAGAGCAGGAGTACGCGCTGAAGTGGGACGAAATCAGCCCGGCCCGCTACCGCTCGTGGCCGCAGGCTCCGGCCTTCGACAAGCTACGCACAGCTAGCCAGGCCCGCGTAGCCGCCAGCCCCAGCTTCCGCCTCGTAAACGAGCTGGCCCAGCGCATGCGCAAGCGCAAAGACGAAACCAAGGTATCGCTGAAGCTGACGGCCTACCGCGCCGAGCAGGAGCAGAACAAAGCCGAGTCGGACAAGTACGACGCCGTGCAGAAGTCGGCTCAGCCGCTAGCCATTGCAGCATTGGCTACCGACCTGAAGGCACTGGGCTCTGATACGGTGGAAGTGAATCGCGCCTCGCGCTTCACTAAGACCCTCAATAAGGACATCACGCTCCGCGAGGCCGTATCGGTAGTGAAAGACCAGATGTAAGCAAGCAGATTAACCGCTGCCAGAAGCCTCCGCAACCTACGTTGCGGAGGCTTTTTTTTGCGCCTACGGTATGCCCAAATACGCCGGCATTATCCTTAGTAAATCAACTCTAAAAAACACCTTCTTACCCGAGAATAAAAATCACCATAAACAACTGATAATCAATGCTAAATACAATCTTATATTTGCCCAATATTTTTAGCAAAAAGAGAACTATCTATATTGTCATTCTGTTGAACTGATATGACGATGAACATGGAAACCCTGATCATTCCGCTCGTTACGGACGAGCAGCAGAAGCTGGCTGATGAAACCTGGCGCAAGTCGATTCCGGCCCAGGTGTTCCTCAACTATTTCTTTGCCATCAACTACCACATTCAGGAAGCCGACGACGCCAGCGGCGGCCTGCAGCATCTGCCGTTCTTTCGGGCCCACCAGGCCGAGCTGACCGACGACGACCTGGCGGCCGTCACCAAGCTGCTGCACGCCTGCTGGAGCACCGAGTACGCGCTGCGCTCCACGGCGGAGCTGGGCGACGAGGACTACCTGCGCAACGCCCTGCACTGGACGTTCCCGCAGGCTTATCATACCATCATGGCCGGGCTGCAGGCCTTCCTGCACACGGCTGGCGTACGCGGCAACAACCCGTCGCTGGTGCGGCGCGAGGTAGGCCGGCTGGTGGTGCGCAACGCCTACCCGCGGCCGGTGTCGTTCTACGCCGCCGGGGCCTACGGCGACTTCAGCATTCACCGGCTGCCGCTGGCGGGCTACAAGGCCGGACTGCACATTGCCGGCAAAGAGATTGACGCGCAGGCCCAGATCGGGCAGTTTCTGCGCACCACCCGCAAGCTGAAAGCCACCGCCACCCGCCAGCAGGTACAAGCCAATGCCAACACGGCCATCCGCAGCCAGAAGACCGGCAAGGTGCTCGACAAGTGGACGGCCGCCCATTGGCAGCAGATTACCTGGCGCCTGGGTTACACTACTCTCTTCGACCTGCTGGGTCGCCTGCGCATCTCGCAGACCAGCCGCGAGATTGAGCGTTTCATTGAGGCCGATATCGACTTCAAACTGTTCCATCAGTCGCTGCTCAACATCGTGAGCTACCTCAACGGCATTCACGAAACCTACGTGGCCAAAGCCATGGGCTTGGAACGCTACCAGCAGCTGGTGGCCGAGCTGCCCAAGCACCTGCAGCACAGCTTCGTGGAGGACCGCCTGCGCACCCGCGTGCAGCCCACCATCACGGGCGAAGCGCCGCTGCCTCAGATGGGCATTGCCGCCTAGTGCCTTTACCCGCTGCTTTTTATACCTCACTCCATATACACGTAAGCGCCGCTCCTTTGGGGCGGCGCTTTTTGCTTGTTCTTGAAAACCGAATGGGGGCTTGTACCTGTTAGGTTAGCCGGACAGGCCGCCTTACTTTTGCAGCTTGACTTTTCCGGCCCTTCGGGGCCCTGTTTTTACGCCCTCCCCCATGCAGCACCTCAGCGAACAGGAAATCATACGCCGCCAGAAGCTCGAAGAACTTCAGAAGCTGGGCATTGAGCCGTATCCGTCCGAGCTGTTTGACGTGAATTTCTACGCCCAGGAAATTCTCGATAACTACCACGAAGAACTCAACAACTTCCAGGAAGTGAGCCTAGCCGGCCGGCTGATGTCGATGCGGGTGAAGGGCAAGGCGTCCTTCGCCGAGCTGCAGGATGCCTCGGGCCGCATTCAGCTCTACATCAACCGCGACGAAATCTGCCCCGGCGAAGACAAGGAGCTGTACAACACGGTTTTCAAGAAGCTGCTGGACTTAGGCGACTTCATTGGGGTGAAGGGCCACGTATTCAAAACGATGGTGGGCGAAACATCCATCCACGTCACGGGCCTGACGGTGCTTAGCAAGAGCCTGCGCCCGCTGCCCGTGGTGAAGGAGCGCACCGACGAAGCTACCGGCGAAAAAATCACCTACGATGCCTTCACTGACCCCGAGCAGCGCTACCGCCAGCGCTACGTGGATCTGGTGGTGAACCCCCACGTGCGCGAGGCCTTCATCAAGCGCACGCAGCTGGTGCAGGCCATGCGCAACTACCTCAACGACAAGGGCTACATGGAGGTGGAAACCCCGATTCTGCAGCCCCTGTACGGCGGCGCGGCGGCCCGCCCCTTCAAGACGTTCCACAACACGCTGGACATGACGCTGTATCTGCGCATTGCCAACGAGCTATACCTGAAGCGCCTGATTGTGGGCGGTTTCGACGGGGTGTACGAGTTCAGCAAGGACTTCCGCAACGAGGGCATGAGCCGGTTCCACAACCCCGAGTTCACCCAGATGGAGCTGTACGTAGCCTACAAGGACTACTACTGGATGATGGATTTGGTGGAGGAAATGGTAGAGAAGGTGGCCCTGGCCCTGCACGGCAAAACCGAGGTGCAGGTAGGCGAAAACCTCATCAACTTCCAGCGCCCCTGGAAGCGCTACACCATGGCCGAGTCCATTGAGCACTTCACGGGCTTCAACATCGAGGGCAAGAATGAGGAGGAGCTGCGCGCCGCCGCCAAGGAGCTGAAAGTAGGCCTCGACCCGAGCATGGGCAAAGCCAAAATCATCGACGAAATCTTCGGCGAGCATGTGGAGCCTAAGCTGATCCAGCCGACGTTCATCACCGACTACCCGGTGGAAATGTCGCCGCTGGCCAAGAAGCACCGCAGCAAGCCGGGCCTAGTGGAGCGGTTCGAGGCCATCTGCAACGGCAAGGAGATCTGCAATGCCTTCTCCGAGCTCAACGACCCAATCGACCAACGCGCCCGCTTCGAGGAGCAGTTGGAGCTGGGCAAGCGCGGCGACACCGAGGCCATGGTGCTCGACGAGGACTTCCTGCGCGCCTTGGAATACGGCATGCCGCCCACGGCCGGCCTGGGCATCGGCATCGACCGCCTGAGCATGATCATGACCAACTCCAACTCCATCCAGGACGTGCTGTTCTTCCCGCAGATGAAGCCGGAAAACACCAAATCGGAAAACGCACCGCACGCGTAGCGTATCCACCGTTATACAACAGCAAAACCCCAACGGGGCTGGCCACTTGGTCAGCCCCGTTGGGGTTTTTAGCATTCCGAGGATTTCATCAAGCGCCGGCCAGTCCACCGAAGCCGACATCCGTGCAAGCCGTTTAATCTGCAGAATCTGCGTTTAAAATCAGAAAGCCTCCCACGAATAATGCGTGGGAGGCTTTCCTTTATATACAACCGGTTTACCCTTCCAATTGGGTCTACTGAAGAAGCTTGCGATGGGCGAACCAGATTTTACTACCAAGAAATACTCTCTTGGCAGAAGCTCGGCGGCCGGCAATTTTACTTCAATAGCTTCTCCGATTTTCTTTCAAACCAGTTGTCTATTCCTTAACGCGAAGATGGGCAGCGGGTTACGTTGACCACCAATTTTTTTCAGCAAACTTACTTCGGACGGCCATAGCCGGCGGAGTGGCGCGTGTCGCTGCCGATGCCGTCGTAATCAGAGTCGGCTTCCTCAACGGGGTCGGGAATGGGGCTGCTCTTGCCGGGGCTACTCAGCGAGTTCAGCAGCTGGTCGGCCGCAGAGCGGTCGGCCTGTTGCTGGGAGGTAGCGCCAGCGGATGCGCCACCGCCGCCAAAGCGGCTCAAGCCATCTTTAAAGAGCTTGTTGAGGTCCTCGCCAAACTTAGAGGCCGACTTTTTGAGGCCGCTCCGGGTTTCGTCGCCGGTTTCGGGCGCCAGCAGCAGGCCCGTCACGATGCCAGCCGTGGCGCCAGCCAGCAGCGAGAAGATTACTTTGCCTTTCGTGTCTTGCATACCGCGCACAGAGTTTAGAATGAAACGAGCCGCCAGCTGCCTGCTGGCGTAGGACGGTATAACGCGCGGAACGCCGGGTTGGTTAACTAAAAAAAGCCCCCCGGCTTCCGAAGAAACCGGGGGGGCTTTTGGCATAGTGCTGCCTGATGACCTACAGGTCGTTCAGCATTTTCACTACTTCGTTTTTGGCTTTGCCGAGCTTGTTCTGCAGACGGCCCACCAGCTCATCGCCTTTGCCATCGGCATAGTCGAGGTCTTCGTCGGTCAGCTGCGCGTACTGCTGCTTCAGCTTGCCTTTGGCGGTGTTCCAGTCGCCTTTCAGCTTCAGGCTCGAGCCAGCAGCGCCGGTCAGGTCTTCCAGTTTCTCAACGTAGCCTTTGAACTTGGCGTCCAGCTCTTCGCCGTACTTCGACAGCTGCTCGCCGAACTGGCCGCTGTATTTGGTGGCAGCGCTGCCGATTTTTTCGCGGGTAGCTTTGCCTTTATCGGGAGCCATCAGCAGGCCAGCAATGATGCCAGCACCGGCACCGGCCAGAGCAGCGAGGAGAATTTTACCGGAGTTGTCTTCTTCGTGATACGACATGGTAGTGGGGAGAGAATGGTGATGAATGAGTTTCGGTTGGGTGGCGTGGCCGGGATGATTTCCGCCAAAACCCTGGCTGAGGCCCGGGTTTGTGCCATTCTGAAGCCTAATACGGCGTGTGGCAGCCGGGGTTATCACCCAACCACAAAAAAGATGGCCAACCTGCTATATGCCACGAGCAGAATGGTCACTTGCCGGAATTGGCAAACCGTAGTATGCCGCCTAAGCTTTACTTTCGCCGGGTCATTCGCCTTAACTCGCTGTTCGTATGAAAACGCTGCTTCCGCTGTTGCTCCTGCTGCTGACTGGCGCCTGCCAGCGGGCCACGCCCCCGGCTGCCACCGCCTGCATCGACCCGGCCAAGATCCGGAAAGACGCCATGTGCACCATGCAGTACGACCCCGTGTGCGGCTGCGATGGCCAGACTTACGCCAACGCCTGCACGGCCACCAACGCAGGCGTCACGCGCTTTACGCCGGGCGCCTGCCCCACTTCTCCCTCCACGCCCACTCCCCGCTAGCTTCTGCCATGTCTTCTGAAAAACGCTATTTCCGTCAGCAAAACCCTTTTATCGTTCCCACCACCGATGGCAAGCTCATCGAGGAGCACATCGGGCAGGCCAGCACCGGCACCAGCCAATACAGCGTGGCGCACATGGTGGCCCCGCCGCAGTGGAGCGAGCCGCACCAGCGCCCTGAGTTTGACGAGGTGACTATAGTGGTGCGGGGCCGCAAGCGGTTCGAGATTGACGGCGACGTGGTAGAACTGGGCGCCGGCGAGTCGTTGCTGATTAAGGCCGGGGCGCGGGTGCGCTACTCCAACCCATTCGAGGCCGAGTGCGAGTATTGGTCGGTGTGCGTGCCGGCTTTCTCGCCCGCCACCGTAAACCGCGAGGAAGAATAGCGCCACCGATGAACCTGCTATATCTGGTATTTGGCGACGCGGTCCGGAATCATTTCCAGGCCCAGTTTTCCATTCTATCGTTTCTGCGCCACCGCGCCGGGCTGAGCGGCATTACAGTAGTGACGGATGCGCCCGACTTCTACCGTCATCTGGCCGGCCACGTCACGGTGCTGCCCATTGATGCGGCCACGTTGCGCGAGTGGAAAGGCGAGTTCGATTTCTTTTGGCGCGTCAAAATCAAAGCCCTCGAATACGTGGCGGAGCGCAGCCCCGGGCAGGCCATTCTGTACCTCGACACCGACACCTTTTTGCACGGCTCCTTTGCCGCTTTGCAGGAGTCATTGGCGGCGGGCATGGCCTTCATGCATGAGCCGGAAGGGGCGCTGGCAGCACTAGGCAGCAAAACCGACAAGCTGATGTGGCGCCAGACCGGCGGCCAGACTTTCAGTGGCATCCAATTCAACGAGCGCCACACGATGTGGAATGCGGGCGTGGTAGGCATTCCGGCCGCGGGTGGCCCGGCGGCTATTGCGCTGGCCCTGGCCATCTGCGACGACCTGAGCCGGCAAGGCGTGACGCCGCGGCTGATTGAGCAGTTTGCGCTGTCGGTGGCGCTGCAGGAGCAGTTCGAGCTACGGGCGGCGCGGCCCTACATCGGGCACTACTGGAGCAACAAGGATGAGTGGAACGACGCCATCGGCATGTTTCTGCTTGAATCGAGCCTGAAGGGGCGCACGGTGGAGCAGGAAGTGGCCGCCCTCGCCGACTTCGACTTTCGGGCCGTGCCGGTAAAGAAGATGCTGAAAAACACCCACTGGCGCCTAGTGCATCTGGTAGACCGGCTGTTTCCGCCCCGCGAAACCGTGTACGCCGGCGACGAGCCAGCTGCCTAGCCGCTGCTTTCGGCTTCCTGCCTATCTTGCCTACTGTCTTCCCACTCACTTTTCTGCCTTATGGATCAGCGGATTATCAACCTATTCGACGAGTACACGCACGCCCCACTTAGCCGCAAGGAGTTTATGGAGCGCCTGCTGAAGCTGACCGGCGGCACTGCGTTGGCCGCCGCCGCCCTGGCCGCGCTGGAGCCTGGCTACGCGCAAGCGGCTGGCCTGCCCCAGAAGAACGACGAGCTGCTGATGGAAGACGTGACTTGGCCCGGCGCCGAGGGCGTGACCATGAAGGGATACTTGGTGCATCCGAAGTCCAAGAAAAAGCGCGGGGCGGTGGTGGTGATTCATGAAAACCGAGGTCTGACGCCGCACATCAAAGACGTGACGCGCCGCGTGGCCGAGGCTGGCTACCTGGCACTGGGCGTGGATGCACTGTCTGTATTCGGCGGCACGCCAGCCAACGAGGACGAGGGCCGCGCGCTCATCGGCAAGCTCGACCCGAAGCAGAACCTGCAGAACTACCTGGCGGGGCTGGCCTACCTGCGCCGCCACCCCGAAAGCAACGGCCGCACCGGCTGCGTGGGCTTCTGCTGGGGCGGCGCCATGGCCAACAAGCTCGCCATTGCCGACCCAAGCCTCAATGCCGCAGTGGCCTACTACGGCACCCAGCCGCCCGTGTCGGATGTACTGAGCATCAAGGCGCGCCTGCTGCTGCACTACGCCGGCCTCGATGAGCGGGTGAATGCCGGCAAGGACGCATACGCGGCGGCCCTCACGGCCGCGGGCGTGAAGTTCGACCAGTACGTGTATGAGGGCGTCAACCACGCATTCAACAACGATTCGTCGCCGGCCCGCTACAACGCCGAGGCCGCCAAACTGGCCTGGGACCGGACGCTCAAGCTGTTCAAGGAAACCCTAAGCTAACCGCGCCAACTCCCCTAAACGCCACAGTGCCCCACCGAACCAGCTTCGGTGGGGCACTGTTAATTGTGACTGACGCTACGGGCGCCAATGAGAGAGGCGGGCTAACTCTTGTTTTCGGGCTTGGCGGTGGGCAGCGGCTTGCGGGGCAGCTTGGCGTCGCGCATGGCGGCCTGGTACACGAACGACGCTACCAGCACGGAGGCCTGCTTGAGGTCGTCGGCGGGCAGCCGCTCATAGGTATCCATGTTGGTGTGGTGGGTGCGCGTGCCGTAGTCGAGCGGGTCCTGGATGAACTGAAAGCCGGGCAAACCTACCGCGTCGAACGACAGGTGGTCGGTGCCGCCGGTGTTGCGCAGCGTGACGGTGCTAGCGCCCATATCGGCGAAGGGCTGGAGCCAGTCCTGAAAGATGGGCGCGGCAGCCTCGTTGCCCTGGGCGTAGATGCCCCGGATTTTGCCAGCCCCGTTATCGAGGTTGAAGTAAGCGGCCAGCGTTGAGTGCTCGGGCAGCAGCTTCATGGTGGCGGGGTCGGCGAAATGGTTTTTCACGTAGCCCCGCGAGCCGAACAGGCCCTGCTCCTCCTCGCCCCACAGCGCAATCCGGATGGTGCGGCGCGGCTGCACGCCGCTGGCTTTCAGAATGCGCACGGCCTCCATCATGATGGCGCAGCCGGCGGCGTTGTCGGTGGCGCCGGTGGCGGCGTGCCACGAGTCGAGGTGGCCGCCCAGCATCACCACTTCACTCTTGAGCTTCTTGTCGGTGCCCGGAATTTCGGCCACTACGTTGTAACCTTTCAGGTCCTGGGTCTGGAAGCGGGTGCGGGTTTCCAGCTCAATTTCTACCGGAATACCGGCTTCGGCCAGCCGAATCAGACGCAGCTGATCTTCAGGAGCCATTTCCAGCTCGGGCAGCACGGGCTTGGCATCGGCGGCGTAGGGTGCGCCGTTGCTGGTGAAGAACGTGCCGTCGGAGCCGCCGCGGGTGCTCAGAATGGCGGCCGCGCCTTCGGCCTGCACCATATCGGTCAGCTTGGTGCGCAGTGCAAACTGCGCGCGCCGGGCCGCCATCCGCTCGGCGTCGGCGGGCGCGGGAGTAGTAGTTGCGGCAGCCGCTGCGGGTTTGAAGTCGGCCATTTTCTTCAGGTCGTCCTCGGAGTGGCGGCGGGCATCAGGCTCAAAAGAGGGCTTGGGCGGATTGGGCACCTCAAAGAGCACAATTTTGTCGCGCAGCTGGCCCTGATACTTGGCCAGGTCGGCTTCCGTTGCCGCCTTCACCACGACCACCTGCTTTTTGAGGGCGCCGTTGGTGCTGGGGGTCCAGGCTTTGGGCGCCCCGATGAGCGTGTGGTAGTAGGGCGCCGTCATGGCTACGTACGACTTCTCGATGTCCCAGCCGCGGCCGAACGTGCCCCAGGGCTCCACGTTGGCGTTGGTCAGGCCCCAGTCGGTGAGCTGCTTCTTGGTCCAGGCGTTGGCGCGACTGAGGCCATCGGAACCAGCCAGGCGCGGGCCGCAGACGTCGGTGAGGTAGAAGGCCGTTTCCATCACTTTGGAGCGGTTCAGGCCCTCATCTTTGATTTTGGCCAGCATGGCCGGATCAGCCTTGGTACCCTGCTGAGCCAGCGTGGGCGTAGCAGCGGCCAGCGAGCCAGCCAGTATCAGGAAGCGCAGTGTCGTCATGTTGGGGTTGGTTGGGATGATAGAAATGCCTCGGCATCTAAAGTCCCGGCAAACCGGCGGGCGTTGCGCCGAAGGAGAATATCTTCTTCCCTGAGTCAGCTACCGGAATTTCACCTTGCTGCTGCCTGCCTGGCCACCGTCACGAAAAGGCAGGCCTGTGCGGCTACTGCCGTCTACATGTGCCTTGCGCCCCTGTGTTCCCAATTTGACATCAGCCCTTTTTTTTTCGTGCCGTCCAGCGGGCATATGCAGCCGTTTCGGGCCCCTCTCCGGAAGTCGCTCAGCCTGCCACGCCCTTATAGAAGCGCTAGCTGGCGTCAGCCGGATTTCGGCTGATGCCAGGCACTGAATTCCCGATTTTACCATCTTCAATTTTATATATAGAATCATTTACTTCCCCTGAAAACTACCGTAACATTCAGTATTGAAGATCAATACAAGGATATTATGGACGTCCTGAAACGAAATAATGTACGCGTTCTGGGGCATGGGTCGCGTACGCTGGTCCTGGTGAACGGCTTCGGCTGCGACCAGAGCATCTGGAACGCCGTGACTCCCGTTCTGGCCAAGCAGTTTCGGGTGGTACTCTTCGACCAGATAGGCGCCGGCGACTCTGACTCTACGGCCTACGACCCGGCGAAATACGCCTCATTGGCCGGCTACACTCAGGATTTGCTGGAAATATGCCGGCAGCTGCAGCTTAGCCAGGTTACGCTTATCGGCCACTCCGTAGGCGCCATGATCTGTCTGCTGGCAACCATTGAAGCCCCCGAGCTATTCCGGCAGCTTCTGCTGCTGTGCCCGTCGCCGTGCTACACCAACCACCCCAGCTACCACGGCGGCTTCGAGCAGGCCGATATCGACTCGATGCTTGCGTTTATGGAAACGGATTTTGTGGGCTGGGCCGATTCATTCGCGCATTTTGTGATGGGCACGCCCGACCGGCCTTCGCTGGCAATGGAGCTGGCGCACCGCTTCTGCCGCAATGATCCGTTCATTGCCAAGCAGTTCGCCCGCGTAACGTTCACGGCCGATAACCGCAACGATTTGCAGCGGGTACCTACTCCCTGCCTGCTGGTGCAGTGTGCCCAGGACCTGATAGCGCCGCTGGAAGTAGGGTCTTATCTGCTGGCATCCATCCCCCGGGCTACCCTCGTCACGTTGCCCGTCAGCGGGCACTGCCCCCACGTGAGTGCTCCCCTGCAGACCCTGACCGTGCTGCAGTCGTTTATGGCGGCCTGACGGCCTACCCTTCGTCAAACGAATAAACCCGCAGTGATTTTGGCCCGGCGCTGGTTTCGTTTCAGTAGAACCCAAAGCGGAAAGCGTAACTCCCGTTCTCCCCTGCCACCCGAAAGGCTTCCGCAAGAGTACGGCATTTGGGACGTTTATTGAGGTGGTAATGCCTTTTGCACGAGTACTCAGGAGATGAGCCACTATGCGGTGGTAGAATGATTCTCCATCAATCATATAAAATTATAGTCCACTCAATTAAATGATTTGGCAACCAATTTCTCTTGAAGAACTCTACGACGACATACTTTCAGCAGAAATCAAGATGCGCAGCGAAATAGAGCGACTGTGGGAACTGGTGAAAATCTTTCCGGAGAAATGGCAGTATGATACCTACGGTAGCGGAGAGGATAGCTTTTGGGTGGTGGCAGTCTGCGGCCGACACATCATTTGGTACGACGACATAGAGGAGCATTTCTGTCTTTCCGAATACAATACCTACGGTCACTTCGGTCAGAATACAGCGCACGGCGTGGCAGCTGGATTACAAAATAATGTTCAGGCGCTATTGGCTCGAATACAGTTTCACTGATCAATACTGCTTGTCCTTTATCCTTCTTCACCATAACCTCGCCCCTACCCCGCTCGTCTAACCGGCAACTCCTCACCTAGCCGCTGCTGCATGAGCCTTTGGGAAATTATCAGGCGACTCTACCCCTACGTGCTGCCCTACCGGCGGCTGGTGATTGCTACGCTGCTGCTCACGCTGGTGGGCTCGTTGGCGGCGCAGGTGAACCCGTTTGTGCTGCGCTACACCGTGGATACTGTGCAGGGTTTGCTCGACCGCAACCAGGGCCTGGCCGAGGGCGCGGAGCTGCTGCTGCTGGTGAGCGGGCTGCTGCTGGGCAAGGAAATCATCAACACCGGTATCCAGTTCGGGCAGAAGTTCTACGGCGAGAAAATCCGCATTAACGTGTCCAGCACGCTGGTGCGCGACGCGGTGCACAAGGTGCTCAGCTACCAGCTCGGCTTCTACTCCGACAGCGGCAACCAGACCGGCAAGCTCCAGACCCGCATTGATCGGGGCGTGGAGAGCCTGATGAAGCTGGTGCAGAACTTCTTTATTGACATTCTGCCGCTGTTTGCCAACTCTATCGTGGCCCTGGTGGTGATGTTTGCCAACAATCTGTACGTGGGGTTGGTGGCCGTGGCGGTGCTGCCGGTGTACTTCTGGCTCAGCTACCGCCAGGCCGATAAGCTCAACGGCACCCGCCGGGCCCTGCGCGGCCTGCGCGAAGCCCGCAGCCAGGGCCTTGTGAACCTAATTGATTCGGCCGTGGTCATCAAGAGCTTCGTGCGCGAAGACTACGAGGAGCAGAAGCAGACCCAGGTGCAGCAGAACCTGCAGGAAGCCCAGCTCCAGACCCGCAAAACCAACTTCCTCTACGACGGCCTCAAAACCTTCACCGAGCAGATCGGGGTGGTACTCATCATCATCCTGACGGCCTACTTGGTGCTGGACCGGCAGATCAGCATCGGGGCCATCATGTTCCATATTCTGCTGTTCAACAACGTGGCGGCCCCCATCCGGCAGCTGCACCGCATCTACGACGAGATGAACGACGCCCTCACCTACGCCGAGGGCTTCTTCGACATCCTGGACGCCGAGGACGCCGTGGAGCCAACCGGCCCGCTCAAGTCCGACCACCTGCAGGGCACCTTCGACATCTGCAACGTGGACTTCACCTACCCCAGCGGCACCCAAGCCCTGCACGACGTCTGCCTGACCATTGAGGCCGGCAAAACCACCGCGCTTGTGGGTTTGAGCGGGGCTGGCAAGAGCACCATCATCAACCTGCTCTGCAAGTTCTACGCCCCCGATTCGGGCCAGATGCTGCTCGACGGACAGCCCCTGGCCGACTACGACACCCACGCCCTGCGCCGGCAAATCGGGCTGGTGCTCCAGAAAAACCACATTTTCAAGGGCACCATCGAGGAGAACATCCGATACGGCGTGATGGACGCCACTCTCGACCAGATCAAGGCCGCCGCCCGGCAGGCCTACCTGCACGAGCAGATCATGGAGCTGCCCAACGGCTACCAGTCCGACGCCCAGCAGCTCTCGGGCGGGCAGCAGCAGCGCATTGCCATTGCCCGGCTGTTCCTCAAAAACCCGCCCATCATCTTCCTCGACGAGCCCACCGCCTCCCTCGACGCCATTGCCACCGAGCAGATCAAGAACTCCCTCGACGCTATCAAGCAGGGCCGCACGGTGGTCATCATCTCCCACAGCCTCGCCCAGATTGTCGATTCCGACTGCATCTACGTGATGAAGCAGGGCCGCATGGTGGAAAGCGGCACCCACGAGCACCTCTACGACCTGCGCGGCACCTACCGCGAAATCTTCGACGCCTCCGCCCGCAGCCTCAACATCGAGAAGCTGGCCCGGGTAATGGTGGACGATGAGGACGAGGTGGGCGACACGGCGGGGTAACGGTTACCTTTGCAGTAATGGATCCAGTGTTATTATCTCTCCCAGCAAATCCGCTATCCTGATGGATCCTACTTCCCTACCCGACACCACTAAACTTGAGCAGCATTTGAGCTTGCTACTGGCCAAAATGCGGGAGCAAGTAGCCGACCCCACCCAGCAGAGCTTCGACAGCCTGAAATACAATCTGGCCAAGCTGGAGCAGGATGTGGCTGAACGTTCATATCTGAGTCCGCTTTACGTGGTGAATCTGCCCCGCTGGATGGGTGAATATGGCAATACCGCTCTGGAGGAGCAGATTTACGGACTTAGCTACCGCATCGACGAAGCCTTGGTTGAGCTGATGGGAGGACGAGAGCACATAAACCGAATCCGGAGGGAGCACAACCGAAAGCTTGGCTACTAACTGCGTCTCCCCGGAAGTATTGTACTTCCGTCGTTAGGCTACACTACTGTGCTTCCCTACTTCTAACTGAATCTGGCTAGCTTTGGACCTTGCTATCTTGACTATTGACCTATACTAATTTCGCCTATTCCTGCTGGCAAGTGCGCTGTTGCTTGCATTGCATATCCCAACATACCATTATGACCCTCGACCTCACTGGCATCACCAGCAAAGCCGCCATTCACCAGCTTTTCAAGGAACAATTAGGCTTTGAAGAATGGTACGGCCCGAGTTGGGACGCCTTCTGGGATTCGGTGGTGGCCATTGTGGAAATGCCACCCGTGCTGACGCTGACGAACTGGGATGAATTTGCTCGCTGCTGCCCCCGCGACATACAGATTCTGCAGCAGGTGATAGAGGACTACGCCGTGGAAATGCACCCCAAACAGATTATGCTGGGGTGAACAGGGCGGGCGGCACCGTACCTTTGGCGCATATCCGCTTCCTGCCTGATGAAGTACCGTTTGCTACCTGCGCTGCTGCTGCCGGCCGCTTTTGCCACCGCCCAACCCACTGCCCGCCCGCCCAAAACCATTGCGTTGCCGCCGGAGCTGGCCGATAAGAACAACCAGTTTTCCGGCTTGTACATCGACGGTCGCGAGCTGCTGCTGCTCTCCGAAAGCCGCCTGCAGGAGCAGGCCGAGGCCAAGGTGTACGGCCTGCCCCTGGCCAACCTCAACCGCCAGCTCACCGGGCAGCCGCAGGCGCTGCCGTACCGCAAGTACCCCATCCGCGGCCTCAACCAGCTGCAGGCCCGCATCGACAGCCTGGGCCAGGTGTACGAAGGACTGGAGAGCCTAACGGTGCTCAACGGCGTGCTGTATTTTACCATCGAAACGGCCACGGCCGCGCCCTACTGCTACCTGATTAAGGGCCGGTTCGATGCCGCCCACACAGCCATCCAGCTGGATCCGGCGTATCTGGTGGCGCTGGCCAAACCCGTGCTGCCCGATGGCACTCATGTGTACAACGCCGGCTTCGAGGCCATGGCACGCTACCGGCAGCAACTGCTGCTGCTGTTTGAGTACAACGCCTTTCCGGCCGGTAGCCAAGCGCTGCTGCTTCCCGCCGCGGCCACCACGGCGGCACAGCTACGGGCCGTGCCGGTGGCGGCGCTGCCGTTTCGGGTGACGGATATGGTACGCACCGGCCGTGGCCGCTACACTGCTATCAACTACTTCTTCAACGGCCCCGATGACAGCGTGTACCGCCCCGCTCCCACTGACGCCAACACCCGGCTGGTCCTAGATAGCACCGGCCGCTACCAGAACTACTGCCGGCTTATCAGCCTGCGCTACCGCCGCCGCCAGTTGCGCTGGGAGCCGCTGCTGGAGCTGCCGCGCCCGTACATGACTTACAACTGGGAAGGGCTGGCGGCGTACCGGGGCGGCTACTTTCTGCTCAACGACAAGTACGGGCCTTCGGGGCAGTCTACCCTGCTCTACATCCGACCGGAATAGTCTGGTTTTAACAGCCACGAGCCAAAACCTCGACCATAATTGCCCGCGCAAAGGCCTCGTTAGCCGCACAATCCGCGCCGCCAGCGGGAAACTATCGGGTTTCGGCTGTTATAAGGCCTTGTGCCGTATATCACCCGGCAAACACCCTCCCCGAATTTCAACCTTCATGAAGAATATAGCCCTTGTAGTAGGTGCCAGCGGCATCATCGGCAGCAACCTAGCCCGCGAGCTGGTGGCCCACGACTGGCCTACCTACGGCCTAGCCCGCACACCCCGCCCCGACGACGTTCCTGGCCTGCACCCCGTGGCCGCCGATTTGCTGGACCCCGCCAGTCTGCAAACCGCCCTGCAGGACCTCGCGCCCACCCACGTATTCATCACCAGCTGGATGCGCCAGGACACTGAGGCCGAGAATATTCGGGTGAACAGCCTGATGGTGCGCAACCTGCTCGATGCCCTGGCTCCCAAGAAGTCGTTGCAACATGTGGCGCTGGTAACGGGCCTGAAGCATTATCTGGGGCCGTTTGAGGCCTACGTGAACGGCGGTACGCCGCCGCCCACGCCGCTGCGCGAGGAGCAGGCCCGCCTGCCGCTCGACAACTTTTACTACGCCCAGGAAGACGAAGTGTACGCCGCCGCGGCCCGCGACGGGTTCACGTGGAGCATCCACCGGCCGCACACCATCATCGGCAAGGCTGTGGGCAACCTCATGAACCTGGGCACCACCCTGGCCGTGTACGCCAGCATCTGCAAAGAAACCGGCCGCCCCTTCCGCTGGCCTGGCTCCGATGCCCAATGGAACGGCCTCTCAGACGTAACCGACGCCCGCATCATCGCCCAGCAGCTGCGCTGGGCCGCCACCGCCGAAACCGCCCAAGACCAGGCTTTCAACATCGTGAACGGCGACGTATTCCGCTGGAGCTGGCTGTGGCCGCGCCTGGCCGCGTGGTTCGGGGTGGAAGCCGTGGGCTTCGATGGCACCATTCACCCGCTGGAAGCCGAGCTCAGCCAGGATGCCGCCGTGTGGCGCGAAATTGCCGAGCGGCACCAGCTCCGGGAGCCGGCCCTCGACCGCCTCGCCTCCCCCTGGCACACCGACCTTGACCTGGGCCGCCCCATCGAAGTCATGACCGACATGACCAACAGCCGCAAGCGCGGTTTCCTGGCCTACCAGTCCACCGAAGACTCCTTCTTCGACCTGTTCGAGCAGCTCCGCACCGACCGGTTGATTCCGTAGTTCGCGGAGATGGAGAAAGTAAAAGAACGTCATGCTGAGCTTGCCGAAGCATCTCGCGTGCTGATGTTGTGATACTATTCAGATGTCAGCACGCGAGATGCTTCGGCAAGCTCAGCATGACGTTCTTTTAGGTTTTGCACAGTTCTACCCAACATGCCAAACCGGCCCCAACTACGCTGCTAAGCGCCGTTGGGGCCGGTTTGCGGTTTTTATCCCAGCCTTTACCGACGACCAACGTATACAGGCCGAACCGCGGCGCGCCTGCGCCGCGTAGTCCATTCAGCTTTTCCGTATGCAGAAGTTCACCGTAGAACGCCTCACTTTCGATACCCTCACTCAGCTGCCCAACTCCTGGGAGCCGGCCGATTACAAGGCCCTGCTGACCAAAACCGGCTACGACAACCCCGACGAAATAGCCGCCAACGAGCTGACCGACATGGCCCACATGGCCCTCACCGAGCTGGAACCCACCGAGGCCGCCCAGCTGGTGCTGGAATACCTGTTTGAGGACCAGCTTACCACCGGCCAGATTGAGAACCTGGCCCACCAGATGCTCACCGAGAAGCTCTGGGAAGAAAACCCCGAACTGGGGCAGCACGAAGGGTTTTTCAAAGCCACCCAGCTGCTCTACACCGCCTACAACGGCAAATTCCCGCGCGCCGAAGCCGTGCAGTTTCAGGTGCAGCTCACAGCCGAAGACGCAGAAGCCCTGACGATATTCGACCAGCAACCCGAAGCCCCGCTGCTGCGCCTATTGGCCCAGGGCATGCCCGACAACACCCTGCTCAAACGCCTTTTCCACGAGCAGCTCGACGGCACCAGCTTCCCCGAGGCCCCCAGCATCATCTGGCAACTGACTCCCTCGAAAAAAACCGATACCTCCATGGTCTTCGACGTGGTCAGCTCCGCCTACTGGCTCGACGATTTCAAGTACGCCGACACCTACGAAGCCACTACCCAGGCTGACGCAGTAGTAGAGACGGCCGAGTAGCGCCGTAATTGTAGCGCGAACTTTGTGGTTCACGTCCCCGCGCTGATAGAACGACTGTATCGACGCGGGGATGCGAACTGCAAAGTTCGCGCTACTGCGTGCTTATCATTCGGCCCCCGGCAACTTAGGTTGGCGGGGGCCGAACTGTATATGGTGGGCAGACGTAAATTTGCGTCCGCATTACCATTTCATGAAGAAATTACTAACTCTCCTTCTGCTGCTGGCCAGTGGCCGCGCCCACGGTCAGGCCGCTGACTCCTCCTCCTCTGAGCCTGCCCCAACGCCCAAGTGGTACCAGGCCGTTTCTGTTCGGGGCTACGTGCAGGCCCGCTATAACCGACTGCTGGAAACCAACCCCGACCTTACCTGCGAGCAGTGCGACCGGTCGTGGGGCCGCAACGGCGGGTTTTCGCTGCGCCGGATTCGCATCATCTTCTTCGGGCAGCTGCACGAGCGGGTGTACTTCTATCTGCAGCCCGACTTTGCCAGTACCCTCAGCGGCAGCTCCTCCCTGAACGCCACGCTGCTGCGCGACGCCTACCTTGATGTAGGCCTCGATAAAGCCAGCCAATTCCGGGTGCGGCTGGGACAAAGCAAAATTCCGTACGGCTTCGAGAACATGCAGTCGAGCCAGAACCGGCTGGCCCTGGACCGCAGCGACGGAATCAACAGCTCCTTTTCCAACGAGCGGGATTTGGGCGCGTTCCTCTACTGGGCTCCCACGGCCGTGCGCCAGCGGTTCAGCCGCCTCGTGAAAGACGGCCTGAAAGGCTCCGGCGACTACGGCGTGGTGGGCCTCGGCGTCTTCAATGGTCAGACTGCCAACCGCCCCGAGCTCAACAACCAGCGCCACGTGGTGGCCCGCGTTACGTATCCGCTGGAAATCGGGGGCCGGATCATCGAGCCCGCGTTGCAGGCGTATTCCGGCGAGTACGTGGTGAACCGCGACCAGCTTTCCAGCGGCGTGAAGCACCGCCCCGATCTGCGCTACCCCGACCAGCGCGTGGCGGCCACCTTCGTGGTGTATCCGCAGCCCTTCGGCGTGCAGGCCGAGTACAACGTGGGCCGCGGCCCCGAGTTCAACCCGCGCACCGACAGCATCGAGACGAAGCGCCTGCACGGTGGCTACGTGCTGCTCAACTACCGCCTGCAATACAAAGGGCAGCAGTTCTACCCCTTCCTGCGCGGCCAGTACTACGACGGCGGCAAGAAGCACGAGCGGGACGCCCGCAGCTACCAGGTGCGCGAGGCCGAGCTGGGCGTGGAGTGGCAGCCGTTCCCGAGCTTCGAGCTGGTGACGATGTACACCCTCTCCAACCGCCGCTTCGAGGATTTCCAGAAGCAGGACAACCGTCAGCGCGGCGGCCTGCTGCGCCTGCAGGCCCAGCTGAATTTCTAGGCAGCTAGGGTTCCTCTTCTTATGGAGTTTTTGCTGATTGTACTATGCCTTCTGCACTAACCCAGTTCTTTCAGCACCACGCCACTAACCTACCCGACCCACGCCTGCTGCACTACGAGTTGCCGGCCTGGATTCGTTTTGACCTGCAAGGCCCTCTTTCGCCTAAGGATGCCGGCTATTTTGCCCAGGTTTTGCACCGCGCCACCACCCTGTTCGCCGCCGCCTTCGCGCCGACCGATGAGGTGCTGCTGGTGTATCAGGAGCACCGCTACAAACGCCACCGTATCCGCAGCAATAGCTACCTGTTCCGGCAGTTAGGCATTCGCAAGCGTGACGTCACGTTTCAGAAACGATGGGCCCGACCTAGCCAACTGGCGTACCACGAAGGACGTTGGATCCAGGCTCTTTACACTACGCTTGCGGCCCGGATACCGTACCGGACGCTGCTAGCGGCCATCAGCTACCAGGATTTTCCAGACCAGAATAAAACGGCTATTCACGGGCTGTTCTACTTTTTCAACCAGACCACGGGGCTCATTTTCTACATGTATGATGACCGTGGGATACTTGTCAGCAGCAACACACCCGAAATAACCCGGCCTTTATACCAAGAATACAACGACTGGATTCTTGACTTTGACCGGGGAACCATAGACGCGCTGTTTTCAGAAGCTGCTTCTACAAAATCCTGAACGCAACAACGCCCGGCCAACTTGGCCGGGCGTTGTCGTTCACAGGAAAACCCAAACAGGTTACTGCTTGGCGTTCGACATCAGCTCCACGATTTCTTCCGAGATGCCGGTGGTGCTGAAGCCACCGTCGTGCATGAGGTTCTGCATGGTTACGTAGCGGGTCAGGTCCGAGAACAGGGAGATGCAGTAGTCAGCGCAGGCTTCGGCCGGGGCGTTGCCCAGCGGCGAAAGGCGGTTGGCGTACTCGTAGAACGCATCGAAACCGCTGATGCCGGTGCCGGCCGTGGTTTTGGTCGGCGACTGCGAGATGGTGTTCACGCGCACTTTCTTGAGCTTGCCGAGGCGCTGACCGTAGCTGCGGGCAATGCTTTCGAGCATGGCCTTGGCCTGCGACATGTCGGTGTAGTCGAGGAAGGCGCGCTGGGCGGCAATGTAGCTTAGGGCCACGGCCGAGCCCCACTCGTTGAAGGCATCCTGCTTTTCAGCCACCGCCAGCATCTTGTGGAACGACAGGGCCGACACGTCGAGCGTTTTCTGGTACCACTCGTAGTTCAGCTCACCGTAGTGCTTGCCCTTGCGGATGTTGGCGCTCATGCCAATGCTGTGCAGCACAAAATCGAGCTTACCGCCGAGGTTCTCCTGCGCGCCCGAGAACAGCTTCTCCAGGTCCTCCATGGAGGTAGCATCGGCCGGGATAATCAGGGCGTCGCACTGCTCGGCGAGTTTGTTGATTTCGCCCATGCGCATGGCCAGCGGGGCGTTGGTGAGCACAAAGCGGGCACCTTCGGCGTGGGCCTTCAGGGCTACTTTCCAGGCAATGGATTCTTCGTTCAGCGCGCCGGAAATAATACCGACTTTGCCCGCGAGCAGGTTATTAGCCATATGGGGAGTTCAGAGGTGTAGTGGTTGGAACTACAAAAGAGGCAAAAAAATATAGAACGTCACGTTACAGTGGCTTGAATAAAAAGAACGTCATTCCGAGCAAAGCGGAGCGTAGTCGAGGAATCTCGCGTGCTGACGTTGTGGTAGTATTGATTTTACCACACTAGCAAGATTCCTCGACTACGCTCCGCTTCGCTCGGAATGACGTTCTGGAATTTCTTTCACCTACTACCCCGCCATTTCCACCCCGCGCAACGCCAGCAGCTCGCGGGCGCTATGGTAGGCGTGCTGGCTGGGGTTGGCGCCGGAAATCATCTGGGCAATTTCCTGGATGCGTTCCTCCTGGCTGAGCTGGCGGATGCGGCTCACGGTGCGGTCGGCGCGGTCTTCCTTATACACGAAGTAGTGCGCGTCGCCGGCGGCGGCCATCTGGGGCAGGTGGCTGATGGCAATGAGCTGGTGCTTTTTGGCCATCTGCTGCATCATACGGCCCACTTTCACCGCAATTTCCCCGCTGATGCCCGTGTCGATTTCATCAAACACGATTGTCGGCAACGCCGTCTTATCGGCCAGCATGTACTTGATGCACAGCATCAGGCGCGAGAACTCGCCGCCCGAGGCGGCCTTGCTCAGCGTCTGAGGCTGGGCGCCCTTGTTGGCCGTAAACAGGATGCTCACCACATCAATGCCGCTGGTGGCGGGGGCACTTTCTTGGTGCTGCACCACAATGCGCGAGTTGGGCATGCCCAGATCAGCCAGCAGCGCAGCCAGCTCCTTCTCAAACTTCGGAAACACCTTGCGGCGGGCTTCGGAGAGGCGCGTGGCCTGCTTGGTTACGGTGGCCAGCGCGGCGTCGGCGTCGCGGCGCAGGCGCGTAATCTGGCGGTCGAGGTTGAGCACGGAGCTTACCTTGTCGCGCAGGTCGGAGCGCACGGCCAGCAGCGCCACCACGTCGCGCACCTGATGCTTGCGCTGCAGGCTATAGAGCACGTTCAGGCGGCCCTGCAGCTCATCGATGCGGGCCGGGTCGCCTTCGGTGCGGCGCTCGGCAGCTTCTATTTCGTCGGCAATATCGTGCAGCTCAATCAGGCAGCTATCGAGGCGCAGCTTCAGCTCGCGGGCCTGCTCCGAGTAGCTGGCAATCTGGCCCAGCAGCGTGGCGGCTTCCTTCATGCCGCTGGTGGCGCAGTACTCGCTTTCGGTGAGGCTTTGCAGGGCGTGGGTGAGCTTGTACTTGATTTCCTCGGCGTGCTCCAGCTCTTTCACTTCCTGCTCAAGCTCGTCCTGGCGCTCGTTGTCGAGGCGGGCGTCTTCCAACTCCGTCAGCAGAAAGCTATGATAGTCAAGCTCCTTATTGGCCTGCGCCACCTGGTCCTGCAGCGTCTTCAGGTCGGCTTCCAGCTTGCGGTACTGGCGGTAGGCATTGCTGTATTGGCCCCGCGTGGGCACCAGCCCGGCGTACAGGTCCAGCAGATTCAGCTGAAACACGGCATCCCCAAGCAGCAGCGTGTCGTGCTGCGAGTGGATATCCATGAGGTTGGCCCCAATGTGGCGCAGGGTTTCCAGCGTCACGGGTGTATCGTTCACGAAGGCCCGGCTCTTGCCGGCGGGGCTGATTTCGCGCCGCAGAATGCACTGCGCGTCATAATCGAGGTCTTCGGCCTCGAAAATATCCTGCAACTGGTAGCTGCTGATATCAAACTGGCCCTCAATCACGCACTTCTTGTCGGTGTCGAAGAGCATGCGCGAGTCGGCGCGGTTGCCGAGCAGCAGGCCGATGGCGCCCAGCATAATGGACTTGCCGGCCCCGGTTTCGCCGGTGATGATGTTGAGCAGCGCCGAAGGTTGCAGTTGCAGCTGCTCAATCAGGGCGTAGTTGCGGATGCGAAGGTCAATGAGCATAACAAACCAAGTGAAGGCCGGACTCCCGGCCGTAGCTGCCAAAAAACACGCGCTACGGACCGGCACAAGCCAGCCGGGTCTAGTAGCTTTAGCAAAGCTACTAGTTCACTTAGTCAATTGCCAATAAAATTTGCTTACGGATTTTTTCGGATGAGGACGAATTCATCGGATTTTGTGGATGACTCGGCTTGAAACCATTCCTGGGCCGGATTTAGAAAATTTGCACTGCTTGAAAAGCCAATCAGCCGGTAAACTTTAAAAGTCGCTTGTGCAGCAGGCCGGCAGAATTTCGTCCACAAGATCCGACCAATCCGTCTAATCCGAAAAATCCGTGATTAACGCAGCATGGCCTGGTACTTGGCCGAGTTGGTGGGGTCTACTTCCGTGAGCAGGGTGGTGAGGCGCTGCTTCTGCTGAGCATCGGGCGAACTGCGGAAGATGTTGGCAATTTCGTCGGCCTTGGTGTCGAAGAAGGCGCGGGCCAGCAGCGTGCCGGGGCGGCGGATAGCCGCTTTCTGCACCCCTTCCAGCGCGCCGTAGATGCTGGCGCGGGCTTCTTCGGGCTTTTCGATGAATACATCGAGCCCCTGCCGGTAGTAGGCGTAGATGCCCGTGCGGATGGCTTCCAGCTGCGGGTCCTGCAGGTTGTTGAGCAGCCAGTAGCGGTTGCGCGACTGCCCGTCCTTCCAGGCGTCGTCCTGCTCATTGGTGCTGGTCTGCGACGAGGCATTCTGCACCACGATGCGGGCCCGGTCGTAATATGGCGAGCCGCTCAGGCGCGCAAAGCTGTCCTGGTCGATGCCGATGGTGAGGTAGGCGTAGAAGGTCAGCAGCGACGACAGGTTGCCCACAAAGTTGTTTTCCGAGAAGTCAATCGGGTTCTGGGGCGAGTAGTTGAAGACGAAATTCCGGTCGGCAAAGGTGAGCAGGTTGGTTTCGTAGCCGGTGCCGTACACCGGCCGCGACGACACGATGCGGGCCGTGGCCTTGAACTGGCCGTTCTGCGGAATTTCGGTGATGCCCACAAAAATGCGCATCCGAATCCGCTCCTCGGGCCGGTAGGTCTGGCTGGTGAAGGAGCGCGTGTTCAGAAACGCCTGCATGTCGTTCTGCATCTGCTGCACCAGCTGGCGGTCGGAGATGGTCACGTTTTCGGTGGTGACGCGCACCTCGGCCTGGATTTCCTGGGCCTGGGTTGGGCGGGCCAGCAGCGCAACGAAGGCAAGCAGCAGAGCAGACAGCGACAGATTATACTTCACGAGGCAGGAGGGCAAGAACGGCAGCAACAATATCCCGGGCCACTTCGGCCTTGGGCTTTACTTCAAAGATACGGGATTCGCCCTGCGCGTCGAGCAGCGTCACTTTGTTGGTATCGTGGCGAAAACCGGCCCCGGCGTCGCGCAGGGAGTTCAGTACCACGAGGTCGAAGTTCTTGCGGCGCAGCTTGTCCAGGGCGTGAGCTTCCTCGTTGTTGGTCTCCAACGCAAAACCCACCGAAAATTGTTCGGGCCGCTTGGTTTTCCCCAGTGTGGCCGCAATGTCCACGTTCTTCACCAGGTCCAGCGTGAGCGTATCGCCGGACTTTTTGATCTTCTCCACCGCCACCTGGGCCGGCTTGTAGTCGGCCACGGCGGCGGCAAACACCCACACATCGGCCGCGGGCGCCAGGGCGGCGGCGGCGGCATACATCTGGTCGGCGGTTTCTACGCGCTGCGTGCGGATGCGCGGGTGCGCGGGGTCGGGCAGGTTGGTGGGGCCGCTGACGAGCGTGACGTCGGCGCCGATGGCGGCAAAGGCCTCGGCCAGCGCGTAGCCCATCTTACCGGTGCTGTGGTTGCCGATAAAGCGCACGGGGTCCAGCGGCTCGTAGGTAGGCCCGGCAGTGAGGAGAACACGCATACTAGTGTTGAGTGACTGTCATCCTGAGCCTGCGAAGGACCTTATCACGCTTGGACGGAGATTGTCCTGGAGTTACTCAAATGTGATAAGGTCCTTCGCAAGCTCAGGATGACAGAAGGATTTAACGATTAAAAAACCGCTCCAGCTCCACCACAATATCCTCGGGCTCCAGCATGCGGCCGGGGCCGGAGAGGCCGCTGGCCAGCTCGCCGGCCGGCGAGTCGAGCACGAGGTTGCCGTAGCCGCGTAGGGTGGCCAGGTTGGCGGTGGTGGCGGGGTGGGCATACATGTCGAGGTCCATGGCGGGGGCCAGCAGCACCGAGCAGCGCGCCGACAGGTACACGGCATCGAGCAGAGAGTCGCAGAGGCCGTGGGCGAAGTGGGCCAGCGTGTTGGCCGAGGCCGGCGCCACCAGCAGCGCATCAGCCCACAGGCCCAGGTGCACGTGGTTGTGCCACTCGCCGGCGCGCTCGTCTTTCAGGAAGCCCTGCAGCACCGGTTTTTTGGAGAGCGTGCCCAGCGTGAGCGGCGTCACGAAGGCGGCCGCGGCGGGCGTGAGAATCACCTGTACCTCGGCCCCGGCCTTCACCAGCAACCGCACCAGCGGCGCGGCTTTGTAGGCGGCAATGCTGCCGCACACGCCCAGTAAGATCTTGCGCCCCTGTATCACGGATTTAACGGATTTTTCGGATTTCACGGATGGTGCTGGCGGTGCCTGCTAACGAAACACGTCATGCATAGCGAAGCGAAGCATCCGGCCAGGGCAGTAAAATTACTACGCTGGCGAGATGCTTCGCTCCGCTCTGCATGACGTGCTTTGCTGGATAGCCAAAAAGCTGACTAGCCTTCGATAACGCGCAGGTTGCCGTTCTCGTCGAACTCCGACGGCGTGCGGTAGTGAATTTTGCCTTCCAGGAATTCCTCGATGGCTAGGTTCGTAGGCTTGGGCAGACGCTCGTAGTGCTTGCTGATTTCGATCTGCTCGCGGTTCTCGAACACCTCTTCCAAGTTATCCACGGTGGTAGCAAACTCGGCCAGCTTGCCGTTCAGCTCCTCTTTCAGCTTCACCGAAATCTGGTTGGCGCGCTTCGAGATGATGGCAATCGACTCGTACACGTTGCCGGTTTCGTTGGCAAATTCCGACATGTTGCGGGTCACGATAGAGGCGGACAGGTTGTTGGGTGCTTTCATGATGCTAATGTGCTGATTTTTGAGGTGTTGATGTGCTGAAGCGCTGATTTTTTTGATGAGTAAGTTTGTGCTGGAAGTTAGCAGCCAGCACGTCTACCCATCAAAAATCAGCACATCTATTTGGCCGCTGTTGGTTCGGCGGGCTTGAGCTTGGCGGCTTGGGCCTGGGCGTCGATGAACATCTTCTCGGCCTCCTTCAGGCGGCGGCTTTGCGGATAGGTATCGATGAAGTGCTGGTAGAACGACTGCACCTCCAGGTACCGTTCGCGCTGCTTCTCTTCCACGCTTTCGCGGGCCAGGTCATACTGCGCGCTTACCTTCAGGTATTCGGCTTCTTCGTTGAAGGCCGAGGCCGGAAACTGCTGCTGAAACCCACCCAAGGCCACTACGGCCGACTGGTAGTAGCGCAGGTTATAGTAGAGCTTGGCGCCCTGATAGGCCTTCAGCTCTAGCTTTTTCTGCAGCTCCTGCGACATATTCTCGGCCTCAGGCCGGAACGTGCTGGTGGGGTAGCGGTTGATGAACTCCTGAATGGACTCCAGCGCCGAGTAGGTATTGGTCTGGTCCAGCTCCCACTCCGGCGAGTCGCGGAACAGCGACTTGGCCTGCAGGAAATTGGCTTCCTCGGCGTACTGCGAGTTGGGGTAGGTATCGGCGAAGCTCTTGAAGTAGTAGGCGCCTAGCGTGTAGTTGCGCTGCCGGAAATTGGTGTTGGCGAAGTAAAACTCCGCTTTCTCCGCTTCGGGGCGGCCTTTGAGCAGCGGCAGCAGGTCTTCGAGCAGGGTGCCGGCTTTGAAGTAGTCGCCCTTCTCGTAGTACTGGATGGCCGCTTCGTACTTCTTGTTCACGTCGCTGCTCTTGAGCAGCTTCTGGTAACCGGTGCACGCGCCGAGCAGCAGGGTGCTCAGCAGCAGAACAAAAAGGGTCGGGCGGAAATAGTGCATAAGGGGCGCAAAGGTAACGGTTTCTGCCTGAATGGCTGAAGGGTTTGTGGTTTGGGGTGGCAGCAGCCTCTGTCGTGGCCGCTCACGGCCCCGGGAAGCTACTTCCGGGCCGGTGTGGCGGGCCTAGCCGGCGCTTTGAGTGGGACCTTGGCGGGGGCTGCCCCCCGCACCGGCGCTTTGGGTTTCGGTTTGGCGCTGGCCTTGGCGGGCGTTTTGGCTTTGGTTTTCGGTTTGGCTTTCACCGCCACGGCGAAGTGTTTGCCCAACACCATGCGGCGGGTCGGGCGTTCCGTGGGGCGCCAGCGGAAGTCTTTCAGCTTTTCGTCTTCGGGCTTGAGTTCATGCGGCGGGATAAAGCTGGCGTCGGGGTTGGTGAGGAAGCTGATGGTTTGCAGCTTGCCCTCGGCAAAGCGCAGCGCCATCGTCGAGGACAACGCTTTGTTCATACCGCTCACCGCCGTGTCGCCATCAAGAGCATAGTAGAGGCTCTCAGCGTTGCCAAGCACGTCCACTTTTTTTATGGAGTTGGCCTGGAAGTAGGCCACCATGTTGCGCCCCTTCACCTGGTTGTAGTTCAGCAGCGTGTCCTGCCCGATGATGAACGAGTTGGCGTACAGGCGCATCTGGTCCAGCTTGCCGTTGCGCTGCCGGATCTGCATGCTATCGGCGGTGAGCTGGTTTTTCTCGTTCCAGAGGATCGGGTTCTTGTTGAGGTAGATGATGGAATCCTGCCGGTCGTAGGTGAGCGAGTCGGCGCGGCCCTGCAGGTTGGAGCGGAAAATTTTGGCCCGTGGAAAGGCATACAGCACCCCAGCCGCGTTCAGCGGCGGGCGGCCCTCCTGGCTGATAAGCGTATCGGCGGCGAGGTAGAGCGTGTCTTTGCCCGAAATGTTGCGCATCACCGGGGCGCCGTACACCTTGGTGCGGCCCCGCGCCCGCCAGTAGCGCCCCACGTCGCCCCGAATCACGAGGTTGTCTTTCTTGCTGGTCATCGAGACGTGGCCGGTGGCCACGCCATACTGCCGGGCTTCGTCGTACACCAGCCGGTCGCCGCCCAGCAGGTAGTTGGGCGTCTCGATTTTGGCGTTTTTCTGGAAGTTGGAAACCCGCGTGATGGTGTTGTAGGTGCCGTTTTCGGCGTAGAGCGTGCCCTGCTGCCCCTTGATGCGGGTGGGTCCCAGGAAGGTGGCAATCTTCGACACCGTATTGTACTGCAGCGTGTCGGTATCGATGACGTTGTCTTTGGTAACCAGCTTCACGTCGCGCTTGAAGCTGAACACCTTGCTGGCGGTATTATAGTAGCCGAAGCGGCTGTCGAGCGTATTTTCGGGGTCAACGAGGTGGCCGCCGGTGCTGTAGTAGGCCAGGTTGCGGTTCAGGTCGTAGTCGAGGGCCTGGGTGGTGAGGGTCATGCGCGGGTCGCGCATGGTTACGTTGCCAGTGATGCGGGCCTTGCGGGTGTCGCCGTCATAAGTGCCCCGGTCACCGGTGATGGTGATGGTGTCGTTCTGGATGATGCGCACGTTGCTGAAGGCCTCCAGCGCGTTTTTATCCAGATACTGGTAGGCCGAGTCGCAATAGAGCAGCGTGGTGCCCTGCCGAAAGCTCACGTTGCCGAGCAGCTTGCGGATTTCCACGCCGTTGAACGTGCCGCCCACCAACCGTTGGGTGCCCGGCAGCAGCTCGATGCGGGAGCCCTTGGGCGGCGTGGCAGCCGTGACCGGCCGGGCGCCTGGCCGCTGCTGGGCCACGGCAAAGGCGGGCAGCAGGGCCAGCCACAACAGAAAAAGTTGCTTGGGAAAGGTCATTTCAGCGCGAAGGTACGGAACCTGCCCCCTAACGCCATCAGCCCGCACTTCGTGTAAGCAATAGGTATTAAGTAGGTAGGGCGCGCCGTCCGCACTTCCCATCGATTCCGGGCAACGACGGGCGGAGACGAGCTCTGCACCCTACTGCCCGGAAATCATGCCCCGCATGGCCGGCACGTTGTCGGTTTCGATGGCGTCGGGCAGGGTACCAAGCAGGCGCTTGACGGTGCCGGCTGAGCGCCCCCCGAACGTGACCACCTGCAAGCCAGCGGCGTGGGCCTGCCGGGTGTTTTCCAGACTTACGATGTCTTTGCTGAGCACAATAGCCTGCACCTGTAGCCCTTTGGCCGCCTGCAGGCCGGCTGCAAAGTTGTCGGTGACTTCCAAACCCAGCTGCACGCCCGGCAGCTCGCGGCGCAGCAGGGCCAGCGTGGGCTGGTGGGTGGTCAGGATAAGCAACCGATCCGCAGGCCAGGGGTAGCGCTTCAGCAAGCGGCCCAGGGCCCGGGCCAGCACCGGTGCCCGCCAATAGGCATCATCGGGGCGGCAGGCGTCGGCGTGGTGCAGGTCGAAGTGCAGGTAGGGGTGCTGGCCCTGCGTGCGGCTCAGCAGACTTTCCAGCGTCTGCAGCTTCTCATCCTGGAACCAGTCGTAGGGGAAGCCAGCGCGGTAGGGCAGCTGCTGGAGCTCCGCCGCCAACTTCTCGCTGATGCATCCTGCCCCGGTCGTCAACGTCTCCAGCTTGGCGTCGTGATAGAGCATAATGACGCTGTCCTGGCTGAGTTGCAGGTCCATTTCCAAACCGTCGGCGCCGCGGTCCAGGGCCTGCTGCAGGCTGGCGGCGCTGTTGGGCGGCAGCGGGTTGAAGGGGTTGATGGGCGTCAGGAACGCGGAGCCGGCGTGCCCGATGACCAGCGGCCGGTAGCCGGCAGGCAGCGTGGGGGCGGTGGTGCAGGCGGCGGGCAGTAGCAGCGCCAGCCCCAGGCTGGCTCGGCCCAGCAGGGGCCGCAACCAAGTAGTAAAAAAAACAGGCATAGAAGATCAGGCGAATAAAACTCGCCGGCCCAAGATAACCCACCGGCCGGCAAACAGCCGACCAAGCCGTACTTTTACGCCTCGCTTATCCTTGCTTCCCCTCCCCCATGCTCGACCAGGTCCGCCGCTACATCACCGAACACGCTCTTTTCAACCTGGAAACCGACACGCTGCTGGTAGCCGTGAGCGGCGGTCAGGACTCGGTGGTGCTGGCCGAGGTACTGCACCAGCTAGGGGCGCGGTTTGCGGTGGCGCACTGCCACTTCGGGTTGCGCGCCGAAGAAGCCGACGCCGACGAACAGTTTGTGCGCAAGCTGGCCAAGAAGTACGAGGTGCCCTACTTCGTGGAGTTCTTCCAGACCAAGGCCTTTGCCGAGCAGGAAGGCATTTCGACGCAGATGGCGGCCCGGGCGCTGCGCTACGAGTGGTTCGAGCGAATCCGGCAGATGCAGGGCTACAACTACATAGCCACTGCCCACCACCAGCGCGACGCCGCCGAAACCATGCTGCTCAACCTCACGCACGGCACCGGGCTGGCCGGTCTGCACGGCATTCCGCCCAAAAACGGCTACCTCGTGCGGCCGCTGCTGAGCGTGGCCAAGCCCGAGCTATTTGAGTACCTCGTGGAGCACCACTTGATCTGGCGCGAAGACGCCTCCAACGACAGCCCCGTGTACCAGCGCAACCGCCTGCGTCAGGAGGTGCTGCCCGTGCTGCGCGACATCAACCCCAACCTCGACCAGACCCTGCAGTTCACGGCCGAGCGGGTGGGCGGGGCCGAGGAAATCGTGCGCCGCTACGTGCAGGACACTGCCGCTGAGGCCCAGCGCATCGAGGCCGACGCCACGTATCTGGACATCCGGCTGCTGCAAAAAACGGCCGCCACCACGCTGGTGCTCCATGAACTGCTGCGGCCGTTTGGGTTCAGCTTTCCGGTGGTGAAAGATATTGTGGCCGCCTTTCCGGCCGAGCCCGGCCGCCGCTTCGAGTCGCCGACGCACCGGTTGGTGAAGGACCGCGAGCAGCTGGTCATCACTCCGCGCAACCTCACCAAGTTCGGCACGCACCAGCTGCAGGCCGGCCAGGAAGTACTGAAAATCGACGGGCTGCACCTGCGCCTGGAGCTGCAGGAAGTGACGGAAGCGTTTGAGGTGCCGCGCGGCAAAGCCGTGGCCGCCCTGGATGCCGACGCGCTGAAATTCCCGCTTATCGTGCGGCCCTGGCAGGAAGGCGACTGGTTTATGCCCATCGGCATGAAAGGCAAAAAGAAGCTCAGTGACTTCCTCATCGACCAGAAAGTGCCCCTCAACCTCAAAGACAACGTGCAGGTGCTCTGCTCCGGCGACGGCAAAATCGCCTGGGTCATCGGTTTCCGCCCCGACGAGCGGTTCCGCGTGAACGACGACACCGAGCGGGTGCTGGTGGTGAAACGGATGTAGAGTTTAGTGCTTAGTGCCTGGTGCTTAGTGCTTAGGAAGTTGGCTATTATTGTCTGCCTGCATCTTTAATTGCCTAAGCTATACGCAGTAAGCACTTAGCTCTGCCTCAAACCTCCACCTAAGCACTAAGCACTAAGCACCAAGCACTATCTTTACGCTTATAACGTAACCCTCACCCAATTCCTCACCCGATGAAAGTTACCGTAGTTGGGGCTGGCAACGTGGGCGCAACCTGCGCCGACGTATTGGCCACCCGCGAAATTGCCAACGAAATCGTACTGGTTGACATCAAGGAAGGCTTCGCCGAAGGCAAGGCCCTCGACATCTGGCAGAAAGCCCCCATCATCGGCTACGACTCGCGCACGGTAGGCGTGACCAGCGACTATGCCCGCACCGCCGACTCCGACGTGGTGGTGATTACCTCCGGCCTGCCCCGCAAGCCCGGCATGACCCGCGACGACCTGATTTCGACCAACGCCGGTATCGTGAAGTCGGTGACCGAGCAGGTGGTGAAATACTCGCCCAACGCCATCATCATCATCGTGTCGAACCCGCTCGACGTGATGACCTACCAGGCCCACCTCACGTCGGGTCTGCCCCGCGAAAAGGTATTCGGCATGGCCGGCATCCTGGACACGGCCCGCTACCGCGCCTTCCTGGCTGAGGCCCTGAACGTGAGCCCCAAAGACATTCAGGCAGTGCTCATGGGTGGCCACGGCGACACCATGGTGCCCCTGCCCCGCTACACCACCGTGGGCGGCATCCCCGTAACGGAGCTGATTGATAAGGCTACCCTCGACGCCATCGTGCAGCGCACGGCGCAGGGCGGCGGCGAGCTGGTGAAGCTGATGGGTACCTCGGCCTGGTACGCGCCCGGCGCGGCTGCCGCTCAGATGGTAGAGGCCATCGTGCGCGACCAGCGCCGCGTGTTCCCGGTGTGCATCAAGCTGGAAGGCGAGTATGGCATCGACGGCGTGTACCTGGGTGCTCCGGTTATCCTGGGCAAAAACGGCATCGAGAAAGTTATCGAGCTGCAGCTGAACGACGAGGAAAAGGCGCTGCTGGAAACCTCGCGCGGCCACGTGAAAGAAGTAATGGACGCGCTGGACAACATGAGCAAGGCTTCGGCCTAAGCTTCTCCAGCCTCTGAATAGAAACCGGCCGTTCTGCGCAAGCAGGGCGGCCGGTTTTGCGTTCAGCCGTAGCGCGAACTTTGTAGTTCGCGTCTGCGCGCCGTTTGGAGTCGTTGGAACGGCGTGGGGGCGCGAACTACAAAGTTCGCGCTACTACTCGGCGGCTCCCTGAGAAGCTGTTTGACTCAATTTACGGGCAGGCAGCGCAATGTAGAAACGCAATACTTTGCGTCTCGTCGTTGAACGGTACCAGAACCGCGCCGGCTAAACAACATCAGCAACGACGAGACGCAACGTGTTGCGCCTCTACACCTTTCAACCAGCTAAACAGCTTCCGCAACGGCTATACAACCATAGAGCCGGAGTGTGGCCCTATGCAGGCAACCCGGTTGCCGCAGTTCCAGTCTGTTGCTTCTGATACAGTTATTGCGCCTTTCTCTCCCATGCTATACCAGATACCGATGAAAGCTCTCCTCCTGAGTGTATGGCTGCTGCTGACCGCCGCCACGGCCACCCTGGCACAGCCAACACCCACCGGCATCCGGCCGCTCGACCAGCTGGTGACTGCCATCAACACGAAATCGGTGGAGCCGCTGCAGCCATTTCTGAGCAGCGAAACCCGCGTGGGAAGCCTGCCCGCCACTTATACCCCGCAGCTGCTGGCGCAGCTCATTCCCGGCTTCGGGCCCGTAGAAAACGTGCGGCTGGTGCGGCAGACGCCCGAGGGCGCCAACACACGTTACGTGTGCGCCTTCACCCGCCAGGGCACGGAGAAGGAGTACGACTTTCTGATAACTCCCGAAGCCAGGTTTCTGGAGCTGAACCTGGCCAAAGCCAGCGTGAAGAAGATTGCCACCGCCTCCGCTACCCTGGAGCTGACCACGCCGCCCGCCGTAACCGTGCCGATGCGCCTGATGGATGGCCTGATTGTGGTGGAAGCCGAGGTAGACGGCCGCCGCGGCAATTTCCTGCTCGATTCGGGGGCGCCGGCCCTGATGCTCAACCAGCGTGAGTTTGCCGCTAACTCCGGCGAAACCACCGCTACGGCCGGCGGCATGCGCGGCGTGAACGGCAGCATGGGCAGCTACTCCTACCACACCACCCAAAGCTTCGACTGGGCCGGCATCCGGTTCCAGAACCGCGAGGTACCCACCTTGGATTTGTCGAGCCTGGAACAACGGCTGAATGGGATGAAGCTGCTGGGCCTCATCGGCTACAATCTGCTCGACCAGTACGCCCTCACCCTCGACTACCGCGCCGCCCAGGTGCAGCTCCGCAAGCCCGACCCCGCCCCTGCCGGCCCTGCGCCGCTGCTGAGCGTGCCCTTCACCCTACGCGGCCACCTGCCCATACTGGAAGCCACCGCCGCCGACCAGACCTGGCAGCTGGCCCTAGACTCCGGCGCCCAGTACAACCTCTTCGACCAGCAATACGCCCCCATTTTCCAGAAAACGCTGCGCAACAAGGAAAATGTCACGCTGCAGGGCGCCGACAACCTGTCGCGCACGGTGGTGAGCGGGCAGGTGCCGGAGCTGCAGGTGGGCAGCAAGCTGACTTTCCGCAACCAGCACACGGTGTTCACCGATATTTCGCACCTCAATAGCCGGCCCGGTCAAGCACCGGTGCAGGGCCTCGTGGGCTATCCATTCCTAAGCCAGTACCGCACTACCATCGACTTTGTAAACAAGCAGGTGCGGTTTTATAACTGGTGATCGAAGTACGGAAATATGAAGAGATTAGAAGCTAGTAAGTTAGATTCACATTGACTACTATCTAACATTTCCTCTTAAACCATAACAATCATGAGAAACGCCCTTATTATAATACTGTTGCTACAGTGCTTTTTTAGTTATGGGCAAAAATCAGTCAGCACAGATTATATCTTAATTCATGATATTAAACCAGGAATATCTAAATCAGTATCTCCTATGCTTATAGGCAAAGATGTAAAGTCTGACGATTACGAAGTTCTTAGGTTCGAGGTGACGAAGAGTACACTTTCTGAAATGACCAATCACATTAACCTGTTCAAAGCCAATAAATTATCCAAAAGTAAGTCAAAACGCATGAAGTACGATTGGCAAGCGTTTGAGATATTATACTGTGTAAATAATAGATGCCATAAAAAATTCATCTCTGAAAGTGAGTGTGATTCATTTCTACAAGGACTAATTATCATAAACAACAGAAATAGAGAGAAGAATACCTTAAGTGAATATCTTGAGTATGCACAGAAGCTGATAACGTTACCTTGATATACATATCGTATACAATTGACAATAGCTATATAATCTGGCTATCTACTTCTGACTGGCTTTGAACAGGCGCTGCTTTTCGTCTTTGGAGAGACTTTCGTAGCCGGAGCGGGAGATTTTGTCGAGGATGGCGTCGAGGTCTTCCTGCTCGGGCTGGGGCAGGGTGCCTTTGCGGGCGCCTGATGCGGCCGGGGCTGCCGCCGCGCCGCCGCGGTGCGTCACGCGCAGGCGCGGGCCGGAGAGCAGGCCGCCCACCCAGTCGCCGATGGCCTGCACGGGGCGGCCCAGGTCGCGGCCGCGCTGCAGCTGCTTGACGAACAGGAAGCCGAGCAGCGCGCCGCCGAGGTGGGCAATTTCGCCGCCCGGGTTGCCGCCATCAATCCCCGCAATCGACACAATCACCACCACAGCCGCAATGTATTTGATACGTACCGGGCCTAGCAGAATGATGCTGAACGTATAGTCGGGCAGCAGCGTGGCGGCCCCTACAATGATGGCCGTAACGCCCGCCGAGGCGCCGTAGAGCATGGCCGGCCGGCCGGCAAACACGGGAATGAAGTTGTAAGCCAGCAGGTACAGCGCGGCTCCGGCCAACGCCCCCAGAATATACAGACTCACCAGCTTCCGGTCGCCGAGGTACTCGCGCACTAGCGAGCCAAACCAGTACAGGTTCAGCAGGTTGAACAGAATGTGGAAGAAATCGGTGTGGACGAAGGCGTAGGTGAGCAGCGTCCAGGGGCGGGTGAGCAGCGTGAACGGGCCCGAAGGCACTGCCAGCCACTCCAGCACCGAGGTGATGTCGATGCGGCCCGCCGTCACGAGGAACAGCGTGACGCGGATCAGCAGCAGCACTATAAACACCAGCACATTGATCAGCAGCAGCTGGCTCAGGGCATTGTCGCGCCGGGTAAGAGTGGCGCGGATGTCATCAAGGAAACTCATGGAGAGGAAAGCAAGGAGAACGGCAGGCTACGCGAAGCTACAACTTGGCAGGCAGGCGGCACCTTAGCCGTAGTGCGTGCCGTTGCGCTGCCAGATTTTCAACACGATGAAGCCAATCAACATTCCGCCCAAATGCGCAAAGTGCGCCACATTGTCGCCGGGCACCGGGTGGATGCCCTGGTACAGCTCGTAGGCGGTGTACAGCGTCACGAACAGCCAGGCCTTGATGGGAATCGGAATCGGGAAGATGATGAGCGACTGTTGCGGAAACAGGAACCCGAACGCAAACAGCACCCCAAACAGCGCCCCCGACGCCCCCAGCATCCCGGCCGCCGGACTATTGATGGCCTGATTGTAGATGGCCTGGATGGTTTCCGTAGCGGAGGCAATCAACTCTTTGTTCTGAGGGTCGCGCTGCATTTGGGCGGCTACCACCGCGTAGGCTCCGCCGGCGCCAGGCAGGTAATCGTCGAAGTAGTTGGCGAAGGCAATACCGGACGGAGCCTCTTGGAACGCAATCCGGTCGGTGTCCATTTGGTGCAGCTCGTAGGCCCGCACGCCTTGGTAGAGGATACCGGCCCCTACGCCGCAGATCAGCCAATACGTCAGGAACCGTTTCGGGCCCCACACGTCTTCCAGCGAGGCCCCGATGAACACGAGGCCCAGCATGTTGGAAAACAGGTGGGCGAAGCTGCCGTGCAGAAACATATAGGTCAGGAACTGCCAGGGCTGAAAGTACACCGAGCCAATCGGGTAAAGGGCGCCCAGCACCGTCACCTGCGCCCCAAACTGGCTTTGCAGAAAAAACACCAGCACGTTAATAATGAGCAGCGTGCGAACAGTGGGAGTAAGTCGGAACATGAATCGCTGATTTGCGCTGATTGAATTGATTTCGCTGATTTTTCTTCCCTTACGCTAGACGGAGCGGTTTGGCCGGATGAGGCATGTAGAGACGCGACACTTCGCGTCTCGTCGTTGGTGATGCTGTTTAGCCGGCGTGGTTCCGGTCGTTCAACAACGAGACGCAAAATATTGCGTCTCTACATCACCCAACGCCCCTGTTCAAATCAGCGGCGGAAGAACTCCTGAATCTGGCTGAGCTCCAGCATCACGAGGGTGCGGCGGCCGTCGGGGGTGTAGCCGGGCACCTGGCAGGCAAACAGCTTATCGACCAGCGTGTTCATTTCGGTGTCGGAGAGGCGGGCGCCCGAGGCGGCTGTGGCCACGCGGCGGGCCAGGGCGCGGGCCATCTGCTCGCGGCGGTCCAGCTTCACTGGGCCGGCGTGAGTCCGGAACTGCTCGATGAGGCCTTCCAGCAGCTCCTTTTCGTCGCGGGCCGGCACGTCGGCCGGGATGCCTTCTACCGCAATGGTGTGCTTGCCGAAATCGGTGAACCGGAAGCCCAGACTGCGCAAAGCATCTTCCACTTCGCGCAGAATGGCAAAATCCTGGGGCGTAAACGTGACCGTGCGCGGAAACAGCAGCGTCTGCGACGCGCCGGTTTCGCGCTCCAGCGTGTGGGCGTACTGCTCGTACAGGATCCGCTCGCGCGCGGCGGCCTGGTCCAGCAGCATCAGCCCCGACTTCACCGCCACCAGCAGATACTGCCCGTGCACTTGCAGCACCTTGTTGCCGGAGCTGGCTGGCACCTCCCGCAGCGGCAATTCGGGCGCGGCCGGCACCGCCGCCGACGTTGCTCCTACCACCAGCGGCACCAATACCAAGGGAGCCGACACCAGCGGCGGCGCGGCCGCGGCGGCCGCCGTGAGGGCCGCCGCGCTGGGCACGGGCACGCCTTTGGCCGTGGCTTCGCGCTCCACATCGGGCACGTTTACTTTGCTGAGGCTCTTGTAGAACTCCTCCAGGTCGCGCTTGGCCTGCTCGGTGGGCCGGGGCGGAATCTGCCGTTCGTGGCCCGTATCGGGGCGGGAAGTGCTGCCGGAGCGAGCGTCGCGGGCGGGCGTGGCCGCGGCGGAGGCGGCCGAGGCCAGCGCGTCGGGCCGGAAGTCGTCGGGGTCGAAGTTGCTTTTGGGCAGTTCGCCCAGCGGCGTGCGCAGCGGCCGGATGGGTGCAAAGTTCACGTCGCCGTCAAAGTCCAGCGAGGGCGCCATGTTGTGCAGTCCCAGGCTCTGCTTGACGGCGGCGCGCACAATGGCATACACGGTTTTCTCGTCCTCGAACTTGATTTCCGTCTTGGTGGGGTGCACGTTGATGTCGATGGCCTTGGGGTCGAGGTCCAGAAACAGCACGTAGAACGGGTGCGCGTCCTTCGGCAGCAGGCCTTCGTAGGCGGCCAGCACGGCATGGTTGAGGTAGGCCGAGCGGATAAAGCGGTTGTTGACAAAGAAAAACTGGTCGCCGCGGCTTTTCTTGGCCGATTCCGGCTTGCCGATAAAGCCCTTCACGCTCAGAAACGGTGTCACCTCCTCGCAGGCCGCCAGCTGCTCCTTGTAGCCGTTGCCGAGCAAACTCACGATGCGCTGGCTGAGCTTGCCGGCCGGCAGGTTGAACACCTCCAGGTCGTTCTGGAACAGCGTGAACCCGATCTGGGGGTTGGCCAGGGCAATGTGCTGAAACTCGTCGAGAATATGCCGCATTTCCACGGCGTTGCTCTTGAGGAAGTTGCGCCGGGCCGGCACGTTGAAGAACAGGTTCTTGACGCTGATGCTGGTGCCGTCGGGGCAGGCGGTGGGCTGCTGGCTGGTGATTTGGGAGCCTTCGATGAGCAGCAGCGTGCCCGTGTCTTGGTCGCGCTGCTTGGTGCGCAGCTCCACCTGGGCCACGGCCGCAATGGAGGCCAGCGCCTCGCCCCGGAAGCCCAGCGTGCGGATACGGAACAGGTCGTCGGTGGTGCGGATTTTGGAGGTGGCGTGCCGCTCCAGGCTCATGCGGGCGTCGGTGGCGCTCATGCCCGAGCCGTTGTCCACGACCTGCACCAGCTGCTTGCCGGCGTCTTTGACGATGAGCTGCACCTGCGTGGCCCCGGCATCAACGGCATTTTCAAGCAATTCTTTGACGGCCGAAGCCGGCCGCTGCACCACTTCGCCGGCGGCAATCTGGTTGGCCAGATACTCGGGAAGCAGCTGAATTATGTCGGCCATTCGGGAAGGATAAGGAAGATACGAAACAAAGAAATACAGGCGTTAACCCGCTGAGCAATTGGACTTGCTCGATGAATTGCCAACCGCAGCCGGGATTTTCTCCGTAAGTTTGTGGCCAACATTCGTGTGTGTTGTGTTGGCCGGGCTCCCGGGTTAGCGCAGTTGGCAAGAGCAGATGACCGGATGCCTGGGGCTCACCATTGCGGTGGCCGGGCCTGCCGGACCCCGCTTTTACGGCACCCGAATGGGAACAAAAGTAGGGCGAAATCCGCTTGCGTTCAACCAGACCACTTACCGCCAGACACCATACGGGAGCCCATGCTCAAGGAATTTCGGATCAGACTCTTACTGCTGCTGCTCGCTGCCACGGGTCTGATCATCACCTCTGCGGTGCCCTACGACGACGCGGCCAAGCCCCGCTCCGTGGCCGAGCAGAACTGGGTCGACAGCGTCTTCAACTCCCTCACGCCCGACCAGCGGCTGGGGCAGCTGTTTATGGTGGCCGCCTACTCCAACAAGGACAAGAAGCACGCGCAGTACACCGAGTTTCTAATCAAGAACTATGGCATTGGCGGGCTGATGTTTCTGCAGGGCGGCCCGCGCCGGCAGGCCATCCTCACCAACCGCTACCAGGCCGCCGCCAAGGTGCCGCTGCTCATTGCCATGGATGCCGAGTGGGGCCTGGATATGCGCCTCGACTCCAGCATGCACTTCGCCAAGCAGATGACGCTGGGGGCCATGGACGACGAGCAGTACGTGTACCAGATGGGCCGCGAAATTGCCCTCAAGATGAAGACCCTGGGCGTGCACGTGAGCTTTTCGCCCGTCGTCGACGTCAACTCCAACCCCGACAACCCGGTTATCGGCAACCGCTCCTTCGGCGAGAACAAGGAGCAGGTGGCCAAGCGCAGCGTGGCCTACATCCGCGGCCTGCAGGACCACGGCATCATGGCCGTGGTGAAGCACTTCCCCGGCCACGGCGACACCGACGTGGACTCGCACGTGGCGCTGCCGGTCATCAACTCCGACCTGGCCCGCCTGACCAACGTGGATCTGTACCCGTTTCAGCAGTCGTTTGAGGCCGGCGTGATGGGCGTGATGGTGGGCCACCTCTACATGCCGCTGTTCGATACGGTCCGCTCCGTGTCGGCTACCATCTCGCGCAACCTCGTGACGGGGCTGCTGAAGGAGAAGATGGCCTACAAGGGCCTCGTGTTTACGGATGCGCTCAACATGAAGAGCGTGGCTAACATCTACAAGCCCGGCGAGCTGGACGCGCTGGCCCTGCTGGCCGGCAACGACGTGCTGCTATTTTCGGAAGACGTACCGGTAGCCATCCAGAAAATCAAGGACGATCTGGCGTCGGGCAAGCTGGTGCAGACCGACATCGACCAGCGGGTGCGCAAGATTCTGCGCGCCAAGTTCTGGGCCGGCCTCAACAACCAGCCGCCCATTGACGTGCCCAACCTGATGACCAACCTCAACCGGCCCCAAAGCCGCACGGTGGCCCAGGAAATCTACGAGCACGCCACCACGGTGGTGAAAAACCAGGACGACCTGCTGCCGCTGCACCGCCTCGACACACTGCGCATTGCCACCGTCACCATCGGGGCCGGGCCGGGCAGCACGCTGGGCGAAATCATGAGCAAGTACCAGAGCGGCCCCGTGTACGCGGTGGCCAACCGCTACGCCCCCGACTCCACGTTTGCCCGGATTCTGCCGCGCCTCGCCCCCTACAACACGGTGGTCGTGACGCTGCACAACATGAACAACACGCCCACCCACAACTACGGCCTGGGCGACGGCACCCTGAAATTCCTGAAAGACCTGCAGGCCAACCCCAATCTGAAAACGGTAGTGGTGGCCATGGGCAACGCCTATTCGCTGAAGCACCTGGCCGACGCCCGCACGCTGGTGTGCGGCTACGAAGACAACTACGCCTCGCAGCTGGTGGTGCCGCAGGTGCTGTTTGGCGCGCTGCCCGCCCTGGGCCGCCTGCCGGTCACGGTTACGCCGGAGCTGACGGCGGGCGTGGGCCTGCCGACGCCGGACTTCAAGCGCCTGCGCTACGCTACGCCGGAAAGCGAGGGGCTCGACTCGAAGGTGCTCACCCAGATCGACAACATTGCGCTGGAATCGGTGGCGTATGCCGCAGCGCCCGGCTGCCAGGTGCTGGTGGCCAAGAACGGGGCCGTGGTATTCGACAAAAGCTACGGCTACTGCACCTACGACAAGAAGCAGCCCGTCAGCAACAGCACGCTCTACGATCTGGCTTCGGTGACGAAAGTGGCCGGCACGCTCCAGACCATCATGTACCTGAAAGATCAGGGCAAACTGAATCTCGACGACAAGGTGGCCGCCTACCTGCCCGAACTGAAAGGCACCAATAAAAAGGACATGACCGTGCGTGAGGTACTGCTGCACCAGGCGGGCTTAAAAGCTGGCATCCCGACGTGGGAGAAAACCATCACCAAAACCGGCCCCAAGCCCACTTTCTACGCCAGTACCAGCACGGCCGGCTTCACCAACGAAGTGACGCCCAACCTCTACAGTGTGCAGACGGCCGAGGATTCGGTCTGGACCTGGGTGCAGCGCTCCGGTTTGCTTCCCAAGACCAAGGGCAAGTATCCGGTGGAATATTCCGACCTGAGCTTTATCATTCTGAAGCGGGTGGCCGAAAAGCTGCTGCAGGAGCCCATCGAGAACTTCCTCGACAAGAGCTTCTACAAGCCGCTGGGCCTCGGCACTATGACATACAACCCGCTGCAGAAGTTTCCGCAGTCGTGCATCGCGCCCACCGAAAACGACACCTACTTCCGCCGCGCCCAGCTGCAAGGCACCGTGCACGACCAGACCGCGGCCATGATTGGCGGCGTGGGCGGCCACGCCGGCTTGTTTGCCAACGCCAACGATCTGGCCGTTCTGATGCAGATGAACCTGCAGAACGGCCGCTACGGCGGCATGCGCTACTTCCAGAGCCCCATCGTGACCGAGTTTGCTCGCAGCACTGTGGCCGGCAACCGCCACGGCCTGGGCTGGGACCACGGCGACCCCAGCAAGCCCGAAGGCCCTACCAGCAACCTCTCGCCGGCCAGCACGTTTGGGCATACGGGCTTCACCGGCACCTGCGTCTGGATGGACCCCGAAAACAAAATTCTCTACATCTTTCTTTCCAACCGGGTGTACCCCGACGCCGGCAACAACAAGCTGCGCCAGTACAACATCCGCACCCGCATCCACGACGTCATCTACAAGTCGCTGCAAAAGACATGACCTGTTGTCCGGCTTTTCTGTTTCTTTGACTCCGCAATCGGCGGCAAGGCGTTCCTGAAGGAGCAGCTTGCCGCCGATTTTTTTTCCGGTAACGTGGAGCTCCAGCTTCGCGCGCTGTTGCAGCCTTCTACGCTGCCCCAACGACTATCGCTCAATGATACGCGAAGCTGGAGCTTCGCGCTACTGCGCTTCCCCTTCCTCACGCTACGTCATGAACATCGGTATTGTCTGTTACCCCACCTTTGGCGGCTCCGGCGTGGTAGCCACCGAGCTGGGCAAAGCCCTGGCTCAGCGCGGCCACCGCGTCCACTTCATCACCTACAGCCAGCCGGTTCGCCTCGATTTCTTCAACGAGAACCTGTTCTACCACGAGGTCTACATTCCGCCCTACCCGCTGTTTCAGTTTCCGCCCTACGAGCTGGCGCTGGCCTCCAAGATGGTGGACATCGTGCAGAACGAGAAGCTGGACGTGCTGCACGTGCACTACGCCATTCCGCACGCCTCGGCGGCCTACATGGCCAAGCAGATCCTCATCACCAAAGGCATCCGCGTGCCGGTCATCACCACCCTGCACGGCACCGACATTACGCTGGTGGGCAAAGACGCCAGCTACGAGCCCGTGGTCACGTTCAGCATCAACCAGTCGGATGGCGTAACGGCCGTTTCGGCGGATCTGCGCAAGGAAACCTACGAGTACTTCGCCATCGAGAAGGACATTGAGGTGATTCCCAACTTCATCAACCTGGACCGCTTCAAAAAGCAGGACAAGAGCCACTTTAAGGCCGCCATTGCGCCCGACGGCGAGAAGCTGCTCATTCACACCTCCAACTTCCGCTCCGTGAAGCGCGTCGAGGACGTGGTGCACATCTTCGACGGCGTTCGTAAGAAAATGCCCGCCAAGCTGCTGCTCGTCGGCGACGGGCCCGACCGGCCTCGCATTGAGAAGCTCTGCCGCGACCTGGGCCTGAGCAGCAACGACGTGCGCTTCCTGGGCAAGCTGGAGGCCGTGGAGGAAGTGCTCAGCGTGTCGGATCTGTTCCTGATGCCTTCCGAGAAAGAAAGCTTCGGCTTGGCGGCGCTGGAGGCCATGGCCTGCGAAGTGCCCGTTATCAGCACCAACGCCGGCGGCATTCCCGAGCTGAACGAGCACGGCATCACGGGCATGACCAGCAACGTCGGCGACGTGGAAGACATGGTGAAAAACGCCCTGTTCGTGCTCCAGGACGACAACCTGCCTCGCTTCAAAGACGCCGCCCGCGCCCACGCCGAAACCTTCGCCGTCGGCAACATCGTTCCCCGCTACGAGGCCTGCTACCAGCGCGCCATCGACGCGGTGCTGGCTGCTACGGCCTGATTCGGTTTCGTTTTCAGTGAAAAAGAGAAGGCCCGGCTTATTGCGCCGGGCCTTCTCTTTTTTTATAGTTGACTACAGGAAGATGTCGCCGATTTCCTGCCAGCTGTGCACGCGTCGGTAACGGGTTTCCAAGGCATTGTGCGGCGCGTCGAACAGCAGGCCTTCCCCCCGGAAGTTGTCGAAGTTGAAGGCGTTATCGTCGATGAGGAAGTCGGCGTTGAGGATGCTTTTGTCGCCGCAGAACACCACGTTCTGCCACGAAATAAAGCTGAAGTGCTGTTGCAGCCACTCGTACTTGTCCAGAAACGAGTTGGGAAACTCCATGGCCGCCGAGGCGATAAACAGCTCGTGGCGCTGGGCCAGCTCCCGCAGCACACGCTGGCTGTCGGCCATGAGGGGCAGGTCTTTGAAGAAGCCGGGCCGGTTGGGGTAGCCGCGCAGGGCGGGCTGATGCTCCGGCGCCACGGCCTCGTGGAAGTGTTGGCCACGCAGCTGCGCCAGCGTCATTTCCTGCCCGAACTCGTGGGCGTACCACTCCTGAAACCGGGCAATGGAGTCGGCTATTACCTCGTCCATATCCACGGCAATGCGCGTTTTCGTCATAGTTTGGGGTTGCTACGAGCCACTTGGCTCTGCTTAATCTTCATCTGAGGACGGAATGCTTACCCAGGCGCAAACGGCAGTCAGCAAAGCCACCACCAGCACCACCTGCCACGTGGCAGAGTTGGCAGACGCGGCCGGACTATCCCGCGACCCAAGCACGAACAAGCCCAGCCACCAGCTGCTCAGCGAAACCAGCACGGTAGCCGCCACGCTGGGGCGCCGGTCTTTGAGCAGCACGACCAGCCAGTACATAAGAAACGCCACGCCGAGCGGTATGCCGGCTATCAGCACCACAATGGCCCACAGAATTTCTCCCATGGACGTGTGGTTTTTCATGGCCTCGGCCGCGCACAGGCGGCTGCCGAGCAGCGCCACGGCCAAGGCAGCTAATCTGAGCCGGGCCTTCACCATGCCGCCGCCTAAAACAGCCCGAAGGCTTCGCGCTTGATGGCCAGCAGGGCCCGCTCGGTAGGGTCCGCCTCGTCGTTGATAAGGCTTTCGAGGATGCGCTTGGCCAGCTCGGTGCCGCGGGCCTGCTGGGGCTGGGGCAGCGTGTGGTAGGCCTTGTTGATGGCCGTCAGGACGTGTTCCTTAGCAGCTTTCACCTCGCTCCAGGTATCAGGGCTCATGTAGAGCTGCTGGCTGAGGTTGTGCTCGTACTCGGCCCTGATTTCCTGCAGCAGCAGCCGATGATAGTCCGGGGCCGTCTGGCCAGCGCTGCTCAGGCGCACCAGCAGGTTGCTGGGTGCAATGCGTTCCAGCAGCAGCGTCATGCGCTCGAAGGCCTGCAGGCGCAACGGCAGAGTGGCCTTGCTGTTTTCCAGGCGCAGCTCCAGCAGGCGGCGCTGCTGTTCCCGGTCGAGGTGCTGCCGGATGAGGTAGAAAATGGAGCCGGCTACCAGCAGCGCCGGCAGCAGGGTTTTGAGCAGATCAAACAGATAGGCGGTGGTATCCATGCAGAATGGGGCCGCCACGCGGGCAGCAGAGGTGAACAAAAACCAGTAAACGAATATGCGCTGCGAAGGTAAACACCCCGCGCAGATGCCGCACTACCAGCCCGACGGCTTTCCGGCCGTGCCCTTGGAGCGAACAGAGCGGGCTTCGCTGAACCAGCGGCTTACTGCTGCTGTTGTAGCCGCAACAAAGCCTGGCAGGCAGTAACGCTACTCCCCCACCGGCTTCGTATCTTTGTCGCCTTACTTTTCTAAAAACGAACGCACTATGGCAACGGCCGTCTCCACGAAACTTGCTCCCATCAGCCTCACGCCGCGCGCGCTGGAAGAGGTTCGGAATATCCTGAACGAGAAAAGCGTGCCCGCCGAATACGGCCTGCGCGTGGGCGTCCAGGGCGGGGGCTGCTCGGGCATGAGCTATCTGCTCGGCTTCGATAAGCCCAAAGACCAGGACGAAACCTTCGACCTCGACGGCGTAACGCTGATCATGGATAAGAAGCACGCCATGTACGTGCTGGGTATGGAAGTTGATTTCCAGGACGGCCTCAACGCCCGCGGCTTCATCTTCAGCAACCCCCAAGCCAAGAGCACCTGCGGCTGCGGCTCGTCGTTTTCGTCGTAAGCAGCTCTACTTTCATGGCACAAAAAAAGCTCCGGCCTCACGGCCGGAGCTTTTTTTGTGGCTATACCACCGGGGTCAGCAGCGCCAGTACGGCGGCGGGGTCGGCTACTTCAATGATGAGCTGGTTGTACTCGTCGTGTTCCAGGTCGATGATGAGGGCATTTTCGGCGTTGTGCACATCCCAGAAGATGCGCTTGTCATCCTGGTAGAAGGTGCCGGCCGCCAGCAGGCCGGGAATGTGGGTGCCGGGGGCGCGCCAGCCTTTCCACCAGCCTTTCAGCACGTCGGCGTCCTGCCGCACGCTCCGGATGTGGCTGCGCGGAATCAACAGCTGGCTTTTCAGGGCCCAAAGCTTGTGCAGACCCTGCACGCTGAACAGCACGTCGGGGCCCTGTAAGGTTACGTCTACCATGGTTTCAGGAGAATGGATGGGACTGAAAGAACGCTCTTTTCTGGCTTGTTCCTCGCTGGCTGAAGCCAGCCGCATCAAAAAGCCAGCTGTTCGCCCTGCACCGGAAAAATCAGCCGGACGCCGAGCATATTGCCGGCCTCCAGCTCGCGGCGGATGGTGGCCTCGCGGTCGGCAGTGGGCTTGAGGTGGGTCACCACGACCGGCAGACCCCGTAGGGCGGTCGGGCCGGCCAGCTGGGCTAGCACCGCCAGCTCCTGCCAGAACAGCCGCGGCGTCAGGTGGCCGAATAGCTGCTTCTCCGGCTGCTGGTTCGGGTAGGAGGCTTCCATAAAAATCCCGCGGAGCTGGCCGGCCCGCAGCAGCGGCGCCACCGCCTGCCACACCGTGCGCAGGTTCTCGGTTTGCTCCACGGCATCGGCCCCGGTGTCGCCGAGGTAGAGCAGGTAGTGACGGCCGCTGCGCACCAGAAACGCGGCACTTTGGAAGGGCCGGCCGTGGCTGAGCGCGTAGGCCGTGGCGTGGAGCGTGGTGTTGCTGAGTGGCATTTCCTGCCCGATGGCCAAGGGCTGCAGCTGGTATTTACCCAGCGCCGGCGCCGTGCCCCCGGGGCCGAAGTTGGGCCAGGCGCGCCAGTTGAAGTAGTCGTTCTGGATGGTAGCCAGGCAGCCGGGCAGCGCATAAATGGGCTTGGGCGCATCATCGGGGGCGTTGAGCAGCAGGCCCGCTACGTGGTCGAGGTGGGCGTGGGAAATCAGGTAGCCTTTGATGCGGGTGCGGATGGTTTTGGTGGCCGGCCCCGGCAGCGCCTGGCGGGCCACGGCTTTTTCCACGCCGGTGTAGAGGCTGCCCGCATCCAGGCACACGTAATCGGCGGAGCCGGCCGCCGCCACCAGATACGCCGACAGGTTGCCCTCGCTAAGCCCGCCCTGCACGCCCAGCGGCACCACCGTGAAGGCCGGTTGGGCCAAGGCCGTCAGGTGCCAAAGCAAAATTGCCAGCGCCAGCAGACAGCCTCTACCGCGCATGACTGTCGGCCGCTAAACGCTGCTGCCACGCGGTCTGGCTTAGCTCAAACCGCACCTCGCCACTAGTGATGCTGCCAGTTTCCTGCCAGCCCTGGCGGCGGTAGAAATGTTCGGCGCGGGTGCCGGGTTCGGTGCTAAGTGAGATGGGCATATTGGTATGGGCGAAATACCCATCCAACAGCAGCCGGTGCAGTTCTTTGCCGATGCCCTGCTGGTCGAAATCCGGGTGCACAAACAGCGCCCAGACGCTGTGCTGCTGCAAATCAACGACAGCAAAGCCGACAATCCTGCCGAATTCCTCGTCTGCCGCCACCCAGCCCCGACCGCGCTGCACGAGGTAGTCGGCGTAGTCGGCGGGCGTAATCAGGGCCGGGTCGCGGAGCGCGTTTTCCGTCACGGCCAGGCGCACCACGGACATGCCGGGAATATCGGAGAGGTGAGCTGGTCGAAAAACCATAGTCCGGAGTATTTAGCTGAGGGCGTGCGGGTAGCCGATGGCCTCTAGGTCGGCGGCCAGCTGGGGCCAGTCCGTGAGGTCGGAGTTGAGGGCCTGGGCGGTGGCCTGGGTCAGGGGCTCGTGGCGGTAGAGGCGGGCCACGTCGGCAGCTTCGAGGGGCTCCCGCTCGGTTTCGTCGAGGTAGTATTCGTTGGCCCAGTCGGCGTAGGTGTCAGGGTCGTTGTCGAGGATATAGAGCAGCTCTTCCGAGCCGTCGTCTTCGTTTTCCACCACACCGGTCTGCCAGCCGTGGGCGGGCGTGTACCACACGCAGAACGTGGTGCCGATGGAAGCAGCCGGCTCGCCGAACACAAACTCGTCGAACACCTCGGGCAGGCCGCGCGTCACCTGGGCCTTTTCGGGCTGGTCGTATTCGGAGAGGAAGCCGTTGATGCAGCAGCCTTCGGGCCGGAACAGCACCAGCATCTGGTCGCCCTCGCCGTCGCTCATCTCAAACAGGGCCTCGTTGTCGTCCCAGGCCGGGTTGTAGGTGTAGTAGCGGAAATCCGGGTCGGGCGAGTTGACGGCGTCCAGCGCAGCCAAGGCCTGGCAAAGGCGCTGCAGGGTAGCCGCGTCGGGCAGTTGCGTGAGGTCGAGGGTGGAAATCATGGGTCTAGTACGCTGTGTTATTCCGAGTGCAGCGAGGAATCTCGCGTGCTGCTATCTGGTTGGCATTGCAACGTCAGCACGCGAGATTCCTCGCTACACTCGGAATGACGTTCCTTTGTGCTGTCAACAGTTAATACGTCTTGGTCATGTCCTCGGGCACTACCAGCACGAAATCGGCTTTCTGCTGATTCTCCTTGTCGAGCTTGTCGAGGCTGGCCTGCGAGACGGTGCTGAGGGTGAGCACCTTCAGCTGCGGGTTCTGCTGGCGCAGGTAGGCCAGAATACCGTCGTGGTTGTCGGAGTGGTAGGCACCGTTGACGTGGAGCAGCAGGTGGCCGGCGGGGCGGGCCTGCTGCAGGAAGTGGGCCATGGTGGCATCCTTGAGGGCCTGAGCCTGAATGATGTTCTGCACGCCGGCCGCGTGGGCCGCGTCGCCGCCGAACATCTTGGCCATGTTCTTATAGCCGGGCAGCTCGTAGTCCACCGTCATCGGCAAGGGCGCAAGCCAGGCCTTCTCTTCGGCGGGCAACGCCTCCAGGGCCGTCAGGCTGCCTTTGGCTACCTGCGAGGCGTAGCGGCGCGGCACGTTGGTGCCCACCACCCGGAATTTCTGCTGGCGCGCCAGCAGCAGCAGCGGCTTGTAGTCGGTGGTGTAGTTGGGCCAGGGGCGGCTATCGGCCTCGAAGGCTTTGTCGTCCAGCTCGCCGGTGGTGTACTGGTCTACCAGCGGCTGCACGTCGCGCTCAAACATTTCCAGGCCCAGCACCAGCTGGCCCTGGCGCAGGCGCAGCAGGTCTTTGGTGAGCTGCAGCGCCAGCCAGTGGGCCATGGGATCGTTGTGCTGCTCGCCGAAGAACACCACGTCGGCAGCGGCCAGCTCCTTGAGCATCTTGTCGTAGCCGGCGGGCTTGCCGGCGGCCGTGAACAGGCGGTAAGCGGGCCGATCCTGGGCGTGCACGGCGAAGCTGAGCATCAGCAGAACAAACGAGAGAAACGAGATACGCATAGCACGAAGATACACTGCGCCCTCTACGAAAACACGGCGTCCTCTGCGGGCTAAGTCGTTGCTACGATTTTAGCCCGCAGAGGACGCCGTGTTTTCGCAGAGGGCGCAGTGTTGTGCTAGCCTTTATAGAACATCCACTTCGACAGCTCGCGGTAGTTGACTTTCTTGCCGTACATCAGAATGCCCACGCGGTAGATGCGGGCGGCCAGCCAGGTGGTGAAGATGAAGCCCAGCACCAGCAGCACCATCGAGGTGGCCAGCTGCCAGGCCGGCACGCCCCCGAACGGCAGGCGCATGACCATGGCAATGGGCGAGGTAAGCGGAATCATCGACATCCAGACGGCCACCGAGCCGTTGGGGTTGGTGGTGAGGATTGCCTGCGACACCACGAAGGTGAGCACCAGCGGCATGGTCACGGGTAGCATAAACTGCTGGGTGTCGGTGTCGTTGTCGACGGCCGCCCCGATGGCCCCGAACAGCGCCCCGTAGAACAGGTAGCCACCCAGAAAATAAAACAGGAAGCAGCCCACAATCAGCGGCACGTTCAGGTCGGCGGCGCGCAGAGCGGCCGTCATCTTGGCGGCTACGTTGGTGTCTTTCTTGGCGGCTTTTTCCTGCGGCGTATCGGTGCTGACCGTGGCCGTGGCCGAACCCGAAGCCATGGCCGTAGTACGGCTCACCCGGTCTTCCACCATCTTCTCGGGGCTGACGGAGCGCGCCATTACCGAGCTGATGCCCACGGAAAGCAGCACCCACAGCGCCAGCTGCGTGAAGCCCACGGCCGCAATGCCTAGCACCTTGCCCATCATCAGCTGGAAAGGCTTCACCGAGGAAATGACCACTTCCACGATGCGGCTGGTTTTCTCCTCCATTACGCCGCGCATAATCTGCACGCCGTACATGAAGATGAATATGTAAATCAGGAAGCCACAGGCGTAGGCCACGCCCGTGCTGACGCCGGTGCTGGAGCTTTTCTCACCGTCGTCGCTCAAACTCACCGTCTCCAAGCTCACGTCGGCCTTGAGCTTGTCAAGCGTGGCGCGGTCGATGCCGGAGGCCGTGAGGCGCTGGTTTTCAATCTGCAGCGACACGGCGCGGTTGATGTCGCGCTCCAGCGACACGCCCAGGCCCTTGCGCGAAAACACCTGAAAGCCGCCGGGATTGGCCAGGTCCTGCTTCGGAATGTAGAGCAGGGCGTCGTGCTTGCTTTTCTTGAACTCGGCTTTGGCCTGGGCCAGGTCGGGCGTGGTCGCCACAAACCGGATATCGTCCTTGGCCTCGGGCAGCTTTCCGGCAAACAGGTTGCCGCCATCGGCCACCACCACGGTCTTGCCGCTGTCCGACATCTTGGCAATGAACACGGGCACCGCAAACAGCGCCACCGTCAGCAGCGGCCCGATCAGCGACATGATAATGAAGCTTTTCTTGCGCACCCGCGACAGGTATTCGCGCTGGAAAACGAGAAATATTTTATCCATGGGGAGTTGAAGATTTGGGAACATCATGCAGAGGCGAAGCCGAAGCTTCTCGCGTGCTGACGTTGTGGAAATATTGATTGCTACACGGGCGAGATTCCTCGGCTTCGGCTGCGCCTCCGCTCGGAATGACGTTCTGTGAGGTAAAAGACACTCGGTTAAGCCGAGGCTTCTTCCATCAGCGTTTCGGGCATAGTTTCCCGCACCCGCCGAATGAAGATGTCGTTGATGCTCGGAATCAGCTCGCGGAAGGCGTGCACCTCCACGTTGCCGATAAGGTAGCGCAGCAGGTCATTGGGCGAGGTGCCGGCGTGCAGCTTGATGACGTCGTAGAAGTGGCCGTTTTCGCGCTCCTTGTGCTCCAGCACTTCAAAATCGGGGTGCGTGACCATGAGCCGGCCGCGGCCTTCCACCTCATAGGTCTGGGTGCGGAAGGTGTTCTTGATGTCGCGCACGGTACCGTCAAGCACTTTTCGGCTGCGGTTGATCAGGGCAATGTTGTCACAGAGCTCCTCCACCGATTCCATGCGGTGGGTGCTGAAAATGATAGTAGCGCCTTTCTCGCGCAAAGCCAGAATCTCGTCTTTGATGAGGTTGGCGTTGATGGGGTCGAAGCCCGAAAACGGCTCATCCAGGATGATGATTTCGGGCTCGTGCAGCACCGTGGCAATGAACTGCACCTTTTGCTGCATGCCCTTGCTGAGGTCTTCCACGTTCTTCTCGGCCCAGGACTTGAGCTCCAGGCGGTCGAGCCAGCTTTTGATGCGCTGGGTGGCGTCGGCGCGGCTCAGGCCTTTGAGGCGGGCCAGGTACAGCAGTTGCTCGCCCACCTTCATCTTCTTGTAGAGGCCGCGCTCCTCGGGCAGGTAGCCAATCTGACCGATGTGGCTGGGGTTGAGCTTCTCGCCCCGGATGCGGATTTCGCCGGAATCAGCAGCCGTAATCTGAGTGATGATGCGGATGAGCGAGGTTTTGCCGGCGCCGTTGGGCCCCAGCAGCCCGAAGATGCTGCGCTCCGGGATGTCGAGGCTTACGCCGTCGAGGGCGGTGTGCGCGGCGTAGGCCTTGCGCACGTCAATGGCTTGCAGAATGGGAGGCATGGAAGAAAGGTTTGTGGTGCCGTAATATTACACGAATCCGATACAGAAGCTGCTTCAACTTCTCTCAAGCGGTGGTTTCAGCTACCCGAACAGGCAGAAACAGCGCCCAAACGGGGTTACTCCGTATCCTCCAGCTCGCGCAGGCTGGCTTCCAGCCGGTCGAGGTGCTGGCCGTAGAGGCGTTGCAGGTATAGGCGCGTGCCCCGGATCAGGGCCAACTGCAGCAGGAAGCCCAATACCACCAATACCCCCGCCACAATCGCCAGCAGCGCCACCCGCGCGCCCCCCGGCCGGCCCATCTCCTGATACACTTCTGACCCAAACAGCAGCGCCAGCGTCACCGGCCCCGTCACCAGCGTGACGCGGTAGAGAAAGCGCAGTAGCCGGCGCAGCTCCAGGCACAGCTTGCGCAGGTGGTCGCGCACGTTGCCTTCCACGGTAGCCATGCGGCGCAGCACGCCCAGTTTGTAGTAGTAGTAATACAGCTGCCCGGCCCCCAACAGCAGCATCAGTACTGCCCAGAATACGGTAACCGGCTTGTTGAGCCGCATAGCTGCGAACGGCAGCAGCATCAGCCCGGCCGTCAGCGCCATTTCCACGCGGGCGTTGCGCTGCATCTTGCTTACCGGGTTGCTGGGGCCGCGGGCCAGCAGCTGGGTCAGCGCGTCGGCATCCAGCAAATCGGCCGGGAAATCAGCGGCGACCGGCTGCTTCCATTGGCGGCGAAAGTCATCGAGTTCCATCAGACGGGGCGGGTAAGGTGTTGGCGAATCTTGTCCTGCACGCGGTGCATTTTCACGCGCACGTTGTTTTGGGTGATGCCGAGGATGTCGGCCATTTCCTCGTAGGTGCGTTCTTCCAGATACAGCAGTACAAAGGCCTTGTCTACATCAGAAAGTCGGTTGATGGCCCGGTACAGGGCCGCCATTTCTTCGGGCTCGTAGTTGGGCGGCTCGGTTTCCTGCGCCAACTGCAGCGCCTCTGCCTCCAGGCGCAGCGGCTGCGGGCGGCGGGTGCGCTGGCGCAGGTTGCTAATGGCTACGTTCAGGGCAATGCGGTAGAGCCAGGTACTGAGCCGGGCCCCGGCCTGCGGCACGTAGTTGGGCCAGGCCCGCCAGAGCTGCAGCACTATTTCCTGGAACAGGTCCTGCCGGTCATCGGCGTCCTGGCAGTACAGCCGGCACACGCGCCGCAGCAGCGGCTGGTACTCATTCACAACAGCAACAAAGGCAGTAGAGGGTGCAGCGGGGCTCATGCGGGCAGCGGTTTCAGCTACTATATCGGCAGCCGGGCCGCAGCATTACAGGCTACCCGCACATTTCTTTACTTTGTCTGCGGCAAAAAACGGCATCCAATCACAATATCTTGTAGCAGTTGCCAACCAATCCTGCAATTTCGGGGCAGCACTTCCCTTCGTTCACCTCACTTCCAATATGGCTGCATCCCCCAACCCCGAACCCTCTAAACTGCGCAACCTGGGCGCCCTATTGGTCCCGGGCATCTTTCTGCTGATGGCTTTGCTGAAGTTGTTTTCCCAGGACTATCTGGCGGCCGGCCTGTGGACCTGCCTGAGTTTGGGGCTGCTGCTACTGGGTCAGGCTCAGCGCCGCCGATGGGCGTTCTGGGCTGCCTGCGCGATGCTAGTCCTGTCCCTCGTTTTCGTTTACCTTAAATCCAGGGCCAACCGGGCCGCCAAACAAGCTCAGCCCGCCGCTGCCAGCACCCGTTAGCCTGTAGTGCGCCGCTGGTTTGGAGCTTATTTTCAGGATACAGAAAAATCAGCTCCACCTCTTATCCTCCACATCAAAAAAAGCGCCTGCCTCCCCAAAAGGAAGCAGGCGCCCAATCGTCTACAAAATCCGTGAAATCCGACTAATCCGGTTAAATCCGTGATTACTGGAAGTACTCCTTCACCTTCTCGAAGAAGCCTTTCTCGTTTTTGCCGGGGTTCGGGGTGAAATTCTGGGCGTTGCGCAGCTTTTCCAGCAGCTCCCGCTCTTCGCCGGTCACGTTCTTGGGCGTCCAAACACTGAGATGAATCAGCTGGTCGCCGCGGCCGTAGCCGTTGATGTCCTTGATGCCCTTGCCGCGCAGACGCAGGATTTTGCCGGGCTGCGTGCCGGCATCCACCTTAATCTTCACTTTGCCCTCAATAGTGGGCACCTCGATGCTGGCCCCCAGCGCGGCATCCACGAACGAGATGTACTGCTCGAACATGATGTTGTTGCCGTCGCGCTTCAGCGACTCGTGCGGCTCCTCCTCAATCTGAATGAGCAGGTCGCCGGGCACGCCGCCGCGCTCCGGGAAGTTGCCTTTGCCGTTCATGCTCAGCTGCATGCCCTCGGCTACGCCGGCCGGAATGTTGATCGGAATAACTTCCTCGTGTAGCTGGCGGCCGTCGCCTTGGCAGACGTCGCACTTGCTGGTCACTACTTTACCTTCGCCTTCGCAGGTGGGGCAGGTAGAGGCGCTTACCATCTGGCCGAGCATGGTGTTCACCACGCGCTTCACCTGGCCCTGGCCGTTGCAGGTGCCGCAGGTTTTGAGGTCGGTGCCGTTTTTGGCGCCGGTGCCCGAGCAGGTGTTGCAGGCCACGTAGCGCTTCACCTTGATCTTCTTCTCGACGCCGTTGGCCACTTCCTCCAGGTCCAGCTTCAGCTTGATGCGCAGGTTGGAGCCTTTGCGCACGCGCCGCCCGCCCTGGCCGCGGCCACCGCCGCCAAAGAAGCCCTCGAAGCCGCCGCCCCCGCCGAAGATGTCGCCGAACTGGGAGAAGATGTCCTCCATGTTCGGGCCGCCACCGTTGCCGCCCATGCCCTGATGGCCGTACTGGTCGTATCGGGCCTTTTTGTTGGCATCCGACAGCACTTCGTAAGCCTCGGCGGCTTCCTTGAACTTGTCTTCGGACGTCGGGTCGTCGGGGTTTTTATCGGGGTGATATTTGATGGCTACCTTACGGTAGGCCTTCTTTATCTCATCCGCGGCTGCGTTTTTGGCTACGCCCAGCACCTCGTAATAATCTCGCTTCGCTGCCATCTTTGGTATTGAGTATTTGGTATTGAGTATTGAGATCTGTACCGGGCAGTTCAACAGCAACGTGTCTCACTACTCAATACTTAGTACCCAATACTAAGCGCCCAGCACCACTTTGGCGTGCCGGATTACCTTGTCGCCGAGGTAGTAGCCCCGCTCCACTTCGTCCACAATCTTCCCTTTCAGGTCGTCCGACGGGGCCGGAATCTGGGTGATGGCCTCGTGCAGATCGGGGTCGAACGCGCCGCCTTTGGTTTCCATCGGCGTCAGGCCCTTCTGGTTGAGGGTTTTCTGCAGCTTGTTATGGATAATGTCGATGCTTTCGCGCACGGCGTTGGCATCGTCGGTGTCCTTGGTGTGGTGGCGGGCCCGGTCGAAATCGTCGAGTACGGGCAGCAGGGCCGTCATCAGTTCCTGGTTAGCCGTCTTGAACAGGTCGGCGCGCTCCTTGGTGGTGCGGCGCTTGTAGTTCTCAAACTCGGCAGCCAGGCGCAGGTATTTGTCCTTCAGGTCGGCCAGCTCAGCTTCGGTTTTCGAGCCGGGCGCGGCAGCTTCAGTGCCTTCTACCTCCCCTACTTCGGGAGCGTTAGGCTCTTGGGTTAGCTCGCCGGCGGCATGGTCGAATTGGGTATCGTCGGGTTGGTTGGTTTTATCGTCAGCCATCTTCGCTTTAAATCGTCGGAATGGGTTGAATCGGGAGGACATAGGCGGATTGCGGGTCGCAAGGAGTTTGCCAAAGCCCGGGCGGCTGTCATTGTGGCACAGAAACCCGTGTGCCCAGGCAGTTAGTTCAGACACATCCGGTTATCGGGGAGAAGAACTGGCAGCCCGGGCCCCGGCGGCTACTCCTGCTCCTGTTCGGTTTGCTGGTCGGCCTCTGGCTCTTCAGCGTCTTCTTCCTGGCTCTGGCGCGGGGGCGCGGCGGCGGCCGTGGCGGCGCGGTTCTGCTGCAGCGCTTCCCAGATCAGGTCTTTCAGCGGCTGGATGTTCTTGTTGGCCAGGCTGGAAATGAATACCGTCGGCAGATCAGTGGGCAGCGTGGCCCGGATTTCCGCCTCCAGCTCCTCGTCCAGCATATCCGACTTGGTGATGGCCAGCAGGCGCTGTTTTTCCAGCAGCTCGGGGTTGAACTGCTCCAGCTCGCTGAGCAGCACTTCGTACTCGGCGTTGATGTCCGGCGAGTCGCAGCTGATCATGAACAGCAGGATGGAGTTGCGCTCAATGTGGCGCAGGAAGCGCGTGCCCAGGCCTTTGCCCTCGGCCGCGCCCTCAATGATGCCCGGAATATCGGCCATCACAAACGACTTGTAGTCGCGGTAGGCCACCACGCCAAGGTTGGGTGTAAGGGTGGTGAAGGCGTAATCGGCAATCTTCGGCTTGGCCGCCGATACTACGGAAAGCAGCGTGCTTTTGCCAGCATTCGGGAAGCCCACAAGGCCCACGTCGGCCAGCAGCTTCAGCTCCAGAATCACCCACTCGTCGATGCCGGGCTCGCCGGGCTGGGCGTAGGCCGGGGCCTGGTTGGTAGCCGACTTGAAGTGGTCGTTGCCCCAGCCGCCGCGGCCGCCGGGCGTCAGGATCAGGCGCTGGCCTTCCTCCGTAATCTCCAGCTTCTTCTCGCCGGTTTCGGCGTCGCGGGCTACCGTGCCGAGCGGCACCTGAATAATGATGTCTTCGCCCTGAGCACCGCTGCGCAGGTTTTCGCCCCCGCCTTCGCCAGCTTTGGCAATCAGGTGCTTGCGGTACTGTAGGTGCAACAGCGTCCAAAGCTGGGAGCTGCCTTCCAGGATGATGTGGCCGCCGCGGCCGCCGTCGCCACCATCGGGGCCGCCGTTGGGCAGGCCTTTGGCGCGGAAAAAGTGGTGCGAACCCGCCCCGCCTTTACCCGAGCGACAGTTGATTTTGACGTAGTCGATGAAATTATTGGAAGCCACTTTTTTCAATTAAAAATTGAGAATTAAAAATTAAGAATCATTTCCATTCTTACTTCTCAATTCCAGGATGTCTGTAAAACAGCTGTCATCCTGCACATTCCGCCGCAGGGGCGAAATACACAGGATGACAGATGGTTCTGCCACTACCCCAAGCGGGTAGCAGGCGCAAAGTTACGCTTTTACTTCGTCGGTTGCCTGATGGCTGCTTTCCGGGGCGGCGGGCTGGTGCTTCTCGATGATGCCGCAGACCTGCCCGAAGATGTCTTCGATGGCGCCGATGCCGTTGAGGGCATGGAATTTCTGCTGCGAGGCGTAGTAGCCGGCCACCTGGGCGGTTTCGGTGTTGTAGACCGTCACGCGCTTGCGGATTTTGGTTTCGTCCTGGTCGTCGGGGCGGCCGGAGGTTTTGCCGCGCTCCAGCAGGCGCGCTACCAGCTCTTCCTCAGCCACTTCCAGTGCCACCATGCACGACACCTTGGTTTCGTGCTCCGCCAGCAGGCGGTCGAGGCTTTCGGCTTGGGGCACCGTGCGCGGGAAGCCGTCGAAGATGAAGCCGGCAGCCTGCTTGTTGCTTTGCAGGGCGCTGTCGATCATGCCGATTACCACTTCGTCGGGCACGAGCAGGCCTTCATCCATGAGTTTTTTGGCACGCAGGCCGAGTTCAGTGCCCTGGGAAATCTGGGCACGGAGCAAATCGCCGGTGGAGAGGTGCACCAGATTATAGCGGGCAATCAGCTTCTGGCTTTGCGTTCCTTTACCGGCGCCGGGCGGGCCGAAGAGCACGAGATTCAGCATGAGTTGGGGAGCGAAGTGTTACGCGGAGGAAAGGAAAAGTGGGCGTGTTTCTGAAATATAGGCAACGAATAGGAAAGCCTCTACGGGCGCCAGCGAATTTTAGCTGCGTCCGCGGGCCAACTCAGCTGCCTACGGCCTTGTACACGTCCGGATAATTGCGGCCCAGTCCGTCGAAATCAAGACCATAGCCGACAATGAAATCATTGGGAATACTTAGGCCCACGTAGCGGATAGGCAGTTCGTGCTGCAGGCATTCAGGCTTCAGAAACAGCGTAGCTACTTCCAGCGAAGCCGGCTCGCGGGCGCCCAGCGTGTCGAGCAGACGGCGCATGGTGTGGCCCGTATCCACGATGTCTTCGACGATGATGACGTGGCGGCCCCGGATTTCTTCGGTCAGGCCCAGCACTTCCTGCACGGTGCCAGTGCTGCTGGTGCCCTGGTACGAGGCCACGCGGATAAAGGAAATCTCGCACTCAATGGCCAGCGCCTTCATCAGGTCGGAGGCGAACATGAACGAGCCGTTGAGCACGGCTATCAGCAGCGGCGTTTTGCCGGCGTAGTCGTGGTTGAGTTGAGTGGCCAGCTGCTGAATGCTGGCGGCCAGCTGCTGCGCCGGCAGGTAGGGTTCAAACTGCTTGTCGTGCAGCGAAATATGGTCCGGATTCATCCGTTTGGGGTTAGGCCGTGGGTGAGCGGGCAGGCAAATGTAGTAGAAAAAAGCCGCCCCCCTGGTGAAGGAAGGCGGCTTGAGACGAGTGAAGTGTGGTCAGTTGGCAGTTGTTAGTTGTCAGTTGTTGGGTTGCAGCTGTTGGGTGTCAATGCCTTTCAAACTCACCGAGAACTGACAAACAACACCTGACTATCAACATCCTACAGCTGCTTGCGCAGCAGTACGAACACGGCTTCGGCGGCATGGTCGGTCACGTCGGCAAAGCGCACCTTGGGCCGCACATCCAGCTCGGTACGGGGCACCAGGTGGGCAGGCGCCACGCCCCGGTCCGGGGCAGCAATGTGCGGGGCAATTACCAGGCTCACGATGCTCATGAGCTTGATGAGGATGTTCATGCTGGGGCCGGACGTATCCTTGAACGGGTCGCCGACGGTGTCGCCGGTGACGGAGGCTTTGTGGGCGTCGGAGCCTTTGTACTGCATCACGCCGTCAATCATCACGCCCTTCTCGAAGCTCTTCTTGGCGTTGTCCCAGGCGCCACCGGCGTTACTCTGGAACATGGCCATCAGCACGCCGCTCACCGTGACACCGGCCAGCGTGCCGCCCAGCACCTCCGGCCCGAAGGCGAAGCCCACAATCACGGGCACCACCAACGCAATGGCCCCTGGCAGCATCATTTCGCGGATGGCGGCCTGGGTGCTGATTGCTACACACTTCTCGTACTCGGGCCGGCCGGTGCCTTCCATAATGCCCGGAATCTCCCGAAACTGCCGGCGCACCTCCTGCACCATGGCCATGGCCGCACGTCCCACCGCCGAAATAGCCAGCGCCGAGAAGATGAACGGGATCATGGCGCCCACGAACAACCCAGCCAGCACGCGGGCATTGCTGATGTCGATGGAGGTGATGTTGGCCGTGCCCATGAAGGCCGCAAACAAAGCCAGCGAAGTAAGGGCGGCCGAGGCAATGGCAAAGCCTTTGCCGGTAGCGGCCGTGGTGTTACCTACAGCGTCGAGAATGTCGGTCCGCTCACGCACTTCCTTGGGCAGCTCGCTCATTTCGGCAATGCCGCCGGCGTTGTCGGCAATAGGGCCGAAGGCGTCGATGGCCAGCTGCATGGCGGTGGTGGCCATCATGCCGGCCGCCGCAATGGCTACGCCGTAGAGGCCAGCGCACTCGTAACTGAGCACGATGCCCGCTGCCAGCACGAGTATCGGGAGCACCGTACTTTCCATGCCCACGGCCAGCCCGCCGATAACGGTAGTGGCGTGGCCAGTAGAGCTTTGGTGCACGATGCTGAGCACCGGCCGCTTGCCCATGGCCGTGTAATACTCGGTGATAATACTCATCAGCGTGCCCACAATCAAACCTACTACCACAGCATAGAATACCTGCATGGCACTAAACGTGACGCCCCGAATCACGAGCGACTCGGTGGGCAGCATCCAGCGGATGATGAAGTACGAGGCAATGCCCGACACCACCACCGACACGTAGTTGCCCAGGTTGAGGGCGGCCTGCACGTTGCCGCCTTCCTTCACCCGCACGCACAGAATCCCGACCAGCGAGGCAATAATGCCCATACCGGCAATCACCATCGGCAGCAGAATCGGGGAAAGCCCCTGAAACTGGTCACCGGTGGCGACTACCTCGCGACCCAGCACCATGGTCGCCAGAATGGTAGCCACGTAGGAGCCGAACAGGTCGGCACCCATGCCGGCTACGTCGCCCACGTTGTCACCCACGTTGTCGGCGATGGTGGCGGGGTTGCGGGGGTCGTCTTCGGGGATGCCGGCTTCCACCTTGCCCACGAGGTCAGCGCCCACGTCGGCGGCTTTGGTGTAGATACCGCCGCCCACCCGGGCAAACAGGGCAATGCTTTCGGCCCCAAGCGAGAAGCCGGTCAGCACTTCCAGCGCGGTTTCCATTTCAATGCCATTGGCGCTGCCGCCCTTGCTCACCACAAACAGCTGATAGAACACGATAAACAACGAGCCCAGCCCCAGCACCGCCAGGCCGGCCACGCCCATGCCCATCACCGAGCCGCCCGAAAACGACACGTTCAGGGCCTGGCTCAGGCTGGTGCGGGCAGCCTGGGCTGTACGCACGTTGGCCTTGGTGGCAATCTTCATCCCGATGAAGCCGGCCAGCGCCGAGAAAACGGCGCCAATCAGGAAGGCAATGACGATGACGGGGCTGGACTTTTCGCCGGTGCTGCCCAGGTAAAACAGAAACGCGGAGGCAATCAGGCCGAAGATGGCCATCACGCGGTATTCGGCTTTCAGGAAGGCAATGGCGCCGTCGGCAATGTAGCCGGCAATGGTGCGCATCCGCTCGTCGCCGGCATCCTGGCGGCTCACCCAGCCCGACCGGACCCACGTGTAAAGTAAGGCCAGCACACCCAACGCGGGCACTGCGTAGAGAACAGTCATCATAGAGCGGGGGTAAGAAGTGGGAGTTTGGTTGGGAATGAGACAATTAGGAGGGTAAAATAGAATTTATTGCCTAATCCTCAACCTGCCCTTCGCAAATGCGGGCTGCTTATTTATCCGCTGACTGGCAGCTACATGTCTTTTCGGCTATTCTTGAAATGCAGAAAGCCGCTCCCGTAGTCGGGGAGCGGCTTTCCAGCGCGGAATTCAGGTTGGTTTAGCGTGCGGCTACAGCTGCCGCATCAGCTCCTGATACAGCGCCAGCATGCTGGTAATGTCGCGCTTATCCACGATTTCTTCGGGCGAGTGCACGTTGTCTTCGGGGGCTCCGATAAAGCACCAGTCCCAAGGCTGGGCGCCGTGCTGCAGCTCCTTGGCGTCGGAGCCGCCGCTGCCTTCTACCTCCAGCTGATGCGGAATACCGGCCGCCTCCGCAATGCGCCGGATACGCTCCACGTAGCTGCGGCGCGGAATTAGGGAGTCGCGCAGCGAAATAGCCACGCCTTGGCCGGCGTGTACGCCTTCCGTCACCCAGGTGATGTCGGAAATCAGGGCCTGCCGCACGCCGTAGGTTTCGTAAATGTGCTTGGCCAGATAGGCCACCGACCCGCCGCCGTGCTCCTCCCAGCAGCTGAACACGATGATGCCATCCTTCAGAGTTTCGCACAGCCGCAGCGCATTCCAGACCCCGAGGCGGTTATCGAGGTAGCAGCTTTGGATGGTCGTATCCGTTTCGCGGAAGTCGCAGTAATAGGTGAGCTCCGTGCCCCGGTCGATGTCGCGGGTGAACTCATACGTGGGCTGCCCGGTTTGTTCATCACTTCCCAACGTGCAGTCGATTTCTCCTTGCGAATCCCGCCCCACCAGTCGAATGCCTTCGTCCAGCACCGGCCCGCCAATCCGAACCAGTTGGCGGCCGTAGCGTACGGTAAAGCCGATGCTATCCACATGCGCAAAGACGGCGGTGCGCGGCTTGCCGAAAACCAGGATAATACAATCCTGCCATTGTTCGCCGGCCAGTACGGTGGGCTGCACCTGCCAGCCGGGGCTGGCCGTCTGGATGTAGTTCAGCAAAAATTGCGTGAGGGCGGCTTCGTTTCCGGAAGGGGCCGGAATCTGGCAGAGGGTCCTTAAAAGCTCCATGATTGACCTGTTATTTGTCCAAAACTAGGATAAAAGCCATACTTTAGCCCTTCCGATGGGCGGTGCGCTTCGGGCTCTGCGCCCGGCCGCACCCGCAAGCCGCCGACTCTATGATCCTTCGCCTCCGATTTATCCTGTTGTTTTTGCTGCTGCCCCTGCTGGCCAGCGCCCAACAGCCGGATACCACGCGTACGCCCATCCGGAACATCCAGACCGAGAATGTGGATGTGCTGCCTAACGCCGTCGATACCAAAGGTTGGCTGCTACTCGACAAGGATATCCAGACCGAGTTGGAAGGGGCCGTGCAGAACCTCTACAACTGCAAGTACGACCGGGCCGAAAAGCAGTTCCGCTCCCTGCGCCGCCGCTACCCGCAGCACCCGATGCCCTACTTTCTGCTGGGCCTGAGCCAGTGGTGGAAAATCGTCCCGACCAATATCAAGACCAAGCAGTACGACAAGCTCTTTTTTGCCTACATGGATTCGTCCATCACCAAGGCAGAGGCGCTTTACGATGCCGACAAAAAAAACTACGAAGCCTGTTTCTTCCTGGCCGCCGCCTACGGGTTTGACAGCCGCCTCAACGCCGAGCGCAGCAACTGGCCCCGGGCCACGGTCAGCGCCAAACGGGCCCTGAAGTACCTGGAAATAAGCAAGGAAGCCAACGGCCTGAGCCCCGAATTCCTGTTTGGGCAAGCGCTATTCAATTATTACTCCGTTTGGATTCCAGACAACTACCCGCTGCTTAAGCCCGTGCTGCTGCTATTCCCTAAGGGTAGTAAGCAGGTGGGATTGCAACAGCTGCGCAGCGTGGCCGACAACGGCTTTTATGTGGGGCCGGAAGCGAAAGTATTCCTGATGCGCATCCTCAATAATGAGGAAAACAACCCCACAGCGGCAATGCCCATCGCCCGCGACCTAGCCTCCACCTACCCCGATAACGGCTATTTCCAGCGCTTCTACGCGTTGCTGGCCTTCAACATGGGCGAGTTCCGGGAAAGTGAACGGGTGAGCCTGGAGATTCTCAGCAAGCTCAACCAGGGCCTGCCGGGCTATGAAGGCATCAGTGGGCGCTACGCCACCTACTTCCTGGGCTGGCTGATGCAGAACCGCTATAAAGACTTCACCAAGGCCAAAGACTACTACCAGCGCTGCATCGTATTCGCGGAAAGCACCGACGAAGCCAACGGCGGTTTTTATCTGCATGCCAACTACAACCTGGCCCGCATTGCCGAGAAGGAGAAGGATCTGGGAACCGCGCGCCGCTACTATGCCGTTGTGGAGAATATTGCCGACAAGAAATCCGACCAGTACCGGGAGTCGAAGGCATTTTTGAAGAAGTACAAGAAGTAGCCCAGCGCGCATGGAACTCAGAGACCTGTTTCTAACGCCCTTCTATTTAGGGCTTATCTACGCAGTGGCATTTGCCATCCGCGGACAGGTCACGAACATCTACACCCGGCAATACTTTATCCCAGCGCTGTCCCTGAAGCTGTTCGGCGCCATTGCCTTCGGCCTGATTTTTCAATTCTATTACGGCGGCGGCGATACGTTCAACTACTTCACGCACTCCAGCCTCATGTATGAGGCGTTTGGCGACTCTTTTTCCGTAGGTCTGAAACTATTAACTAGTGACGGAGAGCGGCTACCGGAGTTGACGAAATACACTTCCCGCATGTACTGGTGGATACCCGGCTCTACAGAGTTGGTGGTAGCCCGGTTTGCAGCCGTGCTGGGCCTGTTGTGTTTCAACACCTACACGGTGGTCGGGATGTTCTTTGCCTGCATCAGCTTCAGCGGCATGTGGGCCATGTTCATGACCTTCGCCAAGATTCGGCCGCAGGTATACAAGCAGTTGGCTATTGCGGTCTTCTTCATTCCCTCCGTGTTCTTCTGGGGCTCGGGCCTGATGAAGGATTCGCTGTGCCTGGGAGCGCTGGGGTGGGTTTTTTATGCTTTTTACCAGGGAGCCATCCAGAAGAAGCGCATTCTAAAATCCCTGATTGTTGGATTTCTGGCGGCTTATCTGCTCTACGCCACGAAAGTATATATTCTGCTGTCTTTCTTACCGCCGGCGCTAATCTGGGTATTCAACGAGAATAGTCAGAAAATCAAAAACGCGGCCCTCCGCATGATTGCTAAGCCCTTCCTACTGGGTATCGGCGCTGTAGTGGCTGTATTTGCCATGAGCAACCTGACCGAGGGCAACGACAGCTATGACGTTGATAAGATTGGGGAGAAAAGTAAAATCACCGCCGACTATCTGTATCAGGTTTCTGTAAAGGAAGAAGGTTCTGCTTATACGCTGGGCGAGCAAGACGGCACCATTGGGGGCATGGTAAAACTAGCGCCACAGGCCATCATCGTGGCGTTATTCCGACCGTTTCTGTGGGAAGCGCGCAACCCGGTTATGCTTCTGTCAGCATTGGAAGCCACGTTTTTCCTCGGTTTTACCTTGCGCATCCTCTTTCGGGTAGGAGTCGGGCGGTTCTTTGGCAGCATTGCCAAAACCCCGGTTCTGGTGCTCAGTTTCGTGTTCGCTTTGGTATTTGGCGCCTCCGTCGGAATCATCTCCAACAACTTCGGTACGCTGGTACGTTACAAGATTCCGCTGATTCCGTTCTATGTAGGCGCCCTGTACATCCTGCAAGATGTGAGTGGGGCCGGTCAGAAAAAAGGCCGTGTTGCCGGCCGGTTGCGGGCTGCTTAGGCGTGTTACGAAAACAGGTTCAGGAAATTCTGCTCGTTGGCCATCACTGAGTAGCGTTCCACGATAGTAGCCCGGGCCTGCTCTCCAAGCTTGATTCGTAGTTCCGGGTCTTGCATCAGCGTTTCCAGTGCTTGGCGCCAGTCGGCAGCCGTAGTGCAGACGTACCCGTTCACGCCGGGCTGCACCACTTCGGTGTTCATGCCTACCGGCGACACTAGGGCCGGGATGCCCAGCGCCATGTACTGCAGCGCTTTGAATGCACACTTGCCTTTCGCCCACGGGTCGTCTTCCAGCGGCATCAGGCCGATGTGCAGCCCGGCTAGGTCTTCAATTTCCGTGTCCTTGCGCCAGGGCTGAAAGTTGAGTGAGCGAAGCGGCAGCTCGGGCGGTTGGTTGGAAATCACGCGAAACTCAAAATCATATTGCTGCTCCAGCTCAGCCAGCACCGGCACCACCTGCTCCAAATACTTGAGCGTGGAGTGCGTGCCCGTCCAGCCGATTACCAGGCGGCCGGGCGCCTTCTGGTCGCGCACGCGGTTGTGCAGGTTGACCGTGTCAATTGTGGTGGGGTTGACAACGGCATTGGGGTTGAACTGCCGGGCATAGTCGCGCAGATAAACGTTGCCGCAGCTGATTTTGTAGGCCCAGCGGCAAATGCTGCCCACTTTGTGGTGCCACTTCACGCCGGCTACCACCTTATTGGCCTCAGAGGTATTTGGAATCCAGATAGCGTCGTCGAAGTCGTAGATGATTTTCTTTCCTAGCACCTTCGCAATCAGCCACTCGAATACTGGTGGTCCGATGGGCGAAGCCTCGCGGTGAATAAAAACGTAGTCGTAGGCCGACACCGAGAGCAGCAAAATGAACCGGCGGAGAAACCCGGCCAGAATACCGACGGATTTGGCCACGGCTTGGCCCGGCTTGTAAAGAATCGCCCAGGTATCCTCCGAAATAAACGGTGCCAGCCGGTAGGAATGTCCTGCCTGCGTGAGCAGGGGAAGATATTGCTCGAACCGAAAACGCTGAGACGGGGCCCGGCCCGGCGGATAGGGCACGATGAAAAGGATGCGCATAGAAAAAAGGCTCTGAAAAACCGGACGCTACCGCAGACGGTAGAAAGCCAGCACTTCCCGCACGATGCGCTGCTGCTCGGCTTCCGCCAGTTCCACGTACAAAGGTAGCCGAACCAGACAATCCGCATACCGATCTGCGCGGGGCAGCGGCCGGCCGTCGTGGCGCGTGGCGTAGTAGGGGCTGCGGTGCAGGGGCTGATAGTGGAAGACGGCGGCGATACCTAAGGCTTTCAGGTGGGCCAGCAGGGCGGTGCGTTCAGCCAGAGAACGGCAGACGAAGTAATACAGGTGTCCGTTGTTGCTGCCGTAAGCAGGCTGGGCGGGCAGTTCTATGCCAAGTGCCGCCAACGGCTGCAGCGCCGCGTGGTAGCGCTGCCAGATAGCACAGCGCCGGGCCTGAATGAAATCCAGTGCCTCCAGCTGCGCCCATAGATACGCCGCGTTAATATCGGCCGGCAGAAACGACGAGCCCACATCTACCCAGCTGTACTTATCGGTTTCGCCCCGGAAGAAGGCCGCCCGGTTGGTGCCCTTCTCCCGCAAAATCTCGGCCCGGCTTACCAGCAGCGGGTCGTTGATGGCCAGCAGGCCCCCTTCCCCGCCGGCCGTAATGTTCTTGGTTTCGTGGAAGGAAAATGCCCCCAGCGCGCCTAATGAACCCAGCGGCCGGCCCTGATAAGTGCTGCTGATGGCCTGCGCGGCATCTTCCACCACGGCTAAGCCATGTTGCGCCGCAACGGCCAACACGGTACCTATGTCGCAGGCAGTGCCGGCGTAGTGCACCGGCACGATGGCGCGGGTGCGGGACGTCACCAGCGCCGCCAGCGCCGCCACATCCAGCGCCGGTGAGTCGGGGGCGCAATCCACGAAAACGAGTCGGGCGCCGCGCAGCACAAAGGCGTTGGCAGTTGACGAGAACGTGAAGCTGGGCAGCAGCACTTCGTCGCCGGGCCTGATGTCGAGCAGTAGCGCCGCCAGCTCTAGCGCATCGGTGCAGGAAGTAGTGAGCAGGGCCCGCGCCGCGCCCAGGTGTTGCGCAAACCAGGCTTCGCAACGCCGCGTGAACATTCCGTCGCCGGAAATCTTACCCGAGCGCACTGCTTCCTCAATGTAGCGGGTTTCGGTACCGACGAAGTAGGGTTTATTGAACGGGAGCATAGCAGGCCTGGGCGCAAACCACAAAGCTAGCAGGATGAAGCTTGTAGGAGGCGGGCATGAGCACAACCCACCAGCGGTACTAACGCAGCAGCCGGGCCGGCACTCCCACGTAGGTACCCGTTTCCGGCAGACTGCGCGTCACCACGCTGCCGCCGCCCGTGCGCACATCGTCGCCGAGTTCAAGCGAGTCGATGACCGTGGTACCAATCCCCAGAAAGCACCGGGCGCCCACCTGCACACGTCCGGCGAGTTGTACGCCGGGCGCCAGCAGGCTGTGGGCACCTATCCGTGTGTCGTGGGCCACCACACAGCCCGTATAAAGCAGCACATTGGCCTCCAGCACCACGTTCAGGTCGAGCACGCAGCCCGGCGAGATGAACACGCCCGGCCCCAGCTCTACGCTTGGGTCGACGTACGCACTGGGATGGACGAACTGCCCGAATGGAATGCCAGCCGCCTGCAACTTCTCAAACACCTGCTGCCGCCGCGCCATGTGCCGGTAGCCAACGCCGAGCAGCAGCTCATCGAAACGGCCGGCCGCATATTCTGCCGCCACCGCCGCCAGCGGCCCCAGCACCGGCCCTTCGGCGGTGGCACCGACAGGGCACGTATCATCAAAAAAGCCCGCCACGCTCCTCCCCTGCTGCCGCAGGTGCTGCGCCATCTGCCGGCCCAGCGCGCCAGCACCTATCAGGGCAATGCGGGAAGTAGAGTCGGGCATACAGGCAGGCTAATCCAGCGTTTCGGCCTCCACGAAATTGGGGCGGCGCGTGGTTTTGAGGTTGATTTGATGAATGTACTCCCCTAAGATCCCCATGCCCAGCAGCAGCAGGCCCACCCCGAAGCCAATGGCAATGATCAGCGAGGCAAAACCCGGCAGCAAATCGTTGTAGAGCAGCTTGCGCAGTAGAATATAGCCCGAATAGAACGTAGTCAGCAGAAAAACCAGCACCGAGGCGTAGGTGAGCAGCCGCACCGGGGCATCGGAGAAGGTGATGAAGATGTTGAGCGAGTGCCGCAGCAGCTTCCGCAAGGTATAGGCACTCTGGCCGCCAGCCCGCGGCCCGTGCGATACCGGCACGCTGCCCACGTGCGCCGTTACCCAGGTCAGGTAGCCATCCAGAAACGTGTAGGAGTTACGCATTTCCAGGCAGTGCCGGCCCACGCTGGCCTTCAGCAGCCGGAAGGGCGAGTAGTCGGGGTGCAGATCGGGAATGCCGGCGCGCAGCAACCGCCGCAGCAGCCCCGACGACAGGTTGCGCCACCCTGCATGGCGGCGTGCTTCGTAGCAGCCATACACCACGTCATAGTCGGCTTCCTGCTGCCGCCCGATGAGCAGCGCTATATCGGCCGGGGCGTGCTGCAGGTCTTCGTCGAGGGTGATAAAAAACCGGCCGCGCGCGTGCCGAAAACCGCAGAGTAGCGCGTTGTGCTGCCCGAAGTTGCGGGCCAGCCGTACCGCCCGCATTACCTCAGCGCCCAGCTCCTGCCGCAGTTCCCGGACTACACTCCACGATTTATCGGGCCCGTAGTCGTGCACGAAGATCAGCTCGTAGGAGTAGCCGTGCGCTTCGAAAAACTGTCGGAGCTGCAGCGCCAGCGGCCGCAACGTCTCCTGCCCCTGGTACACGGGCACCACCACTGAGTAGTCGGGCATCATAGGGCCGTGTGGTTTGGGAAGGACAGCATGTAGCGCGCCGCCTCAGGCCCCGTGTTCAGCAGCAGGTCCAGCACGCTCACGCGGTGCTCAAACGGGCCGTGCAGCTGGGGGTATTCGGGGTATCCTTCGTAGCTCATCCAGGTAAGGTCTATGCCCGCCCGGGCAAACTGGTCGGCATCAAGATACGCGCTGGCCGCCGGACCCGACACGTACTCGGTGCCACCCACTGCCTGCACCAGCTGCACCAGCCGTGCCGTCCGGTCACCATCCACGGTAAAATCAGCCGCTGAGTGCAGCCGGGTTTCGCTCCCCAACCATCCTTGGATGGCCCGAATAAAGCGCTGGTTGATAACGCTGAGCCGCGTTTCATCCACGGCATACAGCTTCTCCAACTCAGGGCGATACTGCTCAAAGTGCGGAGACCGCGCGTACGCCTGCGCCAGCGTGCGCCAGTGCCGTGCGCGCCAGGCGGGGTCAGAAACCTCGGTTTCACTGATGGTCTGGGCCAGCCTTTCCTGCCGCACAGGCATAGTCAGCCACTGCACGCCCTGCGCGGTTTTGATGCGGTTGCGGTTGCGCCAGTCATTTTTGGTGTACTGCACTTCATCATAGAAGATGAAGTCGTCGACACTGTTCAGCAGATCGAAGTAGCCTTTCCAGGGAATGTAGTTGGACTGCAGGATAGCAACACGTTTGATCATATCAGAGCATTTTTTGAAAGCTGTCCGCAGTTCGGCAAGGGGTTGCCGGTCGGATACCGATGCGCTGAACTACCCACTGTAAGCTGCTTATACAGCTGCCCCCAACTGCTCGTATGTATTCGCCGCCCGGAACTTATGCCGCACGAATTTTCGGCCGGTAGCGGCGAAACCAGTGTACAAACTTTCATTAGCGGTTAATACCGATATGGCTTGAGTCATGGCATACATATCTCTATTGGGCAGCAATAGGACGGAAACGACATTTTCCATCTTCAACTGCAGTACCTAATTTGGCATCTAGTACCTGATTTGATACGGGATAACTATCTACTCAAAGGCGGTAGTACCGCTGGTCAGACCGTTATAAAGACAGTGTTTTACCCTCCATTAAGCACTTTAACTACCTTGGGAGCAACCTTATCCAAGAGCACAAATAAGGATACACACAGCAGAAAACTAATAACCGGATTGGTTATGTAGAGAAACCGCCCGCCTAGCTCACGGGGTTTCCAAAACGCAAACAGGAACACGTTGACAAGAGGATGGTACAGATATATCAGAAGAGAATATTTTCTACCCAGAGAAGAAAACACATTGTCAACATCGTTTTTAATACTAAATGCCAGGCCAAACATGCCAAATGCAAAAATAGCACTCCCAAATACAAATTCTTGACCATGTGGACCATATCCACTGAGCTTATACAAACCAATAAACTCAGCCGCCTGAATTAGTAATCCTAGAAATACCAGCGCAAAATACAAATACTTATTACTATATTTTTCCAACACTGAAAACTTCGATACGTAATAGCCGGCCAATATAAAAGGTACAGAAATAATGTATCTAACCAGATCATGATCTGCTTTTACGTAAAAAAGCTTAGAATACGCATCACAATACAGCAAACCACTATACAGTATAAGCGCAATTAGTATATAATATTTTACATCAATTTTTTTCAATACGTATACAAATACTACGTAGGCAAATACCATGGATCCAATAAACCATAGATGCCCTGCCACTCCATTATCAAGGTTATGAAAGTCTGCCAAGTTGTAAATATTTTTTTCTCCCGTAAAAAAATAACTCACAATATAAATCGCATTAGCAACTATGAATATAGAGAGCAAATTTCTGATTGTCTTAGCGAACTGCATGTCACCTATCTTGGCATAGTTTTGCTCAAAAAAGTAGCCGCTCAGAAGGAAAAAGAATGGAACTGCCCATCTACCCCACATTCGGATACCCAATACCAATGAGTTGTTCATGTCTCCGTACGGAACATGCAAAGCAACAACTGATAATGCTCCTAGCAAACGAAAAGCGTCGATTGTGTAATTACGTTCTGACATATTCTTTTACCTGATGACAAGGTTACACGCTTTATTTCCCCATAACCCCGGCGTATAGCTGGCCGAGCTGCTCGTAGCTGGATGCCGGCCGGAACTTGTGGCGCACGAATTCCCGGCCAGCGGCGGCAAACTGCTGACGCAACCCGGCATCGGCGGCCAGTTGCAGCAAAGCCTGCGTCATGGTGGGCACGTCGCGGTTGGGTACCAGCAGACCGGAGCGGCCCGATTCGAACAGCTCGGCGGGGCCGCCGCAGTCGGTGGCAATTAGGGGTGTTCCGAAGTACAGCGCATCGAGGCAGGTGAGCGAAAAGGATTCCGACTCGGAGAAGTTCAGCACGATATCGGCCTGTTTGATGGCCGCTTCCACATCCTGCACGAAACTGCCGAACGTCACGACTTCCAGCAAGCCAGCGGCGGCTACGGCCGTTTCCAGCTGTCGCCGATACGCGCGGTTTTTCTCCAGCCCCATATCCCCGCCGGCAAAGTGCAGCCGCAGGTTAGGTTGCTGCGCATACGCGGTTTTAAAGGCTTCCACGGCGAAATTCTGGCCTTTACCGGGAATGTAGTTGCCCAGAAACAACACCCGCACGCTGCCATCGGGCCGGGGAGTGAGGTCGGTGGGCGGATATTTCTCGCTTTCCGGCACCGGATCGAAAATGACGCTGATGTGCGGCAGCGGCTGAAAATACGAATATACAGCCTGAGAAACGCATATCACGCGCTGCGCCAAGTGCTCGGCCACCCAGCGCCAGGTGCGGGCCAGCGGCTGCATCTGCGTGTGAGGCAGAAACCGCACGTGCGTCACCAGCGGCCGGCCCGTGAGCAGCCGCGCCAGCACGCCCGTCAGGTTATAGAAGTCGTTCATGTGTACCAGCACGGCCCGCTCCCGGCGTACCAGCCCGGCCAGCCGCCAGCCGTTGAGCAGCAGCATCGGCCCGTACAGTAACAGGCTCCGCACTCGTTTGCTGATTTCCACAAAGGGCAGCTCATGCACCTGGTAGCCGGACTCTTCCAGCACGCCGCGGCCCTTGCTCCCGCTGGGCAGCACGTACACAAACTCATACTGCTGCCGCAGCTGGTCAGTGGCGTTGCGCATAGCCATTAGCGCCCCGGTTACGGCCGTAGAGTTATCGGCGATGAGGATGATGGGTTTGGTGGTGGAATCCGGCATTATTTTGCAAGTACGTCATCAAGCATGCTCACCCACTGACTGAAGATTTTTTCGCGGGTGAAGTCCTGCATTCGCTGGCTGGCCAACTGCCCCAGTCGCTGCCGCTCCTCAGCATCACCAAGCAATTGATAGAGCGTTTCGGTCCATATCCGCTGATCGGCCGCCAAGGTTGCGGGTTGGTTGAGCATGGGCATCAGCATGCCAAACTCGGCCTTCTCGGCCGCCCGAATACCACTGGCCGGCGTGGTCGTGTTGGGCGCCAGAATTTCGCGGGGGCCGGTGGGGCAGTCGGTAGTTACGGCCGGCACGCCGCAAATCATGGCCTCGCCCAGCGCCATCGGGAAACCTTCCCAGGCCGAGGGAAACACAAACAGCGCCGCCGGCCGAATGTACTTGAATGGGTTCTGCTGCAGCCCCAGAAAATACACATCGTAGTCGGGCGTTAGTGCATCTTGGTTCCACGCCTCATACACGCGCAGGCCCAGCTTACGGGCGTGGCGGGTAAGGTCATCGCGCAGCTCTCCGTCGCCCACAAACAACAGTTTGGCCGGCCGGCGCTTAATCAGCGCCACAAATGAGTCGAGCAGCGGCGCCTGATTTTTCTGGATAGTCAGGCGGCCCGATGTCACGAGTACCGGCGCGGCGTTATACACCGCCTTCTCCTGGGCCGTCAGAGGCTCCCGCGACTTCGCCTCAATCTGGGCTACCTCGAAGAAGTTGTTGATGGTGACCAGCTTCTCGGGCTTCACCCCGAAACCCTCAATCAGCTCTGGGTTGATGTCGCGGCTGACCGTTACTATTTTATCGGCGCGGTTGTAGAGGCCGGGCATCAGCACTTTCTTCCGCAACCAGCCCACTAAGCCGGTAATGTTACCGTCGTGTAGCTTGGAGCCGTGGATGCAGAGCACCACTTTTTCGGAGCCCTTGCTGAGCAGGTTTACGTAGTCGGCCCCTTCTAGGTGGCTCACGCACACATCGGCCTGCAGGCGGCGCTTGAGGGCTCGCAGCCGCCCGATGCGGCGTCCGAAGTTGCGGATTTTGTCGGCCGGACTGCCGCCACCGTCCACTCCCAGACTCAGCATTTCGTTGCCGCTGGGGTACATGTTGCCGCCTTCCATGTTGAACACGGCTTCCGTCACCTGGTAGTGCTTGGCCAGTTCCACGCTGTGGTCGTGGAAGACGCGCTGCGCCCCGCCCAGGCCCAGGTTCGGAATCAGAAGGAGCAAATTGCGGGAGGGTGCTTGAGACTTACTCATGAAGCTACTATGTTGATGCTGTCCTGATACAGCTGAGTGTAGGCCGCTATGCACTGCTTCATATCAAACTTACCGAAGGCCCGCTGCGCCCATTGCTGATGCTGTGCCAGTAACGGAGCATCAGTAGCATACCGGCGCATGGCCTGGTACAACAATGCCTCATCGGCAAGGCCCTGCAGCGGAAACTCAATCAGCACTCCAGCTTCCTGGCCGGCATCGGTGCGAATCATTTGCCGGATTTCGCCCACATCCGTCGATATCACCGCCTTTCCACAGAACAGGTATTCTGCAATAGAATTGGGCAGGCTTTCTTTGAGGGAAGAGGCAAGAATGCCTACATCAAAGCTTCTTACGCAGTCGATGGGGTTGTTGACGAAGCCTAGGAACCGCAGACTGTCATCGTCCTGATATTTCTCGCTGAGCTGCGTCAGGAACGGACTGGCACCCACTAGCAACAGGTTGGTTGGGCGGCTCATTTCAGCACGCAGACGCTGATAGGCCCGGATGACCGGCTCCCACCCTTTTTCCGGGACTCCGCGCGCGACCATACCAAACACCAGCGCTCCGGGAGCTATACCGAGTTGCGGACGCGTGTACTTACCGGCCTCGGCTGATATCCGGCCATCCAGACCATTGTAGATCTGGCGTAACCGGATGTTGCCCGCCACCCCTTGGTTTAGGCGTACTGCCTCCAGATTCTGCTCCGAGAGGTACGCCACACCGTTAATGCGGGCAATAGTGCTGGTCAGCTTTGAACGGTAGTTGGGAATGACGTATTGCTGCCGCTGCTGGTAGAACGCCAGGAACTGCTCGTAGTCGCCGTGCATGGTTACAACCAGCGGCACACGCGGGAAGTGCTGCAACGCCTCGGCCAGCAGGGCATCACACTTGAACGTGTTGCTACTGACCACATCAATCTGCTTCTCCGCCACTACCTGACGCAGGTGCCGCAGGAGCACCGGTCGGCGCAGGCTGAGGGCACGGCCGTGGCGCTGGAGCCAGTCATCGGTACGGAGCAGCAAAGTATCCAGCCCGGCTGAGGCCGGCCGGTACTCCAGCAGCTCCACGTTGGGAGCTAGGCGCTGCACCAAATCGTGCTCGGTGTATTGCCAGTACATAGCGTACAGGTACACCCGGTGACCAGCCTCGTGCAGGGCCTGCGCTAACCGTAGCGCAAATGTCTGAGCGCCTCCGATGCGCAACTCTTCAACGGCAACAAGTATGTTCATTTTTTATCTTTCGGCTTCTGACTTATTACCGCACGCTCAGGACGGGTTAATAAGGCTAGTGTATACAATCTGCTATTTCGACGGCGTCATGACCTGCCTAAAGACCTGCTCGTATTGCTGCAAACAGTACGGCATCCTGAATTTATCGAAGGCCAGGCTGGCCCGGTCCTGGTGCTCAGCTAGCAACGTCGGCTGCGTCAGGTACAGGCGCATGGCCTCGGTGAGTTGCGTAGGATCGAGTAGCTGATGGTTTACCTGCTCTACCAGCATACCGGCTGTACCGCCCGCCGCCGCCAACATGGCCGGCACCTCGCCAATACGAGTGGCAATAACCGGCTTGCCACACGAAAGGTATTCCACAATGGAATTGGGTAGGCTTTCGGCGCGAAAATAACTGGGTAGCAGCCCAACATCAAACAAGTCGACCCAATCAATAGGGTTGCGCGAAACGTTGGTGAAGTGCAGGCGCGGATGCGGGTGCTCGGCCCGCAGCTGGGTGAGGTAGTCACTCCCCCCTACCAGCACTAGGTGCAGCTCGGGGTGGGCAGCTTCCAGGGCCAAGAACGAGTTGACGGCGTGGGCCCAGCCTTTTTCCGGGATGCCCCGCGCTACCATCCCGAACACCTTAGCTTCAGCTGGAATACCCAGCGTGGCGCGGGTATGCTGCGATTTTTCAGCCGAGAACTGCCCGTCGAAGCCGTTGTAGATTTTGCGGTTTAGCAGCTTATTTAACGGCCGGACACCCTGTTGCTCGAATATTTCCAGGTTCTTGGCTGTAAGATATACCACGGCCGCCGCATGTTGCAACGCAAAATTGCCCTTGGGCGTGACTTCGGGCGCGTCAGCTTTGTGCAGAAACAGCTCATAGCAGCCGTGCATGGTAATCACTAGCGGGGCACTCAATCCTTGCAAGGCTTTGGCCGCTACGTAATCGGCCTTAATGGTGTGGCTGTTTACCACGTCAGGCTGCAGGCGCTGAATGGTCTGGCGCAGGTGGCGGATAACCTGCTGCTCCCGCAGCCAGTCGGGGCGGCCAAGGCGCCGGCCCAGCCCGGCCGCTTTGCGCAGCACCACATCCAGCCCCGGCGAGGCGGCCCCGTAGGAAACCACCGGTACATCGGGAGCAAGCTGCCGCACCAGCTCTTGGTTGACCAGGTGCGCGTATTGATCATAGATATGCACCTGATGGCCGGCAATGTGCAAGGCCTGCGCCAGACGCAAAGCAAACGTCTGGGCCCCACCAGTGCGCAGGTCTTCCAACACGATGAGGAGTTTCATAGGCTCAAGAAACAGCCGGAGCCGCCGGGAGTGCCGTGAGACCATACACGCGCCCGGGGTGCTGGTTACTCAGCATCCGCTCCACGGCCGCTTCCACGGCTACCACGTTTACCGGGTACTCTTTACCGTCGCGCATGTTGCCGCCCACGATTACGTCGTAATACTTCAGGCCCATCGTGTAGGCCTGCCAATAATAGAGCGGTTGGAGGTAGTTGCCGGGCATTATTTCGATAACGTGGCTGTGGGCGTAGTTCATGAAGAACTGCTGAATCATGCCGGCTCCGTGCAGGGCCACCAGATATTCGGTTTCCTGGAACAGTTGGGCCTGCTGCTCAATGGTGAGGTTTTCGGCAAACATTTCCTCGAAACCGTGTCGCTTGAGCATGTCCACTACTTCCCGCTCGTTGTCGAGGTAGCGGCCGTAGCGGTTCCGGTCCCGGTTCAGGAACACCTTGCGCCAGGGCTTCACGTCGGGCATGGTGTACAACTCGCGCATAGTGCGCCAGGCGGCTGGGCTGTACGGCGCGGTTTGCAGCTTGTAGAGCTTTTGCACCTGCACCCATTCCTGGTCGCCCACCACGTACCAGTTCAGCTGCCGCAACTGTGTACTGCGCTGGTACAGGTAATGGAAATATACCGTGTCGTACATATGCTTGGTGATGAGCACGGGCGTATCCAGCGGCAGCTTGCTACGTTCCAGCTGTTGCAGGCTGATGAGGGCATCTACCAGATGGTGGAAATAGTTGCGGGTCGCCGAGCCATCGTACCAGATAGCCGTGGCCAGCTGGGTGGTATTGGCCGGCCGCAGCAGGTAGGGCAGAATGTACGGGTACTGCCGGTCGTGCTTGTACACCACAGTTTGCTCCACCACTTCCCGCCCGGCCCGGATGCCCAGCAGGCGCTCCGGCTCCAGCAGCACGTCCTGCACTTCCACCACGGAGCTTTCCTGCATAGTCCAGCGCTTATTATCCTCCGCAATGAACTTCGTGAATACCGGGTCCGCGAACTGCGTGGGCACGTTGGCAAATACGTCGTCGGTTTCGCGGTACAGGTAGCGGAAGCCCGCGCCTTCGGCCCGGTTGGTCCAATAGCTGGCCGCCGCCTTGCGGCCTAGGCCGGTACGCCAGAGGACGGTGCGGGTGGCTTTGTTGAGGAAGCTGGAAACGGAGGTCATAGCACGCGAGAAAACGGCCGCAGGAGCGGCCGTTAGAGTTAAGATTGAACGAGCAGGTAACGGCGAAAACGCAACGGCACGTATTCGCCCATCGGCTTACGCAGATACACCAGCCACACGAAAATGCCCATCAGCAATGAAACTACCGCCCCAATAGGCAGGAACCACAGCCAGTTATTGAAAAACGGCTCAGTATCAAGCGCCCTGACCAGAAAGTAAATGGCGATGCCCGCCGCGCTGACGCCCAGCGTAGGCCCTAGTATAGGGCGCACCAGAGAATCCATCATCGAAATTTCAAGGTGTTTGCGCAGCAGATACGGCACGTACCACACCGAGGTACACAAGGCGGCCAGAATAGTCCCGAGCAGAATTCCGCTCATGCCCATTTTGTAACCCAGCCCGATGGACAAAGCCAGGTTGAGGGCGGCTTCTATCATGGCGGCAAAGCTCAGGGGGCGGGCAATGCCTTTGGCGTTCAGGAAAAAAACCCCGGTACGGGTAATGGTCTGCTGAACCATGATGATCAGGGCCAGCACCAGCACCTGCTGCCCAGCGAAGAAATCGGGGCCGACCCACAAGCGGATAAACCACTCATCCATAGCCAACATCAGCCAGAACGCCGCCAGACTCATCACCACAATCAGCAGCATCATGCGGTGGAAGTACACGCGGGCGCGGGCGGGTCCTTCGCGCACCACAATTTCGGCTACGGCAGGCAAGGCATTTTCGGTGACGCGGCCCAGCAGGTTCATGCCCACTTCCGGAATGCGCACCGTGAGCGAAAACACTGCCACCAGCGCCAAAGACAGCACCTTACCGATTACCAGCCGGTCGGTGTACAGAATAACCTGCGTAGCCAGCCCGTGCAGAAACATGAAAAAGCCATACCCCAGCATAGAGTGCGTCAGGGCCTTGTCGTAGAATTTGGGGCTGATGCGCACGTTGGGATAGTAGCGCCGCAGCAGCCAGATCTGCACAATGCCGTTGCCGAACAGTTGAAACAGATTGGCGTACACGAACGTCCACAGGCCCACGCCGCGCCAGAGCAACAGCAGCGTCAGGCCGGTAGTAAGCAGGTTGACGGCAAAGATGGGCGTGGCAATGAGGACCTGCCGGTGATGAGCGAAAAAGATACCGCCCAAACCGCGCTGAACGAACTGCCCGCCCACCAGCAAACTCAGAGTAATAACGATGGGCACGGCCGGGGCCGCCAGCTCGGGCCGCAGGTCGTAGGCTTCAGGTAGCAACGGTGCCAAGCTAATCCCCAAAACGGCCACCAGCAGCCCGAATCCCGCTGCCACCAACACCCCCGTCGACATGATGCGGTTCACCATCAGACGGTTGTGCTCGTCGTCGCCCCGGTGCAGCGCCAGGTTGCGGATAACGGCCGAGGAAAGCCCGAAATCAAACAGGGCCAAGTAGTTAACTATCTGAAAGAAGATAATCGACAACCCGTAGGCATCCTTATCCAAGTATTTCACCATCAGCGGTGTGCTGACGATGGACACCACCATTGAAATGATGGTGAATGCCTGCGTCGAGACAGTACCCCAGAAGGCGGATTTAGTACGGGAAATTTCAGCCATGAAAAACTACTGGTAACAATCGGAAGCCCTAACGGACCTCAACGACCCGTTGCGCGACGCAGGGCCGTGTATTTTATGCCAAGCCGCGCCATCAGCCAGAACAGGGCCATTTTGGGCAGGCGGGTTTCCTTGAAGGCAAACCACAGGCGGGCCGGCGCTTCCGGCCCCTCACTAGCGTAGTAGTGCTCAGCATGATCCGCCAGACTGTGGCGCGCAGCGGCCCATTCCTGCGGTCCTTCAAAGTACCCTTTCCGGTAAATGCGGAAGTAACTTTCGTTGAGGGCTAGTTTGTTGGTATGGATAGCCGAGCGGTCATGCACCCGGTACGAGCCCAGCACTGCTGGCAGGTAGGCAAAGTGAAAGCAACGGGAAATCCGCAGCCACATATCCAAGTCCTCTGAAAACAGTGTCTCGTCATGCGCTCCTACTGCTTCCAGCGCCTCCCGCCGAACGGTAGTCGTAAGCGTGGGCAAATACAGTCCCCGCAATAGAGGCACAATCAGATTGCCCTCAGGTGGTGAGTCAGCGTGGGCAGGATTGAAGTAACGCAGAAAGCTGGGAGCCATTTCGTGACCAGCGGCATCAATCAGACGGCAATCAGCATACACCGCCCCGCATTTTAGCCCCCGATGGTCAAATTCTGCAACTGTCCGAGCAATGAGGTCCGGATCAAGCACATCATCGGAACCAACCAACGAAACGTATTGGCCGGTAGCCAACTGGGTGCATTCACTGAATGTACGGACTACCCCCTGGTTTTTCTCATGCTGAATAAAGGTAACCGGATAGCCGGTTTGCCTAGCCCAGTTTTCTACTACCTCAACGGAATTATCGGTAGAGCAATCATCTACCACAACCAGCTCAATTGCTGGATAGGTCTGCGCACGCACGCTCTCTAGCAAGGTGACCAGATAGCGTGCGTTATTATACGAGCCAATACCTACACTGACAACAGGATAGCTCATCGTTGTACGCTTTTTGGAACCAAGCCGTGCTCGGCCTCACGGTAGCGCCGGCCCTGAGCGGGCGAAACCCAATAGCCCGCTTCCTCGGCGGCTACCAGTTTCTGTCCTGCCACCGTCAGGTACCCAATAGCATCTGAGCCCGTACGGGCAAAATCCAGTAAGTGTGGAACCGCTAAAGTCATAAGCAGACTAGTTGAAAAACGAGCAAACTGCTTCGGCAGCTGCCACTACGTGTTCCTCCGTCATGCCGGGCCACATGGGCAAGCTGAGGCTGGTGGCGGCCAGCTCTTCGGCAATCGGATACTGGCCGGCCGGTATCTGCAGATGAGCATATGCCTCCTGCAGGTGCGGCGGCACCGGGTAGTGAATGAGCGTACCAACACCCTGAGCCGTCAGGTGCTGCTGCAAAGCGTCGCGCTGGGCCGTGCGTACCACGTAGAGGTGGTAAACGTGGGTGCTACCAGCGGCCACCACGGGCAGATGCAGACTATTAATGCCGGCCAGCAACTCGGTGTAGCGGGCCGCTATCTGCTGTCGCTGGGCCGTCCAGTCGGGCAGGTAGGGTAGCTTCACCGACAGCACGGCCGCCTGCATCTCATCGAGCCGGGAGTTGTAGCCGATTACTTCGTTGTAATATTTCTTCTGGGAACCGTAGTTGCGCAGGCTGCGCAGGCGCTGGGCCACTTCCGCGTCGTTGGTGGTAATAGCGCCACCATCACCAAGAGCCCCCAGGTTTTTGCCGGGGTAGAAGCTCGTGCCGTTGGCGTTGCCGAAGCTGCCGGTTACGCCCCCGTCGGCAGTGGCCCCCTGGGCCTGGGCATTATCTTCCACTACCACCAGATTGTGGCGGCGCGCAATGTCCATAATGGCCGTCATCTCGCAGGCTTGCCCGTACAGGTGGACCGGCATGATGGCTTTGGTACGCGGTGTAATGGCCGCCTCAATCAGGGCTGGGTCGAGGTTATAGGTAGCAGCGTTGGGCTCCACCGGCACCGGCGTAGCGCCCACGAACGACACGGCCAGCCAAGTGGCGATGTAGGTGTTGGACGGCACGATGACCTCGTCGCCGGGGCCAATGTTGAGCGCAATCAGGGAAAGATGCAGCGCATCCAGTCCGTTAGCCACTCCAATACAGTTTTCTACCTGATTGAAAGCGGCGTAGGCGGCTTCAAAATCGGTTACGGATTGACCCAGTACGTACCATTGGCTATCATAGACACGAGCAATGGCAGCCAGCACTTCTTCCCGGATAGGGTGATGCTGGGGCGAAAAGGAGAGAAATGGAATCTGCATGAGCTGTTGGAAATTGGAGGGCAAAGGTACGGGATTGTCCGGCCAAATCAGGGATGCGCGGACGGCAACCCTGTAGCAACCGGTGGCCAGAGCTTACGGTTTATCAGCTCCTGCCGGAGCTGCAGAGCCCATTGGTCCCAGTTCAAAACGGTTTCATAGCGCTGCCGGGCGGCTGCCCGCATTTGCTGGTAAGTGTCCTCTTCCTGAAACAGGGCCAGAATGGCCGCCGCAAAATCGGGGCCGGTGGCGCTGAGGGGCAGCATCAGGCCGGTCTTACCCTGCTCCACGAAGCTGGCAATTCCGCCGACGTCGGTCGTTACGACGGGAAGCCCGAAAGAGTTGGCATCCGCGAAGGCAATAGCCGCACATTCGGCCCGGGACGGCAGGATAAAGAAATCCGCCGTCCGGAAGAGCATATCCAACCGGGCCAGGTCGGCAGGCTCGCCCATGTTCAGGTAAGGAATGGTGGTGAAGCCCGGATGCTGGTAGCGGGCTGCCTCGTGAGCCGGGGGCGCGCAGCCCACCACCGTCAGCGTAGCGGGCACGCCCATTTCGTTCAGGGCCACCATAGCATCGTAGGCAATGGCTCCGCCCTTACGGCCCCACTCGCCGCCCAGCAGAAACAGCCGGCACTCGGCCCCACGGACCTTGCCATCCACTTCCGCACGCGCGGGTGGCGACGGGTAATTGGCCCCGAACGGAATGACCACCACTTTGGCCGGATCGGCGCCGTAATCCTGAATGGCCGACTGCGCGGCCCACTCAGAGGAATAGCAAACCAGCGCAGCCGCATTAAGAGCGCGCTTTTCAATATGGTTCAGCTCCTGCTTCGAAACGTCCAGCAGCCCCATCAGGCCGGGGTAAAAGTCGATAAGCTGCCGCAGGGTGGAATCCTCGATGTAGACAATCGGAGCCGTGGTATGCAAGTAGGCTATTTCCGTGAAGGAAGCCGGGGCCAGCAACAGATCAAACTGCTGCACCTGGAGCTGGCGGGCAAACCGGCGGGCATACAGCCGCGAGAGCACGACGCTCCAGGCATGATGGTAACGCTTGCCGGTGAGGGGCGTAATCAGGTGTTGATTGAGCTTATTGCCGATACGAATCGGCCAGGTCATGGGCACCGGCCCCAGCGCCGTTACCGGCCCCAGCACCCGCTCAGCCGCCCGGAAGATGGAGTAATGCACCCCCGACCAGGAACGGCGGTTTAACGGGTCGGTACTGGTAAGAAAGCCGATTCGGGGCAAGGCAGGAAGGTTGTCCATCATTCTGCCGTTTGCCCCTGAAAAGGTGTGCTGATGGGCTGGGCGGCAGCCAGCCAGTCCCAGGTGCGCGCCAGTCCGGCCGTAATGCTCACCTGGGGCTCCCAGCCGGTAGCGGTGCGGAGCTTACTGCAATCAAGAATGTTGGCGGGTACATCGAAGGGGCGAGCGAGCTCCCGGAGCAGATGCATGGGCCGGCCGGCCGCCGCTGCCAGCGGCGCCAGCAGATCCAGAATCTGCCGGTTGGTTAGGCCCTGGCTGCTGCCCAGGTTATATACCTCACCGGGCAGGCCCTCATCCAGCGCCGCCACAATACCGGTAGCCATGTCGGTTACATGCAGGTAGTCGCGGATAGTACCATGCTCGCCGAATAGCGTAAGCGGGTTACCTGCCAGAATAGAAGCAATGGCAGTGGCTACAAACCCCTGTCCTCCGTAAGGGCGCTGCCCCTCTCCGTATGCATTAGACGGCCGCACACACACAATAGGCAGGTTGCGGGTTTCAAAATACATGTGGGCGTATTTCTCCAGAGCCAGTTTTGTGATGCCATAAGGCGACAACGGGTGGGTTGGATAGGTTTCGGCAATTGGTTCGGCAGGGGTCCGGCCGTACACGGTTCCTCCGGAGGAAATCCAGACGAACTTGCGCAGGTGTGACATGGATGCCGCCATTTCAAACAGCCGCACCGTTTCCGGAACATTCACCAAAATGTCATTCACCGGATCCTGAAAGCTAGTCCCGGGACTGGTTGCATACGCCAGATCAACCACCTCATCCGCCTGCTCCATGGCCTGCCGGATTACTTCATGGCCCTGAGCGGGCGCGTTTTCCAGGTACACTACCCCGGCAGGCAGATTGGTCGGCGAGTCATTCCGGCCTACCACTACTACCCGACGTTTTTTTATCAGCAAGGCATCTACTACGGCACGACCGATGAAACCTGCCCCACCAATGACGCAGGTGGTAAGCTTACCGGGAACAGACTGATGCACCATTATGGAATAGGGTTTTGGAACCTCTCACGGACTCTAGCAACCGCACAGCAACCGCGTAAAATTATGTATTTTCAACTGGTTTAGTGATCAAACCAATCTAATAAGGCGACCAAGTGGATTATGGGACGAAAAAATTCCATTACGCTTCGGCGGCCAAAATATGCTGCAGCATATCAGCAGCTGGATCGGACATCGGGAATTGTTGGGCATATCTGGCCGCCGCCGCCCCCATCGTCGGCCATTCAATACGCTTGTCCCAGGCTCGCTCCAGCATTTCGTGTAAGGCATGCACAGAGGATGCGGCGGCGATGAACCCCGTTACCCCTTCACGAACCCAGGTACGAACCAGGCCAACGTCGGCCGCAGCTACCGGACGGCCGCATAGCGCGGCTTCCTGTACCACCATGGGACCTGACTCAATCCGGGAAGGAACAATGAGCAGATGCGTATTCTGCCAGATAACAGTACTGTCCGTTACATGACCGTGCAGCGTGACACGGCTCTGCAGGTTGTAGAATACTATCAGACGACGCAGGTAGTCTTCATCAGGGCCCAAACCGTAAAAATTCAGGTGCCAGTTTCGCGCCTGCCAGGTCGGATCAGCCAACACTTCCAGCAAAACGTCCTGTCCCTTCCGGTCCACATCAAAGCTCCCGACCACGGCCAGCTGCATTGTCCCGGAATCAGGTAGCGCAGGGTAAGGAATTGGGTAGTGGGCTGGTAAATGCAGCGGGTTCTGCACTACCCGGGTATTAGGCAATGGTGCCGCCAGTTGCCGCCGAATTACCTGCCGCTGCAGCTCAGAAATCATCAGCACTTCCCGGGCCTGGCCAAACAAGCTGATCATACGCAGCCGCTGCGTTTCGCTTTGCCGCACCGGGTCATGGTAATTGTGGCAAATAAGCAGAAATGGCCGCTGCCGGACCCAGTTGTACAATTGCTCGTGAAACAGCAAATCATTCCACCCGCCCTGGCTGATGACCACTACCTGCGGATCAAACCGTTGTAGGGCGCTAATTTCCGGCAGTTGACCCTTTCGGGGCAGGCGCGTCAGCCAATCGATGGCCCGAAACTTCAGCGTAGGCTCGTAGCGGCGACGAAAATGCGTGCGGGCTCCGGCGGCCATCAACTCCTGTAACGGCTGCGCCAGCTGGGGCCAAGCGTAGGTGGAAATCATCACCTCATGTCCCTCCCGGAGTGCCTGCGTGGCCGTTTTTGCCCATAGCACTTCGCTGCCGCCCCAGGCAGCATCATACATCAGTGAAACAAATGCTATCCGCATACCCCCTAGTTAATTTTCAAGGCCTGGTGAAATACCGCCGTGTACTGTTCCACGCACACCTGCAGGTCGAACCGTTGGGCGGCCAGCCGGGCGCGGGCGGCCTGCTGCTGGTACCACTCGGAGTCGGCCAGCAGTTGCTCCATAGCCTGCTGCAACGCCGATACTTCCACGCCGCCCTGGTGGCCGCTTCGAGGCAGAACTGCTCCCGCCACGCTGCCATCGGGGAGCGTAAGCATATTCGGAATTTCTCCGATATCGGACGCCAGCACCGGTAAGCCACAACGCAGGTAATCGATGATGACATTGGGCAGCGTTTCGATGGGGAAGTAACTAGGCAACAGTCCTGCATCGGCCAGCGCCGTCAGCTCCAGCGAATTGGGGTGGCTGCCATAAAACAACACCCCGGGCTCAGCCGCGTAGCGCAGCCGCAGCGCCGCCAAGTATTCGCCTTCACCTACCAGCAACAGCACGGCCCTTGCATAGCGGGCCCGCACCCCCCGGAAGGCTTGCAGGGCCTCCTCCCAGCCTTTTTCCTGAATCCCGCGCGCAACCAGAATATAGACGAAAGCATCCGACGCAATACCTAACCCGACCCGGGTGCTGGTCTGAGGAATAGGTTTGTGCAAGTCGGTCCCGGTGTAAATCTTGTACACGGGCAGTTCCGGCCGGAGATAGGACTGGCTTTCGTACCAGCTCATATTTTTATCAGCGGCGTAGATAATCGCCTGCACGTGGTCATAGATAAAATGGGCCCGCTGCGGCCACTCCGAGGCGGCGTATTCGTACGTGCCGTGCATGGAGACCACCACCGGAATACCCAATTCCGAAGCGTAGCGGCACGCCTGGTAGTCCTGATGAAAGGACAACGAGCAAATAATATCCGGCCGCTCCCGTGCCAGGAGACGAGCAAAGTGTCGCTCAATGAGCCGAGGCCGGAATTCGCGGTTTATGCCCGTCTTAAACAGGAGGGCGTGGGCTTTCCATAGTAGGCCGTTCAGCACCGGCGACGGCTCAAGGGCCGCCAGCCGGAACCGTTTAGTATCATAGCTACTTACTAGGCCTGGATTTCGCCGGTCCGGGTTGAAATCATACAGTATGACGTCGTGCCCGGCCTTGGCGAAGGCTTCCGATAATCGGAGGGCCAATACTTCAATTCCACCAATGGACAGGGCCTGAGTTGTGAAGAGAATCTTCATATATGACTGAAAGTGGCAGAAGCTATTGCGCGGGCAGGAATTTCTGCATGGCGGCATATAAAGCCGGCCCAATGGTAGCCATCGTATGGCTCTGCTGAACACGCTGCTGAGCGGTGGTGCCCTTCTGCTGCCGTAGCGTCGGGTCATGCAGCAATTGCAAGGTGCGAGCAGCCATCTGCTGGATATCCAGGTAGGGGACCACAAATCCGGCATCGTCACGCACAAACTCAGGCATCCCACCCGAGTGCTCAAAGCAAATCACCGGGGTACCAGCCAGGCCGGCCTCCAGACATACCAACGGAAACGGGTCCTCACGCGAAGTCAGCAGGAATACATCGAAGCCCTCATAATAGCCCCGCAAGTCGCTTTTTCCTCCTACAAACAGCAGGCGGTCGGCTAAACCCAATAACTGCACGTCTCGCATCAGCTCCTTGAACTGGTAGGACTCTTTCTTCCCGCCAACCCAGATAAAATACACCTCCGGATCTGCCCGCAATACTTCCCTGGCTACCTGAATAAACAGATCGGCTCCTTTGCGCCACATCAGTGAGGCAATGGCCCCCACTATTTTCGCTCCCGCTGGAATGCCATGTTCTTTCCGAATTTGCTCCGGCGTAGTCACGCCTGACAAAGCATCCTCAATGTAATCGTAGATAACCGCTGTTTTTTCTGACGGAATTGTGCAGAACCCTTCATAATAATGCTTAACAGCATACGAACCAGGAATAAAATAATCTACCGCCGGCAGGTTATTTCTGAATTCTTCCTGCGAGTAATGATAAAACGTACTGTCTAGCTCATGTACATTAAGCAAGAGCGGAATTTGCAGCTGTTTTTTCAGCTCAACGACCAACGTAAGCGTAATGGCTGTGTTAGCAAATATTACCTGTGGACTAAAACTGGCAATACGCCGCATAATATGCTTACGCCGGTATTGAGTCATGCTATCAAACTTAAACAGCGCTCTTTCTTTCAGCGTACGGGCTGGCTTACCTTCGTCCAGCACATATACTTCGCCCAGCTTTTCGAATTCCGACACTAAGTCCCCTCCCCACATCAGCAGCAACATCACATCATGCGTGGTATGCTGCTTAATCCACCGCATCAGGTGAAGTTGAGTAAAGGGAGCCCCCGTGCGGGACGCTTCATGAAGAACAAACAGCAGTTGGGCCATGGAAAAGGGAAGGCTGATTAAGGTGCCAGTTTAAGGGGAAGAAGTATACTACGCGGCTACTTCGCTTTAAATACAAACCAGAATAAATCCCTAACCGATATATCTGACCGTGCCATTAATGACCTAATATTATGCGCAACTAAGTGTAGCTTAGCCGTGAGCGGGAGCTTAAAATACTTATGCAATACAATTAACCGTTCAGGGTTGTATTGCATTTTGTATAAATACTGATCATTAGGTCCACTGAAAACCGTAGTGGGAAGGGAGTTAACTACCGCTTTACCAGCTACTGCCGCTGCTTTCCGATAAATTATCCGCACGTGTTCCTGAATAGCGGCAGGGGCGTGCGTGCTGCTGTTGGCATATTCCTGCCGGCCCGCCACGAGGCGCGCCTGCGCATCCGTTATCAGGTGCTGTAGGTAGCCCGTCCATTCTGCCCGGTCAGCCGGATAATGTACTGGTGCCGGATAAGTGCTGATGGCATACGCATTCAGCAGCGGCGGGGCGTACATCCGACAGATCGGCTTACCCTGCGCTCCTACTTCCAGGTAGGCCGTAAAAGAGGAAAACGGGTAGCCTTCCAGGTAAATATCGCAGGCGTTATGGAAATCCGCCAGGTGCATGGTCGGCGCTACAAACCGCAGGCGCGGATGGGCATACCGAATTGCCAGGTCTGAGGCAGGGTCAATTCCGACCACCACCAACACCGCCTGCTCATACCGTTCCAATACCGGCAAGATATCGGCGAAAAAGTTTTTCTCGTCGATGGGGTCGTACTTGTAGCTGGCCCCAATGGATAGCAACATCACCTGCTCGGGCAGTATGCCTAGTATCGCCCGCGACGCATGGTATGCTTCGGGCGACACCGCAGAGGTATGCACCGGAATAGGCAACAGCCCGAACGCCTGAATCCCGCGCCGTTGCTTGTCGGCCGCAATGAGGTTGTCGCGTATTTCCACCAGCAGATCACACACCACCACGCCCAGCCAGAAACGGTGGTCGCCGTGATTGAGCACGCACACGGGCACCGACCGCTCAGCAGCCGCCAGGGCCAGAATCGGTACTACGTCATTCGCATGGTGATGCAGAATAATTACGTCGTAGCCGCCTGCTACCCCTGCCAGATGGCGGGCATTACTCAGCACATCGGCAGAATCCAGTACTGTCACGTTCCCCTGCACCGCCTCAACGGCCTCGGTAAGGAAGGCCGGTACGGGCACCGTCTGCTGAGTCAGCAGCACATCATGCTGGTTGGCAGCATCGGCACGAATCCAGTTATCGAGCAGCCGGGTGTGCCCGCCGACCTCAAAGACAGAGGTGGCGTAGTGCAGCACCCGGAGCCGGGTAGCCGCTGGCCGGGCGGCCGGGGCTATTGGCCCGATGGCCGCCTGGTGGCGGATGCGAATCAGCAACTGCTCCAGCCGTGGCTCCGCATAGAAGCCACAGTACTGGAAGGTGGCGTAATTGGCCGCTTCCTGGCAAACCTGCAGGCATTCCGGCACATCACCCTGAGCCTGCAAGTGCTCAGCGTACCCAACCAGGGAGTGGTAGAAGGCATTATTCGCCTTAATCCCTCTCAGCACGTCAGCCATTCACGCTGGCCTCATTAAACCCAATCTTATACTGAAAATCGGGCCGGATAACGCCCGGCAACATACTATTGTTGCTGCCTAAGCTCTCGTTCAGAATCTCAAACTGCAGAATGTCATCGGTGGAGAACAGCAGGTAGCGCTGATTTTCCCCAAAGAGCAGCTTGAACTGGTACGTGCCCGCATTCAGCAAAAAGGGCGGCAACTGCGCCGACACTTTGTAGGTGCCCCGCTGGGCGTCCTGCTCCGTACTGATGAGGGCGCCGTGGTGGAAAATAGCCACCTCGTCCATGTTCCGCAGCTCAAAGGTGGCGTCGAGGTTGATGCCCGGCCGCTGGTTGAAGAACGTCAGCTCGAACTCCAGGCCCGAGGAAATCGTCAGCTGGTCGCCGTGCAGCGGCGTCACCTGAAACTTCAGAATCCGGATGTTGTCGTTGCCGGGCGCGGCTTCCAGAGGGCCGTTATGCTCGAAGTAGGAGTTTGTGTCGCTGGAGTTCTGGTAGAAGTTCACCGCTTCCAGCGCCCCGCCCTCAAATACGGGCGTGCCGTGGCGCATCACTAGGCCCCGGTTGCAGAGCTGCTTCACGGCGGCCATGTTGTGGCTCACGAACAGCACGGTGCGGCCGTCGTTGGTGCTCACGTCCTTCATGCGGCCCAGGCACTTCTTCTGAAACTCGGCGTCGCCCACGGCCAGTACCTCGTCCACAATCAGGATTTCCGGCTCCAGGAAGGCCGCCACCGCAAACGCCAGCCGCACGTACATGCCGCTGCTGTAGCGCTTGACGGGCGTATCCACGTAGCGCTCCACCCCCGAGAAATCGACTATTTCATCGAATTTGCTGCGGATTTCGGCCTTAGTCATGCCCAGAATCGCGCCGTTGAGGTAGATATTCTCCCGGCCCGTCAGCTCCGGATGGAAACCGGTACCTACTTCCAGCAGCGAGGCAATGCGCCCGCGCACCTTCACCCGGCCGGTGGTGGGGGCCGTCACCTTCGAGAGCACCTTGAGCAGGGTGGATTTGCCGGCCCCATTGCGGCCAATAATCCCGAGTACCTCGCCTTCGTTTACCTGAAAGTTGACATCCTTCAGCGACCAGACGAAGTCACTGTTGCCTTTGACGGTGCGGTCATTGGTTTCCCCGATTTTGGCGAATGGGTCTTCCTTGCCGCGCAGCCGGGCCCAAGCCCGATTGAGGTCGTGCCCAAGGGTGCCCGTACCAATTTCCCCGAGGCGGTACAGCTTGCCCAGGTTTTCTACTTGAATGGCGATGTTGCTCATAAATACGTATCTGCGGCCCGCTTACACCGTATCGGTAAAGCTCTTCTCCACTTTATTGAAAACGACGGTCCCCACGGCCAGAATTACCAGGGTGGCGACTACACTGTAGCCCAGGTAAGCCCAGCTAAACAAGCCATTACCCAGAAACCCGTAGCGAAAGGTTTCTACAATCGGGTTGAGGGGGTTAGCCAGCAGCGCCCACCGGAGCAGGCCGGTGCGGGTGTACACCGTAGCCAGCGGATAGATAACCGGGGTGGCATACATCAGCAGCTGAATCCCGAAGGTGAGCAGCATGGCCAGGTCGCGGTACTTAGTGGTGAGGGCGCTGAAAATCATGCCCAGCCCCAGAGCCAGCAGGCCCATCAGCACCACCAGCGCGGGCGTGAGCAGCAGGAACAGGTTAGGGTGCAGGGCGTCGGTGGTGAGCAGATAATAGGCCCATACCAACAGGAACAGCCCCAGCTGAATGGCAAACCGCACCAGGTTCGACAGCACAATGGACAGCGGCATGGTCAGGCGCGGAAAGTACACTTTCCCGAAAATGGCCGCGTTGGCGGTAAAAACGGTAGCCGTGGACGTGAGGGCCTGGGAGAAGTAGTTCCAGATGGTCACGCCGGCCAGGTAGAACGGCAGCGCGGGTACGTCGCCGATGGGAATCTGGGCAATGCCGTTGAACACCACCATATACATAATGGTGGTGAGCAAAGGCTGCACGAAAAACCAGATGGGCCCCAGAATAGTCTGCTTGTACGTCGATACCACGTCGCGGCGGACGAAGAGCATGACCAAGTCGCGGTAGCGCCACACCTCGCGCAAACCCAGGTCGAGCAACCGCGTACGGGGCTGGATTATTTCAGTCCATTGGTCGTCGTTGGGCAGCGGGCTGCCGGGACGGGTTTCCGTCCCGTTAAGGGCTTCTGTTGTTAGCACAAATCGTCTGGTTAATGTTGAATGGCGGGCTGTTTCCTGTTCGCTTGCCGGCCTTATTTAACCCAAGTTGCGAATTAAGCGCCTAAGGGTGAAGACAAAGAGCAACAGTTTGAGGGCGAACCCCTGGGCGGTGACGGCGTGGATGGACTTAGGAAAGCGCTCCGTAATCTGGCTGATAGTAGTTTCCACGCCCTTGCGAAAATGCTGAATCAGAAAGTTCTGCCACAGTTCGTGCGGCCGTTTGCTGTTGGCCCGCCGGTCGGCCTGCTCGGCTTCACGCCAGGCATTCTCCCAGTCGTAGTCGGTGTAGGCCGCATCGGCATAGAGCACGCTGCCTTCGGGCAGTTGCGGAGCCAGGGCCTTGAGGCCAGTGATGTCGGCTTCACTGCCGGAGTGGATGTACAGCTCCACCGGCAGGCCGTCGTGGATCCTGACGAGTTGCACCTTGAAGCCATAGAAATAGCGCCGTTTGCTGGCCGAGTAGCCCCGGTAGGCCGGGTCCTGCAGTAGGCGGCAACGGGCGATGCGGATGTTGTCGCACACAGCCACCGGAAACGAGTCGATGACGTAGCGGGCATCCGTATTCAGCGCTTTCAGGTGCTGACCTAGCGCTAGAAACAGGCTTTCGAGCACGTCATACAGGCGGTGCAACTGGCGCGTAAAACCACTCTTTTCCAGCGCTTTCATGCCCCAATGCTGCTGCATGTAGCGCCGGGCCGCCGCCAGATTACCGCCAAAAAAGCGCGCCGCTAGCAAGGCCGTCGTCAACACGTCGGCATCGGACAGATGCCGACGTTTATCGTACCAGCACGGCTGGTAGAGGCGCAAAAAATCGTCGATGAAGCAGTACATTGCAACGGTCTGTTCTGTCATGGCACACGCTGGTTGAAGGAGTCGAATACTTCAAACCTAGCTGTTCCAAACGGAACAGACTTTTTTGTAGCCTAGCCTAATCCGCAACTTGGGTTAGTTAAGTATGTGCGATGGGGCAAAGGTAACCAAACATATCCAGTCGTTTCCGGCACCACTTGGTTTAACCTGACGGTTTGCCCCTTCGGAAGGGGATAATATTGGTTGGACTAACATGGTAAGATGGATGTAAAAACGCGTATTCGCATCTCGTCCGCCGAGCCGCTTAGAGCCTGTTAAAAAATAGCGTTGGCTGATGCTTCTACCCCCGAGACAAGCCAGAAATGGCACATTAATGCTTAATTCAGCACAGAGGCACAGAGGCACAGACTCGAAAGCGCCCGAAATGGCGTTTTGATAGTATCGCAGAAAGAGAACCCACCTAATTTCTAACAGGCTCTTAGCCCACAACTCGTTCAAGGGCGAGAAGCTTTACATATGGTTATATCGTTCACGAAACCGCTATAGTTGCTGATCCACAACTTGAATTAATTACTTTTGTCGGCTCTTGACCCGGTCTTGTTGGGTCACCTCACTCTGTACTACTATCTAGGGTCGCCCGACCCACACCCTTTTTCTCATGCTTTTTAACAGCTACATCTTTCTTTTTTTCTTTCTTCCTATTCTGTTAATAGTTTACTATGGGCTGCTCAAAACGGTAAAAGCGCGTAACGCTTGGCTCACACTCATGAGCTATGTATTTTATGGATGGTGGAACCCTATATTCTGTCTTCTAATGATGGCATCAACTGCTTCTGATTATGTAATTGGGAAACACTTATACGAGGCCAAAACAGAATCTAGGCGTAAGCTTTTGATGACTTTAACCATTATTGTTAATCTAGCAGTGTTAGGTTTTTTTAAGTATTACAACTTCTTTGCTGCTAGTCTGAATGGCGCATTTGCTTGGATGCATTTACCTGAGTATGCTCCTATCATTACTGGATTGATACTACCTGTAGGAATCAGCTTTTATACCTTTGAGTCATTATCTTATACCATTGACATTTATCGGCGCGAGGTAAAACCAGCTAATAACATTATTGATTTTTTCTGCTTCATATCCCTATTCCCTCATCTGGTAGCTGGTCCAATCATGCGCTACGTTGATTTGGACCGGCAACTTAAACAACGGGAGCATTCAGAAGGAAAATTTGCCGTGGGCATCATCTTTTTTATTACAGGACTGCTCAAAAAGCTTATAATTGCTGATAACGTGGCACCATTATCGGATGCCTTATTTAATTCAACGGCTGGCACTACAATTACTGATGCTTGGATAGGAAGCTTGGCTTACACCATGCAGATTTATTTTGACTTTTCTGCCTATTCTGATATGGCGGTGGGTTTGGGGCTAATGATTGGCTTTGAGATTATCCAAAATTTCAATTCTCCCTATCAATCTACCAGCATTCAGGATTTCTGGCGCAGATGGCATATTTCTTTATCGTCTTGGCTGCGAGATTATTTGTACGTACCGTTAGGCGGTAATCGCAAGGGCAAATACCGCACATACATTAATTTGATATTGGTAATGTTACTGGGAGGTCTTTGGCACGGTGCTGCTTGGACATTTGTCATATGGGGTTTATATCACGGCGTATTACAAGCAATTGAGCGTGCTCTTGGTGAGAAGCATCCTCTTAAACAGTTACCTATCTGGGGGCAGAAGCTAGCTACTTTCTTGCTGGTCCTAATCGGATGGGTGTTTTTCCGTGCAGTCGATTTCACTACGGCCTTTAGGGTGTTAGGAAACCTAGTAGGCTACAATGCCGGGCCGATTAGGCCGCTACACCTAGCTCAACCACTGGCACTGCTCTTCTTAGCCTTCGCAATAGTAGTATCCATGACGTATCCAAACCTATGGAAGCAGCCTGTTCGGCTAAATCTGCGAACTGCTATAGTATATGGGGCTGGCTTGGTACTGAGCATCATTCTGATTCTGACCCAGCAAAACAGCCCGTTCCTTTATTTTCAGTTTTAGACAACTGGTTACCGAACTCAATTACCTGTACTGATGCAACATCATCTAATTGCTTTCCGAAACCGGCTTACTCACTTGTTCTTTGGACCGGCTTATCACCCTGCCGATCATAACGCTCTGCGCCCCCGAGGCTCGGCTCGTGGCATCCGGCTTGTCACGGCGGTAGTAGGTCTGCTCTGGTTACTATTGTGGGTTGGCGACACGCTGGGCCGTTTCTGGCAGCATGGCCCTAAAAGCCTGATATACATGCAGGGAGCTCATGTTTTCAGCGAACAACCGAATCAGTCCCGCCAGCTATGGCCTTTGCGGCCTATTATAGCAAAGCGTCTTAACGTTAATGCGCTATCGGCCCCATACGCGGCCCACGAAGACACCACACGCCGCTGGATAACCACAGATGCATACGGATTTCGTAAGACGTCAGGAGGTCCATTTGCCGTAACGCTGTGTGGAGATTCGTTTTTTATTAATGACTTAATTGCTGACAGTTTGGCTAGTCATTTAGGTAAGCAAGTTGGTAATGCGTCTATCGATGGTCGAGGCACTTTGGCAATGGCTCGACTGTTAGACGCTCCTGCCCCTGCTTTTCAGCATACTCGTGTGGTCGTTTGGCTTCGGGTAGAAGCAGGAATAAACACCGACGAGTTTGTAACTTGGATGATCCAGCGCCGTGGTGAGCTAAAGCTGCCAACTAACCCACTCAAACGCACTTATTTGTCTTGGCGTAGCTCAGTTTTATGGCCTGCTAATCTGGATGGCTATTTAACTGAATCAGCTCCCATCAAGGCTCCCATGCAGCATGTTGCCAGTGAAATCAGTTGGCACATTGGCAATTCCCGCGATACTACCGTACTACTTGGACGCCAGCAATTGACAACACATGTATCTCCTATGCAGTTTCTGAGCGAAGAACAAGGTGTACATCATACACCTACTTCGGATATAGAGCTAGCCGCCATTGCGGACGGTATCGCTCAAGTGAAAGAAGATCTGCAAAAAAAAGGTATTCAATTGATATTCGCAGCAGCTCCTGATAAGAGCACCATATATCGGGAAAGACTTCCCGCCACAGTGACTTATCATCCAGGTTTTACTGCCAGATTATATTTTGCTCTCCGGCAAAGAGGCGTTCAGACCATTGATCTAGAAACACGACTCCGGCAGCAAGCCTTGGCAAATCCTACCACCGCGCTGTATTATACCACAGATACACACTGGAATCCACAGGGCCAAGCCTTGGCGGCCAAAATTTTAGCAGATAGCTTACAGACCCTATTACGCTAATCTATAAACTTCTAAGTACCAACTACTGATATCATTCTTGCTTTTACAGCTTAAAGAATTACTCGTAAGCTATTTTCTTACTCCTTTAAACACCTCCTGATATACCTGCTCTATTCCTTCGCGCAGACTGATGGTGTACCGCCAGCCCAGCACCTTTAGCTTGTTCACGTCGAGCAACTTGCGCGGCGTGCCATCGGGCTTGGGGGTATCGAAGCGAATGGCGCCGGTGACGTCACA